>NZ_JBCGDP010000001.1:0-395235 GCF_038739875.1 Flavobacterium polysaccharolyticum
AAATCCCATTAAAAAATTAATCACAAAGGAAAAACGCTTATAAAAGGAAGATTAAAATCCAATTATAAGCGTTTTTTTTATCTAAAAACGAGGTCTATCAAAATTGACGTGGTTTTTCAGTGGCTCTGATGAAAGCAGTCTTTATTGTTTTAATTTAAGTTGTGATTATTGAAAATCGGCCTCAGTTACGCCTTCGTTGATTTTTACATCAGACATTTTGATGTCAAGTTCAAAACCAACATTTTGGATGATGTTAAAAGGAACTTTTACGCCTTTTACTTCTTTATAGTCGCCATAATTGGTGGTTTGCGTCATACTTTGACCTCCTTGTTCTAATACTTTTGATTCGGCTACTTTTAGACCTGTTGTGGTGTCATAGAAATAAGTTGTTTTGCCGTCTTTGATTCCGTAAGCGTCTTTACCATTGATGGTTTCGATGCCTGAAAGGGAGATGTCTGCTTTTTTTAATAAAGATACTTCTTTAAATACTGTGGCGCTAGCTTTCATAGCATCTAAATCTTTACCAGTAAAATCTCGGCGTTGTCCTTGTTGAATGGCGTAGGCTCCTTTTTCGTTTACTACTTGTTTCATTAAGCTCATAGCTCCCATTGCTAATTCAATTGTCATCTTTCCTTTGTTGTCAATTTTTGAGGTAAAACTCAATGGAGAAGGTGTTTGTGGAATGGTTGTAGAACCAGTCATTGCAATGGTTTTTACAGTGGCCACGGCTTTGTCTCCACCAATAGCTTTGATATAGTTTTCTAAAACGCTTTTGGCGGTAACTCCAGCTGGAATTTCTTTTTTGGTTACTGGTTTTTCTACTGGATTGCCGTATTTGTCAAAAAAGTATAATGGTAGTTTTAGTTTTTCTAAACCAGGTGTTATCTCACTTGCTTTTCCAACGATTACAATTCGGGTGTTGTCTAATAAGAAGTATTTATTAGCTACGCGTTGAATGTCATCAGGTGTTACAGCATTGATGGTTTGAATGTATTTTTCGTAAAAATCGGCAGGTAATTGTTCTGTCTCGATATTTAAAGCATAGCGCGCCACGGCTTGTGGTTTTTGAACTTGCATTACAAAACGACCAATGTATCCTGCTTTTACGTTTTTCAAGACTTCGGCATCTACTTTTTCGGTTCTGATTTTTTTGATTTCTTTGATGAATTCAACCACAGCACTATCAGTAACGGCATTTCGAACAGCAGAATTAGCTACAAATTTGGTTATATATTTTCCGCTTCCAATTTCAGAACGTGCGCCATAAGTCCAAGCGTGTTTTTCTCTCAAATTCATATTTAAATACGAATTGAAATCACCACCCAAAATTTGATTAGCAATCACTGCTGGGAAAAAATCTGGGTCATTCATTTTTAGATTCAAGGTGTTGACCAACGAAATTTCTGATTGTACAGCATTTGGTACATCTACTATGTTGATTTGTAATTGACCTACGTTTGGATTAGCCGTATAGTTTTCTTTGGTAATGGTTTTTTTCTCCCAAGCACCAAATAGTTTTTCAACAGCAGCTTTGGTTTCTTTAAATTTTATGTCTCCAATGATTACCAAATAAGCGTTTTCTGGCACAAAACGAGTAGCGTAATTGCTTTGAACATCAGTCAGCGTTACGTTTTTTAAAGTTTCTTCTGAAACGTATTCTCCGGAAGGATGGTTTTTACCAAAAGCGAGTACATCAACAACTCGGCTAGAAATTGCGGCTACGCTTTTCTCGTTGGCTTTTAATCCTTCTATCATTTTCGCTTTGTCTTTGTCGAATTCTTCTTGTGTGAAAAGCGGAAACAATGAACCTTCGGCTAACAATTCTAAAACGCGTCCTGAATATTTAGACAGCGCACTTGCGGAAGCTCCTTGTGAAGAGAAGTTGATATTGGCACCTAAGAAATCAATTTCTTCATTGAATACATCTTTTGGGGTTTTTTGACTTCCGTTACCAATCAAGCTGCTGGTCAAATCATCTACTCCTTTTTTGTTGCCTTCTGCAAAAGGAGGGTTGTCTAGTGTAAGGTTGAAAGAAACGCGTGGAAGTTTGTGGTTTTCTACGACCATCACTTTTAGTCCGTTTTTTAGAACAAAGCTTTGTGGCTTTTTGATTTGAACCATTGGAGAAGGTCCTGGCTTGGGTTGTGGTCTGTTTTGCGCTTGCATAATTCCTGTTACAAAGAATAGGGTTAAGAGGATGCTTATATTTTTCATAATGTTCATATCTTGTTATTTGGCCTTTTCAGCAGCTGGTACGTAATCTAAAACTAAACGTTGATTAGGATTTAAATACTTTTTGGCAACGTCTCTGATTTCTTCTCTTGTGATAGAGTGAATCATTTCTATTTCTGTATTGATTAGGTTGATATCGCCATACAATAAATAATAGCTAGCCAAATTTTCAGCAATTCCTTCAATAGAGGAGTTAGAGTTTACAAAATTATTATCGAACTTGTTTTGTAATTTTTGGTAATCTTTCTCAGAAATTAATTCGGTTTGCAATTTTGTTATTTCTTCATCAATTTCTTTTAAGATATCTATAGGGGAATTTTGTCCCATTGGTAAACCATACAAAATGTACATACCGTAATCTTCTTGGCTGTTGCTAAAAGCACCTACTTGTAGTGCGATTTTTTTGTCGTCAACAATTTTTTTGTACAACTTAGAGCTTTTACCATCACTCAAATAAGAAGAGATAAGGTCTAAAACGCGTGCATCTCTTGTTTTCATTGAAGGTGTTCTGTAAGCCGCTACAATCGCTGGAATTTGAATGTTGTTGTCTTCAAATTTGGCTTTTATAGTTTCAGTAATAGGTTCTTCGATGAATTGTTCTCTTTTAATCGGAGCTCCTTTAGGAATTGTTCCAAAATACTGTGCAATCCATTTTTTGGCTTCGTCTTTTTTGAAATCACCAGCTACTACCAAAACAGCGTTATTAGGAATGTAGAATTTTTTGTTGAACGCTTGAAATTCTTCTAAAGTGGCAGCATCTAAATGTTCCATAGAACCGATTGTTGCCCAACGGTAAGGATGTTTTTTGAACAGGTTTTCTTTTACTACCGCTTGAAATCTACCATAAGGTTGGTTGTCCATTCGGGTTCTTTTTTCCTCTTTCACTACCTCGTTTTGTGTATCTACACCAATTTTGTTGATGACAGGGTGTAATAATCTTTCGGATTCCATCCAAAGGGCTAATTCTAAATTGTTTGATGGGAATACTTCATAATAATAGGTTCTGTCGTCTGATGTATTGGCATTGTTCACCCCTCCGTTAGCAGTTACGATCTTGAACCATTCGCCACGTTTGATGTTTTCAGTTCCTTCAAATAACAAATGCTCAAAAAAGTGAGCAAAACCTGTGCGATCAGGTCTTTCGTCTTTAGAACCTACATGGTACATTACTGAGGTGATTGCTACAGGAGCAGACGGGTCATGGTGTAAAATGACATGCATTCCATTGTCTAAGTCGTACTCTTCAAACGCTACTTTTTGAGCTGAGGCAACGCCTCCAAGCATCAATACACTACTCAAAGCCATTATTGTTTTTTTCATAAAGATTATTAAAATTTTGTTGTTGCATTAGTTTAGGTATCATAAAATATGTTACATCAAATGTACTTTATTTTAAGTGTTCTTGTAAATATAATCTTGTTTTTGCATGATTTTAACATTGGTTTAAACAGAGTAAATGGCTTAAAAATCAGAGGGTAATAGGGGTTGAAATATTTTTTGGACATTAGATTGCAAGATTAATTTTTAGTTGTATATTTGCAACCTTAAAAATCAATAAATCAATTTGGTATGTATGCAATCGTAGAGATAGCAGGGCAACAATTTAAAGTAAGCAAAGACTTAAAGGTTTATGTTCACCGTTTGGCTAATGAAGAAGGTTCAAAAGTTTCTTTTGACAAAGTTCTTTTATTAGACGATAATGGAAATGTAACTTTAGGCGCCCCAGCTATAGAAGGTGCTTCAGTAGAAGCTAAAGTGTTACAACACTTAAAAGGAGATAAAGTTATCGTTTTCAAAAAGAAAAGAAGAAAAGGATACAAAAAAAGAAATGGTCACAGACAATATCTTACTCAAATTGTAATTGAAGGTATTACTGCAGCAGGAACAGCTAAAAAAGCAGCTCCAAAAAAAGCAGCAGTTGAAGCTACTACTGAAGAAGCACCAGCTCCTAAAGTAAAAAAAGCTCCAAAAGCTAAAAAAGAAGATACAAAAGAATAATAACAATATTAAAACCAATACGTCATGGCTCACAAGAAAGGTGTCGGTAGTTCTAAGAATGGTAGAGAATCAGAATCAAAACGTTTAGGCGTTAAGATTTTTGGTGGTCAAGCTGCTATTGCTGGGAACATCATCGTAAGACAAAGAGGTTCTAAACACAATCCAGGTGAAAATGTTTACATCAGTAAAGATCACACCCTACACGCAAGAGTAGCTGGAGTTGTGAAGTTCCAAAAGAAAAAAGATAATAAATCATACGTTTCTATTCTTCCATTTGAAGCATAAGAATTTGATTTTAATTATTATAAAGCCTGTCAATCAAAATTGACAGGCTTTTCTTTTTTATGCTGGATTGAATAATAATCCAATGCTGAAAAACAATTTTATTTTATTATTGTTCATTCACGAGGTATCAAAAATGATAGGCTAAAAAGGTGCTGTACGAAATGGTTGCTCCACGATACAGTAGTATACTTGTAGGATCTTCATCTTGCCATTTGCCTTTTGGCGCATAAAAAAAAATTTTTAAAATCTTCGATCGGTTCCCTGAGTTGAATTTTTCTGAATAAATAATAATAT
This sequence comes from Flavobacterium polysaccharolyticum, assembly GCF_038739875.1. Taxonomy (NCBI): domain Bacteria; kingdom Pseudomonadati; phylum Bacteroidota; class Flavobacteriia; order Flavobacteriales; family Flavobacteriaceae; genus Flavobacterium; species Flavobacterium polysaccharolyticum. The sequence goes on from NZ_JBCGDP010000001.1 coordinate 4,810, forward strand.
GGTGACAAACAAAAGTTTTTCATTTTACTTATGACATATTTATTTTAATCATAAAAACACAAATATTATAGTTTAAACATTAAAAGGGGGTGTAAATTTTTACTTTATAATATTTATCTTGTCTATGAATAGAGATTTTTTTGAGTTTAAATAGTTATGCTCAACAACAAACCCTCACATTTCTGCGAGGGTTTGTTTGTGTTGTAAGTGATTTGGAAAAGTTTACTCAAAAGTTGCGTCTTCCTGAAAACAAGTTATTTATAATATCCTAAAATAGAAATGATAATTACTGTTGGTCAAGTTTTTTAGTCATTGTAAAACCAATGAATAATGCAGCACCAGCCATTGTGAAAATAGTTGCAGGATATAATGCGCTTTCATTTAAGGAAGTGTATGTCGAAAGCAACAATGCTATAAATACGCCTATACCTATACCCATAAGCAATAATGCTAAGTTTAAAAGTATTATTTTTGAAAATGAGGTTGAGCTTTTGTCTCTGCCCATAAAAATACTTGCATCAATACCTTTTTCGATGAGTGCCAAACGTTCTTTGTTTCTTGTTGATAGATAAAGGTAGATGATACCGAAAATTGCTAAGAACAAGCTGATTGGAATTAAAATTTCTGCGATCATAATTTTTTTGATTTTAAATTGATTAATGTGTTTGTTAGCTATGACGACGCTATTTAAGATTAGGTTACACATTTTTTGAAAAAAATATTTCTTGCGTTTTATTGTAACCGATAGTAAAGACTTGTCGTCTGATGTAAATATGAACAGTTTTAACGAGCAATACTATATTACTAAAATCCTCGAAGGTGACTCGAATGCATTTGCTGTATTGGTTGATCAATATAAGGATTTGGTCTTTTCGTTGTCTTTGAAAATGCTTAAAAATAGGGAAGAGGCCGAGGAAGCCGCTCAGGATACTTTTGTAAAAGTGTTTAAATCTCTTAACAACTTTAAAGGGGATTCAAAATTTTCAACTTGGATTTACAAAGTAACTTATAATACTTGCTTAGATCAACTCAAAAAAAACAAAAGAGTGCAGGATACGATTCCGATAGATGATTTTTCTGAGAATCAAATACAAAACTTAGAAAATGTTTTGGATGCTATCGATGAAAGAGATCGAAATAAAATGATTCAAGATTGCATTCATTTGTTGCCGAGCGAAGAAGCTTTTTTATTGATCTTGTTTTATTTTGAAGAACAATCTTTAGAAGAAATTTCAAAAATTATAGATTGTACTATCAATAATGTTAAAGTTAAACTTTTCAGAAGCAGAAAAAAAATTGCTTCTATTTTAAAAATGCGTTTAGAACCCGAAATAATTGAATATTATGGAAGCAAACGAAAATAAAGACCTGGAAAAATTTGTAGATAGAATGATGAGTGATCTAACTTTAGAATCACCTTCTGTTGATTTTACGTCAAAAGTAATGACTCAAGTTGCAGCAACAAAAGCAAGTGATGTCACTTTGTATAAACCTTTAATTCCAAAATCGATATTTATAGCTGTTTTTGGATTTACTTGTTTATTGACAATTTATCTTTTTATTTACGGTGAAACAACACCCGAAAGTTGGCTAAATTTCATTAATTACGATAAGTTGTTCAATACTAGATTTTTGAAGGGATTTGCAATCTCAAAAATTTCGATGTATGCTATTGTGGCTTCTACAGTAATGTTTTGTATTCAAATTGGTTTTTTAAGAAATTACTTTAACAAACGAATTGGAGTTTAAATTATTTTATTGTTGAAATTGCCCAAAAAACAACAAACCCTCACAGTAATGTGAGGGTTAATATATGTGCTATTTGATTTGGGTAAGCTTACCTTGTGTTGAAATTTAATAGTTATTTGTCACTATAATGTCCTAAAGCAGAAATGATAATCACTACGACTTCGTGGTCGATAATTTCATAAACTAATCGGTCTTTTTTGTTAATTTGTCTAGACCATACATTTTCGGTTTTGTATTTAAGTTTTTCAGGCTTACCAATTCCAGTTGTTGGATGTATTTCTAATTCCAGAAATATCTTTTCAATTTTTGAAATATCTGTTTTTTTACCTGACTTTTTTATTTTAGATAAATCAGCAAGGGCTTCTTTGCTTATTTCTATTGTATATCTGCCCATATATTTTTGGCATCTACTTTGGTGTAGTTTTCTTCTCTGTAGGTAGCATCTTGAAAATTTTTATGATGTTTTTCTAACCTTTCGATTATCTCCGGATTTGTAATTTCATTATTTTGCTCAATTACTTCCACATCAAATGCTTTCAAAATTTTTTTGATGATGGCAATTTGAGAAATATCTTTTATGTTTACCGTTAGTGTAGTCATTTTGATAAGTAATCAATTAAGATACAAAGATATAAAATGTTTTGGTTGTTGTTAATGGTATGGTAGTTAAATTAAATACCTGTTTTTTTTGAATTAAGATTGTTTTAATAATTCCTCAATTATATCGTGTTTAAATTTACTTAACGGTCTTTTGTGGTAATCTTCTTCTTTAATTTCTATACCAAATATCATTCGATAAGCCTCTTCTTTTGACATTGATAAACTTGAGAATGTTTTGTTTAGTAAAATATCTAAATAATTTTTTGAATATTTATACCGAAGATCTAATAAATCTTTAAGTTCTTTTTCAGAATGTGTGTTGTAGATTTCTTTGATTTTAAAATCTTTTAAAGAATTGTCCATTTTTGAGTTTTCTTCAACCATAAGCTTTATGTCAAATTTTTTGTCAATGTTGATGTAATTAAAGCTAAATTTAAAATTTTGATTGTCTTCTGTAATAGTGTAAGGGTGTGCAAAAGTGTCATCAATAACGTTGTTTAACTTTAAATGATTACAGGAATGACAGCTCGGAATTAAATTGTAAAATGATAATGCTAATAATGGAAATGTTTCTTTTGAAAACCAATGATCTAATTCAGCTCTTGACCTATTAGGAACTGTTTGTAAGGTGTAATTTCTGTTGCAGTAAGTACAGGTATCTTGGTTAATTATGTTTAAAAGCTCGTTTCCAAAATTCGGCTGAAACCAATTTTTGTATCCTGATTTAACAAAAAGGGCTTTTACTACATCTATATCGATTGCTAAATTTTCTAATTCGTGATTAATTTCTAATAATTCTGATGGTTTCCCTAATATTAAATTGTCAATTTTTTCAGAAGTTAAAAAATTAATCAAATTTTCAGGTAAAGGAACCTTATTTGTATTTGTTTTACAATTTACGCATTCATTTTCTTCACATCGATAACCTGATTTATTTACTTTACTATAATTCCCTTTAACTTTTTTTGAAAGCCAACATTTAATTAATTTATGATGAAAATCTAATGCTCTAGTATTAACCTTTAGTGCTAACATGATTTATTTTTCTTTGATTGCACAGCCTAATTTGTCAGCCATTTCTTTTAATTTTTTAAGTTGGTTTTCTCGATCCATTTCTTCTTCTGGAAATTTTTCAAAATACATTTCTCTAATTTTGTATCTAACTAAAGGTTCGTCAATAATATCTATAAGCTTTCCATAATATTCTTTTTTAGCTAAATCTCTATTTTTATCATTAATCCAGTCAATAGTGTCGTTTATTCTCGCCATTGCAAAATCGCCCATTAAACCGTTATCTATAAAAAAACTATCTGCTAATAAATCGGTAATATTTGCTCCAAATGATTTTTTTGGTTTATTTTCATTATCAAGAATAATTGTTTTATTGTTCTCTTTTTTTAAATAAACAATATTATTATTAGGAATGTCTGATAATGTCAAAGGGTCGTGAGTTGTGAATATGATTTGTATTCTCATTCCAATAAAAATTTTAGGCAACATTTTTATTAAAGTGTTGATAAACATTTTTTTCCATTTAGGATGTAGTCCTAAATCTGCCTCATCTAAAAATAAAATTGCAGGTAAATTAACATTCGTATTTATTTCTTTGTTATCATATAATAATGAAATGAGATTAAAAATCATTTCTTCTCCTGAGCTAATTATTTTATCAGGATGAAATTTTAAAAATTGATAATTGTCAATTTTAAAATCATTTAATTTTGAAATGATATTGTCGTGTAAAAATAAAATTTCGCTAGCTGAAATAAAATTTAAATTAAACTCGTTGCTTCTGCTTAATTTAATTTCACCATTGTCAAAAAAGGTTTCAATTTTTAAAATAAAATTATAGAAGGATTGGAACGGAAAAGTAATTTTAGAGTCTCTACTATTAATGTCAACAAAATAAAAATTATCAATCAATAATTTTAATAAATCCTTTGGATTAGCGAGATTGGTTAGGTTATCGAAAACTTCAATATTTTTGATTTTTGGATAAATTGTATTTGTTTCTTCTTGATTAAAGATAGTTTTAGTTATAAATGCCATAAACTGTTTCATCAAAAAACTCACAATTTCATCTTTTGTGTTTTTCTCAGTAAAAGTATTAGTTGAATTGAAATCTTCTAAAAAACCATTGACAGAAGTAAAAATATCTTTGACTTTTATTACTTCATTTTTTAGACTTTCAGCACTCGGATAGTCTAGATTCCTTATTGATTTCCTATAATCATACTTTGTATCAATTCTTTGTACTTCTATTTTAATAGTATCAAAAACAGGTAATAAAAATTCATCCAGAATAGTTGTTATTTTCTTGTCAGAAAGCATTTTCATCCATCTCTTTAATTGGGCATTTTTATAAAATGAAAAATTAGCTTTAGAGGATAACTCAGGATTTAAATCGTTTAATATTTGACTCATTAAAGATAAATCCAATGAGTTAGCTTGATTTTTATGTATTCTATTATCGCTTAAATAATTTGAAAAATAGATAGGGAAACCATAAAAGGGTTCTTTTTCAGCTTCTGAATCAAAGTTTTTAGAAATAACTTTAAAATCACTTTCTAAATTGAAAAATGAATAATATTTAATTTTTTCAGTTTCTTCAATAATAAAAAAAACACATTTTTCTTCGCCAGTTCTTACTGGAATTAATTGATTAAATAATTTTGTTATTAAACTAGTTTTGCCGGTACCATTTTCACCAACAATAGCTGAAACTAATGCGATGTCTTCGCCAAAAATATGTTCAATAAAATTTGGATTTGGCTTACAAATTAATTCAACAGAACTATCGCCATAAGATTCGATGTAATAAGTATTCCTCCCGCCCAAATTGATTATCTGAGGCTTATCAAATAAAAATTCGTGTTTATGAATATATACAGCTGCTATTTTTGAGGAATGTCTATATGTCTTTTTTTAAAAAATCATTGATATATGATTGGCTATTTATTTTATGAATCCCATAACCAAAAAGGATTAATTGTTTGAAATTCTCTAGAGGTGTAAAATCTCTAATAGGATTATTTCTTAAGTCTAATTCTTTTAAATTTTGAAACTCTTTTATGAAAGAAATATTGGTTATTTTGTTTCCAAATAGATTCAACGAAATGACTTCTCCATCATCATTTATTTTGAAGGTATTTCTATTTTTGAAATCAAAAAAATCATCAATAGTTGATAAATTTAACCCAAATCCTAATGTCTTTTCTAAATTTAAAATAGTAACTGGCTTCATAATAAAAGATTTATTCAAATATATTAAAAGCTTGAGCTGTATTTTTATGGATTGCCATAATTTGTAAAGCCATTACTAAAAAAAACAAAGTTTAAGACCAATTGTTTCTATGAAAAGTGATTTGCGTGAGGGATAGCAGTCAATGTCATTAAGTTAAGGAATTGCTCTTTTTGTTTTCACGCAGATTTATGCAGAAAAATGAGTGAAAATCTGATTAATCTGCGTGCTATTTTTTCTTTTTCCCCTTAACTTAATAACATTGGGATAGCAGTGGAAATCCTTTTATGCAGCGCAGCGGAATAAAAGATAGTAACGCCCCGTAGTTTTTACGAAAGCTCACGTCCAAAAATAACAAACCCTTACAGTACAACTGAATATATTTCAGTTTCCTGCAAGGGTTTGTCTGTTATTAACTAGTTACTAGTCACTCATCACTAAGGACTAATTACTAAATTAGTATCTGTAATATTCTGGTTTGAATGGACCTTGAACTTCAACACCAATGTATTCTGCTTGATCTTGACGTAAAGTCTCTAATTCAACACCTAATTTAGCTAAGTGCAACATAGCTACTTTTTCATCTAAATGCTTTGGTAACATATACACTTCATTTTTGTAAGCAGCACTGTTTTTCCACAATTCGATTTGAGCCAAAGTTTGGTTCGTAAATGAGTTACTCATTACAAAACTTGGGTGACCTGTAGCACAACCAAGGTTTACCAAACGACCTTCTGCTAAGATGATGATGTCATTACCGTTGATAGTATATTTGTCAACTTGTGGTTTGATTTCGATTTTTGAAGCACCGTGGTTTTTGTTCAACCAAGCCATATCAATTTCGTTATCAAAGTGTCCTATGTTACAAACGATCGTTTTGTCTTTCATTTTTTCAAAATGAGAACCCAAAACGATGTCTTTGTTTCCAGTTGTAGTAATAATGATATCAGCTGTAGCGATAACAGTATCTAATTTTTTAACTTCAAAACCGTCCATTGCAGCTTGTAAAGCACAAATTGGATCAATTTCAGTAACCGTTACAATAGATCCAGCACCTCTAAAAGAAGCAGCTGTTCCTTTTCCTACGTCTCCGTATCCACAAACAATTACTCTTTTTCCAGCCAACATAATATCAGTAGCACGACGAACTGCATCAACTGCAGATTCTTTACAACCGTATTTGTTGTCAAATTTAGATTTAGTAACAGAGTCGTTTACGTTGATCGCTGGCATTGGTAATGTTCCCGCTTTTACTCTTTCGTATAATCTGTGAACACCAGTAGTAGTTTCTTCAGACAATCCTTTGATTCCAGCAACCAATTCTGGGTAACGATCAATAACCATATTAGTCAAATCTCCACCGTCATCCAAAATCATATTCAATGGTTTTCTGTCTTCACCAAAGAACAACGTTTGCTCAATACACCAGTCAAACGATTCTTCGTCAAGACCTTTCCAAGCATATACCTGAATTCCAGCAGCAGCAATAGCAGCGGCAGCCTGATCTTGAGTAGAAAAAATGTTACAAGAACTCCAAGTCACTTCAGCTCCAAGTGCAATCAAAGTCTCGATCAAAACTGCAGTTTGAATCGTCATGTGTAAACATCCTGCAATACGAGCTCCCTTCAAAGGTTGTTCGTCTTTATATTCTGCACGAAGCGCCATCAAACCTGGCATTTCAGCTTCTGCTAATTCAATTTCTTTTCTTCCCCAAGCTGCTAAGGAAATGTCTTTCACTTTGTAAGCCACATAAGGCATAGTTGCTGTACTCATTTATAGTATATTTGTATATTGAAATTTTTTGCAAATTTACGTAATAAGTTTAGAAATAAACGAATTTCTATAAGATTTGTGAATTGTTTAATTCCTTAAGCGTTAGAATTTTAAATGCCTTGTCAATTGCACACACAAAGTTGGTCAACTATAAGGAGCTAATCCTGCTGTCCACTATATCTTGTATGGCGAACCCCGCCATACAAGGATGCCGTTCCCATCAGGGCTAGGCAATGTGCTAAACAACAAGAGAATTGTATTCAAAAACCAAACTATAAACGACACCTTATTTACAAATGCCGTTATTCAAAACCATCCAGTATACTCAACAAACCACACTCTATGTTTGGCACATCACCGAGACGTTTTCGGATTTATACGAACAAGTACACTTGAACACGATTAGCACCCAACGACTCAACGGAATGAAGTCGCAACTGCACCAACGCGCCTTTTTGAGTGTTCGAAAACTACTAGCTGAAGCTGGATATACCGACTTTGATTTGTATTACGATGCTTCAGGCAAGCCTCATTTGAACGACAAAAAATACATATCCATAACTCATTCACACGAATTCGCGGCCATTATCATAAGCACTCAAACCGTCGGGATTGATATCGAATTGCAACGAGAAAAAATCCTTCGTATCGCCGATAAATTTGTCGATACAGCCGAGTTATCTCGACTACAAAGCTTTTCTACAGAGGATTACATTCGGAAGTTAACCGTAAAATGGGGCGCCAAAGAAGCCATTTTTAAAATATGCAACGAGAAAGGTATTAGTTTTAAAAACCACATCAAAGTCAGTCCATTTGAGTTAGACCAAAAGGAAACCACCGCCATTTTGGATTTCGAAAAAAAGCAGCAATGGTTTACAATTTGTTTTGATGAGTTCGATTCTTTTACTCTAGTTTATGCTTTTGAAAAAAACGAGCAATAGTATGTATTCTTTCAGTAGTTTTGTGTCAGCTCAGCAAATGGCTGTAAGATGATTATTATGAAAAACATTTATCAAGATATTCTGTTGGCAAAAAAAGAAAAACGCAAGCTCCTTGCCATTCTTTTCGACCCCGATAAAATTGATTTGAATGTGGTTTCTTCGTTAATTCAAAAAGTGATAAACGCTCCAGCTACTCACATTTTTATTGGTGGAAGCCACGTAACGCATAATATTATTGACGAGCTCATTCTAAAGATTAAAAGCAGTTGTGAGTTACCTATTGTGCTTTTCCCTGGCAATCCATCTCAAATTTCTATTCACGCCGATGGTATTTTGTTTTTGTCCTTATTATCCGGTCGCAATCCCGATTTTTTAATCGAACATCAGGTAAAAGCAGCGCCAATTCTCAAAAAAACAGATCTAGAAATTATTCCTACTAGTTATCTTTTGATCGAAAGCGGCAATGAAACAGCCGTTGCTAGAGTAAGTAAGACACAGCCCATTGCTAGAGATAATAATGATTTGGTAGTAGCTACAGTTATGGCGGGCGAAATGTTAGGACATCAGCTCATTTACCTCGAGGCAGGAAGCGGAGCTCAACAAGCAGTTCCACTAGAAATGATTCGGGATGTTGCTAAAAACACCACTATTCCTTTAATTGTAGGCGGAGGCATTACCTCTTTGTTGGGGATACAAAATGCTTATGATGCAGGAGCAGATATGGTTGTAATAGGAACGGCTTTTGAAAAAAATCCTTCTTTTTTTGAAAATAAATAATACACAATAAATAATGATCGATTATTTTTTTGCTCAATATAAAGACTATTCCGCACTTATGGTTAGTTTGGAACTAATTGCCATTTTTTTCGGTTTAGCCAGTGTTTGGTTTGCTAAAAAAGATAATATTTTAGTGTTTCCAACGGGTTTGGTCAGTACTTCAATCTATGCCTATTTGCTTTGGCAATGGGAGTTATTGGGCGATTCGATGATCAATGTGTATTATTTTGTAATGAGTCTTTACGGTTGGTATCATTGGACACGCAAAAAAGGGGATGAAGTAGAATTCCCTATTTCTTATATCAATTCCAAAGAAAAGATATATGCTATTTTAATTTTTGTAATGACTGTAGTATTTGTAGTACTAGTTTATCTTTATTTTGGTAAATTTACCACTTGGTATTCTTATGTAGATACTTTTTTGACAGCTATTTTCTTCGTTGGCATGTGGTTAATGGCCAAACGAAAAATAGAAAATTGGATTTTTTGGATCATAGGTGATTTCATCTCTATTCCACTTTATTTTGCTAAAGGATATACCTTTACTTCATTACAATATATTATCTTTACTATTATCGCCTTTTATGGTTATTTAGAATGGAAGAAAATCTTAAACAGTTCAATGAAGCTGGAGCTTCAGAAATAATACGAATTGCCATTTTTGGCCCTGAATCTACAGGCAAAACTACTTTGGCAAAACAATTAGCCGATTACTATCAGACGGTTTGGGTACCCGAATTTGCACGCGACTATTTACAAGAAAAGCTAAATAGTGGTCGTGGTGTTTGTGATATAGATGATATGTTGCCAATTGCCTATGGACAAACTAAATTAGAAAATGAAAGTGCCGCTATTGCAGATACTTATTTGTTTTGTGATACGAATTTGATGGTGACCAAAGTGTTTTCTGAATTGTATTATAATTTTTGTGACTCGTTATTGGATAAAGCGGCTCGCACCCATCAATATGACTTGTTTTTTCTTACAGACATTGACGTGCCATGGGAAGATGATGGTTTGAGAGATAGCCCTGAAGGACGAGAGTCTGTTTTTTCAGTGTTCAAACAATCACTTATTGATAACAAAAAACCATTTATTACTCTAACTGGAGATAAAGAAACCCGATTGAACAAAGCCATAGCTATTCTGGAAGAGTTGCGTAAGGCTAAAAAAATGGGAATCGATTCTTTGGATTTTGTGCAAATCTATGAGCACGGTATTCCGATAGCTAAAGTCCAAGAACAACTGACAATTTACAAAAACGGAATTGCCAAAACCATTTTAGACAGACCTGCGACAATTGGTGATGGAATTATGTATTTGTCTACGGAGGAGTTTATTGAAAAAGCTACTTTTTTTGATGCAAACAAAGCTTCTTTAACGTTGAAAAAATTAGTGCCTGCCTCTGGAGCAGCCACACGAATGTTTAAGTTTTTGAATGAATTTCTAAGAGATTATCATTACGAAACAGAGAGTATTAATGCATACATCAACAGAAAGCGCGATTTAGAGCTGTCGCTTTTTATTGTGGGTATGGATAAGTTTTCTTTTTTTGAAGCCATAGATAAGAGACTTAGGGCTGATTTTGCCGACTTTGAGTTTTGGCCAGCAGACAAAAAAAATTATTACTTTATAACTTATTTATTATACCCTGATTATTTTGATTTTGCGAGTAAACCTAAGGGTGTTTTGCCTTTTCATAAATATTCAGATCACGTAGCCACGCCATTTGAAGAGCATCTAAACGAAAGTGTAGCCTATGCCTCAGTGCAACAGAAAAGTTATTTACATTTTACCATAACTCAGGCACATCAAACCCTATTTGAAAAATTAGAGCAAGAACTAAAAAGTAAAATCGAAACGCAATCCAATACAACAATTGAAATTGGCTATTCGTATCAAGATAAATCTACAGATTCTGTTACTGTAGATGCCAACAATTATTTGGTGAAAAACCAAAATAATGAACTTTTATTTCGTCCAGGAGGACATGGCGCCTTGATTGAAAACCTTAATGCGTTGGATGCTGATATTGTTTTTATCAAAAACATTGATAATGTAATTCAAAATGAAATGAATGCTATTGTCTTATACAAAAAGGGATTAGCTGGCATTTTATTAGAGTTACAACAGCGAGTTTTTAATTATTTAGATGCTATTCATCTACAGAAATTCGAAGAATCTGGAGTTGATGAAATTGTTCTTTTTGTTCAAAACGAATTGAGTATTGAATTGATCAAAGGGTTTTCAAAATTCACTTTTGAGAATAAAATAAAAGAATTAATACGTGTTTTAGATCGTCCGATTCGGGTATGTGGGATGGTAAAAAATGAAGGGGAGCCTGGTGGTGGACCGTTTTGGGTAATTGATGGTAAAGGGAAGATGAATTTGCAAATCGTTGAATCTTCTCAGATGGATCTAAAAAACGAAGAACAGCAGAGAATTTTGGATAATGCAACTCATTTTAATCCAGTAGATTTAGTTTGTGGCATTAAAAATTACAAAAATCAAAAATTCGATTTAAGTCAGTTTGTAGATCATAATAGCGGATTTATAGTAGAAAGAAAGTTAGGAAGTGACACTATAAAATCCTATGAATTGCCTGGATTATGGAATGGAGCCATGGCCAAGTGGATTACGGTTTTTGTAGAGGTACCTATGGTTACTTTTAATCCCGTTAAAAATGTAAATGATTTACTCAAGCCTGCCCATCAAGCCCAACAAGCTTTGTAAAAATGGAAATATATCAAATCGTAAAAGAATTGCAATTTAAGGCAGTTAGAAGCAGTGGTGCTGGAGGACAAAATGTTAACAAAGTTGCTTCTAAAGTAGTTTTAACTTTTGATTTGAAAGAATCTCAAGCCTTAACTGAGGAAGAGAAAATAGTGTTAGAAAACAAATTAGCCAATAGATTAACGTCAGAACAACTCTTGATTTTGCATTGTGATGAAGACCGAAGTCAACTCAAAAACAAAGCTATTGTGATCAAGCGTTTTTTGGCGATAATTCGCGATGGATTGTTTGTAGCCAAAGAAAGAAAAGCTACCAAAATTCCAAAATCGGCCATAAGAAAACGAATTAAGGATAAAAAGAGTTTGTCAGATATCAAGCAATCTAGAAGGAAGCCCGATTTTTAGTAGTTTCAAAAACTTTAAACTTTAGACTTGGAACTTCAAACAAATGATTTATATTTGCCCCGTCTCAAAGGGGTGCTCTAAATAACGAGCTGAGATCATACCCAAAGAACCTGGGCGGGTAATGCTGCCAAGGGAAAAAATGACAAAATACTAGAGTACTCGCTATTGTCTTGTCATAAAAATAAATCATTTACTAATTTAAAAACAAAAGAATAATTCCCCCTTTTATTCGTAAAACTATTTACGGATGAACATTTTATTTTATTCAAAAAGTACAAAGACAGTTCCTTTACGTCTTTTTTCTATTCTCTTTTTTCTATTCTCTAGTATCACTTTTGCACAAGTAAAAGACACGACCAAAGTCAACCAATTGGATGATGTTTTGGTTTCGGCAGTGCGTGTGACTTCTAAAACTCCGGTTTCTTTTAGCAATTTGACTAAAAAACAAATCCAGTTTCGCAATTTGGGTCAGGACATTCCAACACTTATGAATTATATGCCTTCTGTAGTAACTACTTCTGATGCAGGTAACGGTATTGGATACTCAGGGATACGTGTTCGTGGTAGCGATGCCACCCGAGTAAACGTAACCATCAACGGAATTCCATACAATGATTCTGAAAGTCACGGTACCTATTGGGTGAATATGCCTGATTTTGTTTCTTCAGTTGAAAGCATTCAATTGCAGCGCGGTGTAGGTACTTCTACCAATGGTTCAGGAGCTTTTGGAGCGAGTTTGAATATGCTAACCGACTCGTATACTAAAGAAGCAAGTGCTGAAATTGCCAGCTCAGTAGGAAGTTTTAATACTTTGAAAAACACGGTTAAATTCAGTACCGGTTTACTAAACGACCATTTTGAAATCGCAGGACGTTTATCTGTTTTACAATCTGACGGGTACATTGACCGCGCTAGTTCAGACTTAAAATCGTATTTTTTGCAAGGAACTTATGTAGGGAAAACTACTTTACTAAAAGCCTTGGTTTTTGGTGGAAAAGAAAAAACATACCAAGCTTGGAACGGGATTGATGGGGCAACGCTGAATAGCAATCGCAGATTTAATTCCGCAGGAATGTATACAGACGAGGCGGGAAATACTCGTTTTTATGATAATGAAACCGATAACTACCAACAAGACCATTCGCAATTGCATTGGAACGAAAGATGGTCGGATAATTGGAGTTCTAATTTTGCCTTGCATTATACTAAAGGGAAAGGCTATTACGAAAATTACAAAGAAGACGCTACCTTTTCTAGTTATGGTTTGAATCCGATTGATGTGAATGGAACTACCATTAACAAAACTGATTTGGTGCGCCAAAAATGGTTGGATAATGATTTTTATGGGACTACTTTTTCTGCTAATTATACTACGGATGCCTTACAGTTAATTTTGGGTGGAGGTTATAATAAGTATGAAGGCCTTCATTTTGGAAAAGTGATTTGGGCGCGCTACGCTTCTCAAAGTGAGTTGGGAGATCGTTATTATGAAGATTTTGCCACAAAAACTGATGGTAACTTTTTTGCTAAAGTCAATTATCAAGTTTCGGAGCAATTGAGTTTGTATGGTGATTTGCAATACCGTCACGTACAGTACAAAGCCGATAGCCCAGAAACTGGGTTGGTTAATGATACCTTTCGTTTTTTTAATCCAAAAGCGGGTTTGAATTTTAAGTTTGATGAGACGAACACGATGTATTTTTCGTATGCAAGAGCCAATCGCGAACCGAATCGCACCGATTATGAAAATGGAGGCGTGCGACCTGAAACGTTAGATGACTTTGAATTGGGATGGCGTTTGAACAACGAAAAAATACAACTGAATACTAATATTTACTATATGGCATATAAAAACCAGTTGATTTTGACTGGAAAATTAGATGATGTGGGAGCTCCTATTCGTTCAAATAGTGAAAAAAGCTACCGTTTAGGTCTTGAGGTAGATGCCACTATTGCTTTGTCAGAACAATGGATGGTGCGTCCTAATTTTACTTTAAGTGCCAACAAGAATGTGGATTTGAATGTTACAGGAACGTATTATGGAACAAATGATATCGCTTATTCTCCTTCGTTAATTGTGGGCAATATATTGGTGTTTTCGCCTATTAAAGCCTTGCATTTGTCTTTGTTACAAAAATTTGTAGGAGAACAATATATGAACAATATCGAGTTGCCTGCCGCAAAACTGGCTGATTATTTTGTAAATGACTTCAATGTGAGCTACACCTTTAAACCCAAAACAATCTTTAAAGAAATTGTGTTAAGCGGATTAGTGAATAATATTTTGGATAAAAAATATGTGTCTAATGGGTATATGTATGACATCTACCCTTCCTATTACCCACAAGCAGGAATTAATTTTTTAGCAGGATTGAATTTAAAGTTTTAATTTTTAGTTTACTTATTTTATTAGAATCCAGTGTCTTTTTGATGCTGGATTTTTTTGTCTAATGAGTATGAGGAGTTTTACCCGCGTTAGGGATTACTTAACTATAAATTTATTTTCATAGGAGTTCAGTGAATTTCATTTGTAGCTGGCTACCGAAGTCGTGAGGTGGCACGCCCAACTATTAATTATACACTCTAATCACGCTTCCGATAACTTCTATACGGTATTGTTTTAGGGGATATTGTAGGTCGCTTAAGCCAGAAAATAAGCTGTATTCTTTGCTGTCGCAAGGACAAATTGCATTGATGCCTTTGATGGTTAGGGTTGAGCAACTGCTTAGTGCTTGATTAGGGCAAGCGGCATCGAATGCGTTATAACCGCTTCCAGTATTGAAAATAATAAGTCCACGAGCTCCCGCTCCTGCGTAAAAAACCGCATTACTCGGAAATTTTAAGTTGGAGTAGGCGGGTAAACTAGTGTTGATGTCTACTGTAAAGGAATAATTCGGAATGTAGGGGTTTTTATTGGATACACCATTATCGCTACAGCTTGATAGTAGGACAATTGCGAATAGGAAAAGCAGTTTTTTTATCATTTTAAAATAGCATCAAAGATTAGTGAAACAAATTTAATTTATTTAACTTTGGATTGGTTATGGTTAACATTTAATTATAGCATAAAAAAAATTATAGTATATTTGCGGAAAGAAATCCCGTCCTGATGGGATTTTTTCTATTTTATATCAGTCAGGTATTGTAATGTGAAACGTAAGAAAACCAATAGTATTGCATTGGTTTTATGTGCAAGGAAACAAGAAAAAACCACTTAATTATTAACGCAAAAAGTTATGAGTAAAGTATCTTATTATACAGCAGAAGGATTAAAAAAGTTAAAAGACGAATTGGATTACCTAAAAGGAGTGATGCGTCCTAAAGCTTCGCAGGACATTGCTGATGCTAGAGACAAAGGAGATTTGTCTGAGAATGCAGAATATGATGCGGCCAAAGAAGCTCAAGGTTTGTTGGAAATGCGTATTTCTAAGCTTGAAGAAGTTTATGCTAATGCTAGATTGATTGACGAATCCCAATTGGATGTGTCTAAAGTTTTGGTGCATTCTAATGTAAAGATTAAGAATCAAGGGAATGGTATGGAAATGAAATATACCTTGGTAGCCGAAAGTGAAGCGGATTTGAAAACCGGAAAAATATCAGTAACTTCTCCAATCGGGAAAGGTTTGTTGGGTAAAAAAGTAGGCGAAGTAGCTGAAATTACCGTGCCTAACGGAGTATTGAAATTTGAAATCATTGAAATTTCTCGCGACTAAAAAACAAGAGTGATGAGTAGTATTTTTACCAAAATTGTAAACGGCGAAATTCCTTGCTACAAAGTAGCTGAAGAGGAGCAATTTTTAGCTTTTTTGGATGTTAATCCGAATGCAGTTGGTCATACGCTTTGTATTCCTAAGCAAGAAATTGACAAA
Organism: Flavobacterium polysaccharolyticum; assembly: GCF_038739875.1. Lineage (NCBI taxonomy): Bacteria > Pseudomonadati > Bacteroidota > Flavobacteriia > Flavobacteriales > Flavobacteriaceae > Flavobacterium > Flavobacterium polysaccharolyticum. The sequence goes on from NZ_JBCGDP010000001.1 coordinate 20,897, forward strand.
CTTTTTGATATGGATGAGGAATTGTATCTAGGATTGATGCGTTTCTCAAAGAAAGTAGCCGCTGCTCTAGAAAAAACAGTGCCTTGTGAACGAATAGGTATGGCTGTAATAGGACTAGAAGTACCTCACGCGCACGTACATTTGATTCCGATTAATGAAATGAACGAGATGCGTTTTCAAAATAAAGTCGCTTTGACAAAAGAGGAATTCGAAACTTTGGCAACTAAGATTCAACAGAATTTATAAAATCTTTTTTTCATATATTTAAACACGAATAGCAATCTTAGAATGCTGTTCGTGTTTTTTTTATACCCATTATAAACTATGAAAATCGTTTTTTCTTATTGCCTCTTTTTTTGTGCCATACTAACCTTTGGACAAACGAAAGATAATTTTGTTCTGATAGACACAAAAATGGCAAAAATACCCAAAGCGTCTACAAAGAATCCAAAAAGTATTGCCGATTATATTACTACTAATTTTAAGTCAGAAAATGAGAAGCTAAGAGCAACTTTTTTTTGGGTGGTATCTAATATTAGTTATGATGTGGCTAATATGGAGAATATTGAATTTAGCGACACTTCGGAACAGAAAATTGAGAAAACACTAACCACTAGAAAAGGGGTGTGTATTCATTATGCTGAACTTTTTAATGCGATTGTGAGTCAATTAGGCTTTGAAAGCGAAATCATTGAAGGATATACCAAACAATTTGGTAAAGTGGCGTCATTGTCTCACGCTTGGTGTGCGGTAAAGAGTGAGGGCAAGTGGTGGTTGTTTGACCCAACTTGGGGTGCAGGCAGCGTAAACAATGGTGTTTTTACCAAAAAACTCAATAACTTTTATTTTAAAACATCACCAAAAGCAATGTTGGAAACCCATATGCCCTTTGATTATTTATGGCAATTGGCCCGTTATCCTATTAGTAATGCTGAATTTATTTCAGGAAAAGTAGTAGTCAATCCAGCTAAACCAGTTTTTAATTTCGCAGATAAAATTGAGAAGTTAAAACAAAAATCAGAAGAGGTTAAGTTATTTGAATGTATTAGTAGAGTCGAAGCGAATGGTGTGTCAACGAAGTTAATAAAAGACTATTTCGAAAATAAAAAGAACGAATTGTCTGGAAAGAGAAACAATCAAGCAGTAGAAAAATTGAATTTGATTGTAGAAGAAAGTAATGCTGCAACAGCTATGTTCAATGATTTTATTTTTTACAGAAATAAAAAGTTTAAACCAACTTTGTCTGATGATACAATTAGAGAAATGATTGCAGCACCCAAAGCAAAAGTAGTAAAATGTCAAAAAGATTTGGATGGTATTGGCACTCTTAACGATAGCAATAGAGCAACTTTGACCACTTTTCGTAAAAACTTAGCCGAATTATTAGTACAAATTGAAGAGCAGGAAAAATTTGTAAATGAGTACCTGAGTAAAGGTAAACTGGCTCGAAAGACGATGTTTAGTAAAGTAACTAGGTTCGGTTTACCAGTAAATTAATCTTATGATGAGTAAATAAAAAAGGGGATTTCAAATTGAAATCCCCTTTATATAATGAGTTTTTGAAGTCTATTTTTTGAATAAACTTATTAAGAATAGCAAGACCCAAGCGCCTCCAGCAGCAATGATAATCTGCCAAAGTAGACCACCACCACCAATTCCTAATTTTCCCGCCAGCCAGCCACCAAAGATACTGCCAACAATACCTACAATGATATTACCAAATAAACCAAAGCCGCTACCTTTCCAAAGTTGTCCACCTAGCCATCCTGAAATGGCACCGATCAAAAGAAAATACAAAAATTCCATAAGTCTATTTTTATTAGTTATCCTCTAAAATTAGCCAAAAAATAATCATAACATCAATAAAATCATAATTTTACAAAAATGAGTTGCATAGCTGTACCTTTTCCTACTTCTGACTGTAATACTTTGATTTTTCCTTTGTGATAATCTTCGACTATACGTTTGGTTAAAGACAAGCCTAATCCCCACCCTCTTTTTTTGGTCGTAAAACCAGGCTCAAAAATTTTTTTAAATTGATTTTTTGGAATACCGCTTCCTGTATCTGTAATTGTGATTTTTACATTATCGTTTTCTTCTTCAATGGCTAAATGTAATTTCCCTTTCCCTTTCATCGCATCAATAGCATTTTTAACCATATTTTCTATGGTCCAACTATGCAAAGTAGCATTTAGCGGTATCAATATGCTTTTTTGCGGAGCAGAATGAGAGAATTCAATTTGTTTCGAAAATCGAGATTGCAAATAGTCATAAGAAAGTAGCGTTTCGGATACGATATCCATTTGTTCTAGTTTGGGTTCGGAACCAATTTTTGAAAAACGATCAGTAATGGTTTGCAGACGTTCAATATCTTTTTCTATTTCTTTGGTTGTACTTTCTGGGATGTCTTCGGTTTTTAAAAGCTCAATCCAACCAATCAAAGACGACAATGGAGTGCCAATTTGATGGGCTGTTTCCTTTGCCATTCCTGCCCAAAGTTTGTTTTGGGTGGCCATTTTAGTGCTTTTGTAATAATTATAAACTAGAGCGGCAAACAATACAATGATAAGCAATAGGGCAATGGGATAATATTTTAATTGATTCAAAAGCGAAGAGTTGCCATAATAAAGCTTTTGTTTTCTTCCTGGGGCATAAACGATGTTAATAGGTTCGTTTTCGCCTTTCAATTTACTTAAAAAGAGTCTTGATTTTTCAACGTTTTGGATGATGGTAGTATCGATATTGATGGCATTTATGATGCTGTCTTTCTCGGTAAGCATAATAGGAATGGAAGTGTTATTGCTAAAAATGAGTAGTGGCAAATCTACATCGGTGTTTTCATCGGCATTGATTAGTGTCTTTTGTGCTTGTGCCCAAAGATTCATTTTTAACCGTTCTTCATTTTTAAATATTTGGAAAAAGGTATAAGTATTCCATAAAATTAAAGAAACCAAACAGAACGAGGAAGCAATAATGATCCATCGAGTGGTGTTTCTTTTATTCGAAAAGTGCATAAGTTTCTTTTTTTAACTATAAATATAACGAATTTATGATGGTTGTATTTTACTTTTGTGAAAACAAAATAGCGCTTTAACTTCAATTTATGGTAACTATAGATCCCAAAAGTATTCCTACCGCTCAGCTACAAGGTTATTTGCAAAGTTCAGTTGGTCCAAGACCTATTGCTTTTGCAAGCACAATAGACAGTAATGGAGTGCCTAATTTATCTCCTTTTAGTTTTTTTAATGTATTCAGTGCCAATCCTCCCATTTTGGTTTTTTCTCCAGCTCGTCGAGTTCGAGATAATACAATAAAACATACGTTGCAAAATGCTGAATCTACTCGTGAAGTGGTGATAAATGTAGTGAATTATGATATGGTGCAGCAAACTTCTTTGTCGAGTACCGAATATCCAGAAGGTGTGAATGAATTTTTGAAATCGGGATTCACACCCATTCCTTCAACCATCGTAAAGCCCTATCGCGTAAAAGAATCTCCTGTGCAGTTTGAATGCAAAGTCACTCAAATTATTGCTTTGGGGACAGAAGGAGGAGCGGGTAATTTAATTTTGTGTGAAGTAGTAAAGTTACATATCGATGAGTCGATTTTGGATAGTAATGGAGCGATTGATCAACACAAAATTGATTTGGTTTCTCGATTAGGAGGGAATTGGTATTCTAGATCGAACGAAGGTCTTTTTGAGGTTGAAAAACCTTTAAATACCTTGGGTATTGGCGTAGATGCTATTCCTGATTTTATTAGAGAAAGTGCTTATTTTGATGGGAATGACTTAGGTAAATTAGGAAACATAGAAAAAATTCCAACCGAAGAAGAAATTACTATCTTTGTAAAAGAAAATTTCGATGTCAAAGCGGTCCTCAGTGCCGACGATATGGATAAGAAATTTCAAAAAGCAAAAGAGTATTTAGTTAACGGAAAAGCAGTAGACGCTTGGAAGTTATTATTAGCCAAAAAGTAAATTTTAAGTATTATGGAAGTTTTAGGAAGAGTAAAAGTAATCAACCCCGTGCAACAAGTTAGTGCTTCTTTTAAAAAGAGAGAAGTTGTAGTAACTACTGATGAGCAATACCCACAACATATTTCGATTGAATTTCAACAAGACAAAACCGATTTGTTGAACAGTTATGCAGTTGGGGAGCCAGTTAAAGTTTCTATCAATTTAAGAGGAAGAGAATGGGTGAGTCCTCAAGGCGAAGTAAAACATTTTAATACTATTGTTGGTTGGAGAATTGAGAAACAAGCACCTGTTGCAGCTGCAGCTCCTGCTCAAGCACCACCAATGCCAGCGGCAGAAACTTTTGCTCCAGCGACTAATTTTAATGAAGAAGAAGCAGACGATTTACCTTTCTAAAAGAATAAATTTCAAATTCTATATTCCAAATTCCAAAACATTAGAATGTGTTGGGGTTTGGAATTTTTTTTGACGGCATTTGTAATTAAAGTATCGAACAAAAAGATGTATCATTTATCTAAAAACTTATTTTTCCCACCTGTTTCAGAAGCTAATCCTGATGGAATATTGGCTATTGGAGGTGATTTATCTCCAGAGCGTTTACAGTTGGCTTATTCAAGTGGAATTTTTCCTTGGTTCGAAGAGGATCAACCGATTATTTGGTGGTCGCCCAATCCTAGAATGGTGCTTTTTCTAGAGGATTTGGTGGTGTCGAAAAGTATGCGAAACATTTTGAACCGAAATGTTTTTAAAGTCACCTTTAACCAAGATTTTAGAGCGGTTATTGCTCATTGCCAACAAGTAAAACGCGATGGACAAACAGGAACTTGGATTACAAATGATATGATCGAGGCCTATTGCAGATTACACGAATTAAGCATTGCTAAATCGGTTGAGGTTTGGCAAGACAATCAATTGGTTGGAGGATTGTATGGTGTAGATTTAGGACATATTTTTTGCGGTGAGAGTATGTTTTCTTTGGTTTCTAATGCTTCTAAAGTTGCATTTATTGCGTTGGTAAACCATCTTAAAATTAATAACTACCATCTTTTGGATTGTCAAGTATATAATGATCATTTAGCCAGTTTGGGTTGTGTAGAAATAGAACGAGATGATTTTATAAGTATTTTGAAATCAAAATAAAAGACATCACGCTTTTGTTTGACGTGATATCCTATTGTTTTGAAAAGCTAAACTTCATTAAAACCGCAGTTTGGTAAATCCCCAATTTAGGGTAGAAAATAGTAGTAATTCATTTTCTAAAGTAGGTAAATCCATAATCAATTTTAGCGTTTCGTGCGCCATCATACAGCCTATCATCCCAGGAAGTGTCCCTAATACACCATTTATATTGCAATTGGGTACTGTTTTTGGATCGGGTGGTTCCGGAAATAAATCCCTAAGATTTTTGCTTCCTTTATGATTGAAAACCGCCATTTGCCCTTCGAATTGTAAGATGCTACCGTAAACTAAAGATTTTCCTAAAGCGACGCAAGTATCGTTGACTAAATAACGAGTGGTAAAATTATCGGATCCATCCACTACGACATCGAATTTTTGAATGATTTCAGAAGCGTTTTCTGAACTGAGTTTGGTTTCAAAAGTTTCTACTATAATCAAAGGATTCAACTCCTCTAATTTTTCTTTGGCCATCAACGCTTTTGATAAACCCAATTGATCTTCGGTGTATAAAATTTGCCGATGAAGGTTGTGGATTTCGATTTTGTCAAAATCTATAATTCCTATGGTTCCTACTCCTGCGGTAGCGATGTATTGTAAAATTGGACAGCCTAAGCCTCCGGCACCTATCACCAATACTTTGGCTTTTTTGAGTTTTTCTTGTCCTTCATCGCCTATTTCAGGCAGCATAGTTTGTCGGTTATATCGAAGAAATTCTTGTATGATACTCATTTGTGTTTTGGTTTAAAAATGGTGTTGTTAGCAATTGTACGTGAGGGATAGGAGCGGCATCCTCTTGGGGCGGGGTTCGCCCCAAGAGATATAGCGGATAGCCCGACCCGAAGTTTTTACGTAGGGGCACGTCCAAATTATGACAATGTTTTTTGATGAACGAAATAGGGGTTGTCTTTCCAAACGGGTTCATAGCCTTTGTTACTGATTATTTGTGCAATTTCATTTACAGTACGTTCGTCACTAATCTCGAATTGTTCCAAAGATTGTGGGTCTACGACGTAACCTCCGGGGTTGGTTTTAGAACCTGCACTCATACTCGTCACGCCAAGAGGAATACTATTGTTTCTGAATTTTTCGTTTTCTCGGGTCGAAATGGAGATTTCTAAATCCTCATTCCATAACCGATAAGCACAAATCAATTGCGTCAAATCTTTGTCATCCATAATGAAGTTGGGTTGAATCACGCCTTCCGCAGGGCGCAATCGTGGAAAAGAAACCGTGTATTTGGTTTTCCAATACGTTTTTTGGAGATAATCCAAGTGTAAAGCATTGAAAAAACTATCGGTACGCCAATCTTCTAGGCCTAACAAAACACCCAAACCTATTTTATGAATTCCAGCGGTTCCAACTCGATCTGGAGTTTCTAAACGAAAATCAAAATTCGATTTTTTTCCTTTGGTGTGGTATTGCTTGTAAACATCTCGATGATAGGTTTCCTGATACACTAAAACGGAATACACTCCAGCTTGGTGCAATTGTACGTATTCTTCTGTAGATAAAGGCTGCACTTCCACAGAAATTGTCGAAAAATCATTTTTTATTTGAGCTACGGATTTTAGAAAATAGTTGATGTTTACGGTATAATTGGCTTCGCCAGTTACTAATAAAACGTGGTCGAATCCTGATTTTTTCAGCGCTTCAACTTCCAGTGTGATTTCGCTTTCGGTCAGGGTTTTTCGTTTGATTTTGTTGTCCAGACTAAAACCACAATAGGTGCAAATGTTTTGGCATTCGTTGCTCAAATACAAAGGGGTATACATTTGGATGGTTTTGCCAAAACGCTTTTTGGTTAACTCGTGACTTATTTGCGCCATTTGTTCTAAATAAGGCTGGGCAGCAGGCGAAATTAAGGCTAGAAAGTCATCGAGATTGCGTTTGGTTTTAGCTAAAGCTTGTTCGACTTCTTTGGATGTTGTCTGATAGATTTTGGCTTGAATCTTGTCCCAACTGTATTGTTCGAAAATTGATTTGAATGTGTTCATTGTTTTTTATTTAGAAGACTTAAAGATAAAGTTCATTAAGTTTCATAGTAATTCCTTAAAGACTTTGTGAACTCTGTGCCTTCTTAGTGTCTTTGTGTTTAAGAGAATTATTCATACAAAAACGCTGTCAAAGGACTAGAAGCAACCGCTTGTTTGTATTGTTGCGCCAGTTTTGCTTCATAGGCTTTTCTTCCTGAAATAACAGCTTCTTTAAAAGCTTCAGCCATCAATTTGGGATTTCCAGCAACAGCAATAGCGGTGTTTACCAAAACAGCATCAGCGCCTAATTCCATAGCTTTTGCGGCATCAGAAGGGGCGCCAATTCCTGCGTCAATAATTACTGGAACCTTACTTTGTTCGATAATAATCTCTAAAAAATCGATTGTTTTCAGGCCTTTGTTGCTCCCAATGGGAGATCCTAAAGGCATTACAGCTGAGGTCCCTACGTCTTCCAAATGTTTACACAAAACTGGATCGGCATGAATGTATGGCAAAACAATGAATCCTAATTTAGCTAGTTCTTCTGTTGCTTTTAAAGTTTCGATGGGATCAGGTAAAAGATATCTTGGATCTGGATGGATTTCGAGTTTGAGCCAATTGGTTTCCAGAGCTTCTCTGGCTAATTGCGCGGCAAAAATGGCTTCTTTTGCATTGCGAGCACCCGAAGTGTTGGGTAATAAATTAATTCTAGGATGCTTTAAATGTGCTAAAATAGCATCGGTTTCGGTTGCTAAATCGATACGTTTTAGTGCTACTGTCACCAATTCGCTTTCTGATGCTAAAATTGCCACTTCCATTTCGGTGTTTGAACCAAATTTTCCTGTTCCTAAAAACAAGCGTGATTCGAAGGTTTTATCTCCTATTTTAAATAATGACATGGCCATATAATTTTTCGTTAAGTTCAGTTATTATTTTGCTTTTGTGATCGCTATGGGTAATGATTCCTGATACTGCGATACCGTGAATGCCAGTAGCTACTAGCTCATCTACATTTTCTAGCGTTATACCTCCAATAGCATAAATGGGGGTTTCTTTTTGTTTTGGATTCAATTGATTTAGTATCGATTGATAACCTCGCAATCCTAAAATGGGGCTTAAATTAGCTTTGGTTTTGGTAAATTGATAAGGGCCTAAACCAATGTAGTCACAGCCATTATTGATATGACTAAGCACGTCTTCTAGTGTATTGGCAGTGGCACCAATAATTTTTGTATTCCCCAAAACAGCTCTGGCTTCAATAATACTCATGTCAGTAAGTCCAAGATGAACGCCATCGGCAGCGATATGTTCTGCTAAATGGACATCATCGTTGACGATAAAGTTCGCTAAGTATTCTTCACACAAAAAATGTACGGCTTCGGCCAATGCAAAAGATTTTTTTGTTTTTTGATTCTTAAATCGCAACTGAATCCAATCACATCCATGATCTAAGGCTTGATGAATATTGTACAATTGTTCTTTAACCGTGTCTCCTTGAGAGATGTATTGTAGTTTGTTATACATAATGATGTCCTAATTTAGAGGGAGTTGACAATAAATAGTTCTCTGTGTAGGTTTTAGCCTTTTCGCAAGCCGTTTTTAGATTTTGTCCTAAGGCTAGATAGGCTGTAATGGCGGATGATAACACACAACCTGACCCATGTTTTCCGAAAATTTTGGTAGTATTTGGCGGTAGACTGAAATATTCATTTTCTAAATACAAATAATCAAAGCCAATTTCGTTTGGATTGTGACCGCCTTTTAACAATACGGGGCAATGTTTTGAAAGTAAAATGGCTGTTGTTTCTGCATTAATTCCTTTGGAAGATAATTGTAAAATCTCATCGTAATTGGGGGTAATCAAATGAATTTCTTTCAGTACTTCAATCAAAGTAGTTTGGTTTTCAATAGTTAAAAAATCAAATTCTGTAGTCGATTTTAGAACGGTATCCCAAACTATTTTTGTCTCTGGCGAAAGCTTTTTTACAGTTAGAATTATTTCTCTCAAGTACTCTAATGAAGGTGCAATTCCAATTTTTACGGCTTTTATATCGTAAGAATTAAATATTGTTTGAACAGATTGCAAAACAAAATCCAAATCCGTCCATTGTATGGCTACAAATTCATTTTCGGTTTGAATGGTATTTGCAGTACTAATAGCAAAGCCATACACTTGATGTTGTTCGAACGTCTTTACATCTGCCAAAACTCCCGCGCCTGCTGAAGGATCGAAGCCTGCAATGCTTACTACAAAAGGTCGTGACATAGTTAAAAATTTTCTATTGAATGGTTGTTGTTCCAAATACTACCTAAAAGTGCTACATCATCAAAACCAAATGCTAATGCAGTTTTGATATTTTCGGATGTAATTCCTCCCAGAGCAATCAATGCGGTTTTGTTATTTTTTCGTTGTTCTAATTCTTTTTTGAAATCCAGATTCGAAATATAATTAGGTTTAGAAATACTTTCGAAAACAGGGCCAAAAAATGCGTAATCAAAAACACTTGACAGCTCTTCAAAATCGGACATTTGATGAATAGAGGTGGAGAGGCTGAATTTTTTTTCTTTCCACTTTTTTAAATACTCTTCGGATGTTGCGACTCTGTTTTTTTCTGTGAAATGAATGCGATTAATTCCAAATTCTTGCGCTAAATGATGATGACTATGCAAAATCAATCGGTGTCTGAAAGTTGTTTTTATTTTTGATACAAATGTTTTTATTTCTGTTTCTGAAAAATCAGGTTTCCGAATATGAAGTAACTCCAATCCGTTCTCAAAGAGAGCGTGTATGGTTTCGATTTCTTTAGGTTTAGCAACTGGATTTGTAATTACTATCATATTGAAATGTATTAAGATTGAAGTATTAAGCATTAAGTGTAAGTTTTGATACTTACTACTCAAATCTTAGTTTTAAATATAAATTTCTTTTCCGTGCTCGATAAATTCTTCAGATTTTGCCGCCATTCCTTTTTCGGCCTCGGCAACATCACGAATTTCCTGAGAAATCTTCATAGAGCAGAATTTTGGTCCACACATCGAGCAGAAGTGAGCCACTTTTGCACCGTCTGCAGGCAAGGTTTCATCGTGAAATTCTCGAGCAGTGTCTGGATCCAATGATAAGTTGAATTGATCTTCCCAGCGGAATTCGAAACGGGCTTTGCTTAAGGCATTGTCTCGATATTGAGCGCCTGGGTGACCTTTGGCCAAATCCGCAGCGTGAGCAGCAATTTTATATGTAATCACACCGTCTTTTACGTCTTTTTTGTTGGGTAAACCAAGGTGTTCTTTTGGCGTTACATAACACAGCATAGCACAGCCGTACCAGCCAATCATAGCAGCTCCAATAGCAGAGGTGATGTGATCGTAACCTGGAGCAATATCAGTGGTTAATGGACCCAAAGTGTAAAATGGCGCTTCGTCACAATGTTCTAATTGCTTGTCCATATTTTCTTTAATCATGTGCATAGGTACGTGACCTGGACCTTCAATAAAGACTTGAACGTCGTGTTTCCAAGCTATTTTTGTTAGTTCGCCCAGCGTCTCTAATTCGGCGAATTGTGCTGCATCGTTGGCATCTGCTATAGAACCTGGACGTAATCCGTCTCCAAGGGAAAAAGCAACGTCGTATTGTTTCATAATTTCGCAAATCTCTTCGAAATGGGTGTACAAAAAGTTTTCTTTATGGTGGAACAAACACCATTTGGCCATAATAGAACCACCACGAGAGACAATTCCGGTAACACGATTAGTGGTCAAATGAATGTAACGTAATAAAACACCAGCGTGAATGGTGAAATAAGAAACGCCTTGTTCGGCTTGTTCGATTAAGGTATCACGAAAAATTTCCCAGGTTAAATCTTCTGCGATTCCATTTACTTTTTCTAAGGCTTGATAAATTGGTACCGTACCGATGGGAACAGGGGAATTACGAATAATCCATTCTCTGGTTTCGTGAATGTTTTTTCCTGTAGATAAATCCATAATGGTATCAGCACCCCAGCGACAAGCCCAAACCGCTTTTTCTACTTCTTCTTCGATGCTTGAAATGACTGCGCTATTCCCAATATTGGCATTAATTTTTACTAAAAAATTACGCCCTACAATCATTGGTTCGCTTTCGGGATGGTTGATGTTGTTGGGGATAATAGCACGCCCTCTTGCTACTTCGCTACGAACAAATTCGGCTGTAATTTTAGTTTTTGGTGTGTTGGCTCCAAAACTATTTCCAGCGTGTTGGCATTGCATTGCTTTGGTTTGTTCGTTTAGTTGTTCGATACGTTGGTTTTCTCGAATGGCTATGTATTCCATTTCGGGAGTGATGATGCCTTGTTTGGCGTAATGTAATTGAGTAACATTGGCTCCTTTTTTGGCACGCAAGGGTTTGTGTAAATATTCGAAGCGCAAGTGATCTAACTTTTCATCATTCAAACGTGATTTTCCGTATTCGGAGGAGATTTCGGTTAGTTCTTCTACATCATTACGGTCCAGAATCCATTGTTCGCGGATTCGAGGCAATCCTTTGCGAACATCAATTTGAATGTTTGGGTCTGTGTAAGGGCCTGAAGTGTCGTAAACGGTTACGGCTGGATTTTTTTCTATTCTGCCATTGGATAGTTTAGTATCCGCTAATGAAATTTCGCGCATGGCTACTTTTATGGGATGAATTTCTCCGTCGATGTATGTTTTTTTGGAGTTTGGAAATGGAGTTCTTGAGATCTTGTCTTGGTTGCTCATAGCTTTAGTTTTTTTACTTTTTATTGTTTGGCTGTTTGAAAAGTGCTAGTTTTTTTGCGTGAGGGGATAGAAGCTGGCTACCGAAGTAGCGCGTATAGCCCGACCGCATTTGTAAAAGGCGCGCTCTAAACGGTGTGTTGAATAGCGCCTTTTGCAAATGGGGTCACGCCCAAATCATCCGCCTTGAGTGGCTGTGATGATGAGAATTTCGTCGGTTGCTTTGATGAGATGAGTATTCCAATTGGATTTTGGAATGACGGTATGGTTGATGGCTAGGGCAATTCCGTTTTGGTTTTCTGGAATTTCCAAGTCAATCAGCGCTTGAACCGTCAGGCTTTCGGCATCGAATTGTTTTGTTTGATTGTTGATTTTTAGTTCCATTCCTTTTGAATTTAGTATATAGGTATACTTTAGGAATGGCTACGATTGTACCCAATTATGGTACAAGGAAGTCATCTTACTTTTCCCTACGCTAGTATGAACTAGATCAGGTTCAGAGGGTAAAATCTCAGCCTACAGTTGTAGACACCCCTAAAGTGTGAAGCAAATATAAAGATTTTAGTTTATACTTTTTGTTTAAAGTTTAAAGTTTGTAGGTTTAATTGTTGAATTTCACAAAAAGAGAATGCCGAAGCTTAATTCCTAGTCCAACAATTTTCAACATGGTCATTGACCATGCCAGTGGCTTGCATATGCGCATAGATTACTGTGGAACCGACAAATTTAAATCCTCGTTTTTTTAAATCCTTACTTATCGCATCCGAAATCGGCGAAGTAGCTGGAACGTCTTTCAAGGTTTTAGGATAATTATCAATAGGTGTATGGTTCACAAAGGCCCAAATGTATTGCGAAAAGCTTCCAAATTCTTCTTGGATTTTAATGAAATTTTGTGCGTTGGTTACAGCGGAATAGACTTTGAGTTTGTTGCGAATGATGCCCGCATCTTGTAATAAATTTTGAATTTTATCATCAGAATACTGGGCGATTTTTTTATAATCAAAAGCATCAAATGCATTGTAGAAATTTTCTCTTTTGTTTAGGATGGTAATCCAACTCAGGCCTGCTTGAAAGGTTTCTAATAGTAGAAATTCAAATAAAGTAGCATCGTCATATACAGGTTTGCCCCATTCTTCATCGTGGTAGTTTTGGTATAGTGCACTAGAATTACACCAGCCACAGCGATTTTTTTCATCTATAATTTTCATAGCGTATCTGTATCTTTTGATAAAAACTTTTTAATCAAATGGTGTCCCGCATAAATTACTGGAGTGAGGAGTATAGCAATAGAAAGTTTAAAGGTATAGCCTGTTAATGCAGAACTTAAAAAGGTCTCAAAGTTGATTTTTCCAGGAAGCCAAAAAGCAATTCCTAAAACTATAAAGGAATCAAACAGTTGTGAAACTAGAGTTGAGCCTGTAGTTCTAAGCCAAATCTTAGTATCTCCCGTTCGGTTTTTAAAAAACCAGAACACAGTAACATCGATGAGTTGTGATACTAGAAAAGCAATGATACTTCCTACAATAATCCACATACTTTGTCCAAAAACGGCTTGAAATTGATCGTCGTTAACGGGACTAATACCTTTTGCAGCTGGAATACTCATAGCAAGTAATAGGATGAGAAACGAATAAGCGATAAGACAGGCCGTGATAAAGGAAAGTTTACGAACGCCTTTCTCACCAAAATATTCATTGATTAAATCGGTGGTCAAGAATACCACAGGCCAGGGCAATATCCCAATACTCATCACAAAAGGGCCAATTTGGATTAATTTACCTCCAATTAATTCTGCGGTAACTGCATTGGTGATAAAAATACCAGCAAGAATGATAAAAACAAAATCTTTACGGGTTCTAAACATAGTTTCGAATTTCTCAAAAATAACATTTTATTTTGATTTGGTTTCTGTTTTAGAATACGAACAGTTGTTAAATAAAAAATCCCATACGTTTTACGTATGGGATTTTATAAATTGATTAAATACTTTTTTAGTAAATCTGTTTTACTCCTCTAGCATTATCGAAGACATAACTCACTAACCAAGCAATTTGACCTTGTTTTGCAAAATAAATCTTTTTCTTTTTCATATCTGGAATTACTTCTAGACAGGTTTCCAAAAGGTTAAATGCAGCAATTAAGTTTTTTTGTTGGTATGTTTTTAAAACTTTTTTCTTTTCAGCATTATTTTCTGCATCCAAAACAAAACGTTGGTAGTTGTTTTCAGCAATAGCTTTGATAGTTAAAATATCATCATAAGTTACTGGAGTAAAGTTTTCTTCTGCTACAGTACCATTTAGTAAAGTAAACATAGCCCAAGCAGCTCCACCAGAGATATAAATGTTGTTTTTTTGTTGTGATTCTGGTCTGTTGGTATACATTTTTGTGAAAGTTTCACGTAATGTAGGTAAGTAATTAAACATTTCTTCGTTAAACTCGAAAACTGTTTTTTGTTTACATTTTTTATTGATCAACTCTGTTAATGTTACGGTTCCGATATCAGCAGATATAGGAAAGAATACCCCAGATGCATTAATTTCTTTTGCGTACCCCCCTTTGGTATTACCACCTCCAATATCAACAATCGCAGAAGTTAAATAGTTTTTCGGAGGAATACATCCTTTAAGCAAAAGCTTAGCTTCCAAAGAAGAAGAAATTACCTCTACATTCTTTTTGGTAAGAGCTTTGATTTTGTCTGTAAGTTCACTAGTATTTGTAGCTAAACCAACACCAGATGAAGCTACTATGAAGATGTTTTTATCTTCAATTTTGTATTCTGTTAGCATTTTGTTATAGTTCAATAGAACGACTGCTACTGCTCTTTCGATATCTTCTTTAAACAGAGTACCATCAATAGATATTCCTGTTGCTATACCAACGTTTTCTGTCCAAAACTCTTTAACATCATAAGCGTTTTTTTTAAGATTTTCAACTTGAAGAACAGTCATTTTAACTCCCTTACTTCCAACTTCTATACCTCCATAAAGTTGAGAATATGAAGAAAAGGAAAACAAGAGTAGAGCAACAATAAAGTAAAATTTTTCTTTCATGTTATTTTTGGTTTGGGGTTGAACTGCAAATTTATATTAAAAATTGAAAATTTTACGATTTTTTTTAATTTTTATTTATTAAAAATAAGAAAAATTTTTTTTTTGAAGGTATCGTGTATAATTTAACATTTCTTTGTTGTCATGGTCAAAAAAAAATCTATTTTTGCTTTTATAAAAATATTTTTCGCCCCAAAAATGATTAGTTATGATAAAAAAATACCTCGACAATTTTAAAGATTTTCCAAGAGAAGTTTGGATTTTGACTTTAATTACATTTATCAACAGAGCGGGAACCATGGTTATCCCTTTTCTGTCAAAGTACATGAAAGAAAATTTGCATTTTACTTATAGCCAAATTGGTTGGGTAATGGTTTTCTTTGGAATAGGTTCTATCGTAGGAACTTGGTTAAGTGGTAAGCTGTCTGATAAAATTGGCTTTTATAAAGTCATGGTTTTTAGTCTTTTTGCCAGTGGCGTAGTGTTTATTTTGTTACATTATGCTACCACTTTCGAAGAGCTTTGTGTTGGAATTCTTGTCCTTACGACTATAGCTGATATGTTTAGACCAGCTATGTTGGTTTGTTTAAAAACATTTACTACAAAAGAAAATAGAGCTAGTGCTTATTCTTTAACTCGTGCGGCGGTAAATTTAGGGTTTCTTTTTGGTCCTGTTTTGGGAGGATTGATTATTATGCAATCAGGATATGAGTATATCTTTTATGCGGATGGTGCTACTTGTATCTTGGCTATTATTGTTTTTGTTATTTTTGTAAAAGAAAAGCAATTGCCTATAAGAACTGCTGCAGATAAAGCATTACCAAAAAATATTTCGGTAATGAAAGATAAGCCTTTTATGTTGCATTTAGTAATATGCTTGATTACAGGGATTTTATTTTTCCAAATATTTACAACATTGCCATTGTACCACAAAGAGCAGTTCAATATGTCTGAATTTGACAGTGGGTTGTTATTGAGTTTAAATGGCTTGTTGATCTTGCTTTTTGAGCTTCCTATTGTGAATTATGTTAGTAGAAATAAAATTAATAATCATAGGGTTATTTTTATTGGTTTAGTATTAATGGCTACAAGCTTTTTGTTTTTATTGTATCCATCGGAAGGTATGTTGATTCCTATGATGCTTTTCATGACTTGTGGTGTTATGTTAACTTTTCCATTTGCTAACTCATTTGCTATGGAAAGATCTTATGAGCAAAGAGAAGGTAAATATATGGCAGCTTTCACAATGAGTTATAGTTTTGCTCATATTATGAGTGCCAAAACAGGGATGGAAATTATCCAAAATTCTGGATATGAAACCAATTGGATTTTTATGTCAATTCTTGGTATTGTAGGCTCTTTATTAGTGTTTAAATTGTTTGCAATGGTGGAGAAGGAAGAATTGAGTAGAGCAAACATGATTCCTGTAGAAAACGATGACAGAGAATAAGTTTATTTATAAATAAAAATAGAAAAAGCAGCAGCGATTAAATATTTCTGCTGTTTTTTTTTGTGTAATTCGGGTCTGCTGAAAAACTCAAAACCTCATAAAAAGCAGTAGTTGAGAAGTTGAATTTTATTATTAGGTGCAAGATTTTTGCACAATCATCCTCAAAAACCTTGCGCTATATAATTCAATTTTTGCAATTTATATTTTTAAAGCTCATTTTAAAGGCTATAAATGAATTAAAACCTTTCAAAAACTACTAAAGTTGAGGGATTTTGGGTGAAAATTGACACTAATTTGCGTTAAGTTAGTTTTTCAGCAGGCCCTAATTAAATTGGGTAAATTCCGGCAAAACCAGGCGAGAAATAATTTGAAATTTTGATATTTGTAATAAACAACAACAAGAATTGGTGTCTATGGAATAAAAAAAGTCCCAACTTCAAGTTGGGACTTTTGTTTGATTGTACAAGAAGTAAAATCGATATTTTATTATCCTAAAGCAGCTCTTTTGAAACCAGTTACGATAAGATCTTTGTCTAAAGATTTAGCATAAGCAGCAACGCTTAATTTGTTATCTTTAATATAATCTTGGTTTACTAAAGTGTTGTCTTTAAAGAAACGAGCTAATTTACCTTTAGCAATATTGTCTAACATAGCTTCTGGCTTGCCTTCTTGACGTAATAAGTCTTTTGCTATTTCAATTTCTTTAGCGATAGTTTCAGCATCAACACCTTCTTCGTTAAGAGCGATAGGTGCCATTGCAGCAGCTTGCATAGAAATGTTTTTAGCAACTTCGTCAGCGCCTTCAGTATTTTTAGATAAAGCAGTTAAAGTAGCAATTTTGTTACCAGCGTGGATGTAAGAACCGATAAAAGCACCTTCTAATCTTTCGAAAGCACCAATTTCGATTTTTTCTCCAATTACTCCTGTTTGCTCGATTAATTTTTCAGCAACAGTAATTCCGTTGTAATCAGCAGCTAATAATTCTTCTTTAGTATTGAAATTTAAAGCTAAAGCAGCTAAATCCTGAGCCAATTTCACGAAAGATTCGTTTTTGCCTACGAAGTCAGTCTCACAGTTTAATGAAACTACAACTCCAGCAGTTTTGTCAGTATTTACAACAGCGATAACAGCGCCTTCTGTAGATTCTCTATCAGAACGGTTAGCTGCTACTTTTTGTCCTTTTTTGCGTAAGTTTTCGATAGCTAAATCAAAATCTCCTTCTGCTTCAACCAAGGCTTTTTTGCAGTCCATCATACCTGCGCCTGTGATTGTTCTTAATTTATTTACGTCTGCAGCAGTAATTGTTGCCATAATATTTTGTATTTAAATGTTAAAAGTAAAAATTCCAATTCTCAAATCCCAAATTCCAACTTTATCAGAAAGTTAATTTTCTGATTTTGGATTTTGGAATTTAAGTTTTGGAATTTAAAATTTGATCTATTCTTCAGTTGCTGGAGCTTCAGTAGCTACTTCTTCGGTAGCAGGAGCAGCTTCAACTTCTTTCTCAGCACCTCTATCAGAAAGGCCTTCGATTACAGCAGTAGTAACTAAAGATAAAATTTTGTCAATTGATTTAGAAGCATCATCATTTGCAGGGATAACATAATCTACTTCACGTGGATCAGAGTTAGTATCAACCATTGCAAAAACTGGAATGTTTAATTTTTGAGCTTCTTTTATTGCGATGTGTTCCGCTTTGATGTCTACTACGAACAATGCTGCAGGTAATCTTGACATATCTGCGATTGAACCTAAGTTTTTCTCTAATTTAGCACGAAGACGATCTACTTGCAAACGCTCTTTTTTAGAAAGTGTGTTAAAAGTTCCGTCTTTTTTCATCTTGTCGATAGAAGACATTTTTTTAACAGCTTTACGGATAGTAACAAAGTTTGTTAACATTCCACCAGGCCATCTTTCAGTGATGTAAGGCATGTTTGCAGCTTTTGCTTTTTCAGCTACGATGTCTTTAGCTTGTTTTTTGGTAGCAACAAATAATATTTTTCTACCTGATGCAGCGATTTTTTTCAATGCTTCATTAGCCTCTTCAATTTTTGCTGCAGTTTTATATAGATTGATAATGTGGATTCCATTACGCTCCATATAAATATAAGGAGCCATGTTTGGATCCCATTTTCTAGTCATGTGTCCAAAATGAACACCTGCTTCTAGTAATTCTTTTACTTCTACTTTGTTTGACATTTTTTGTACTAGTTTACGTTCTGTTGATTATAGCAATGTACGAATGGCGATAAATCGGCTACTTACATTTAGATGCTAAACTAATTTCTCGACGCATCGAGACAACAACAACATTGTTTTTAAATTCAATAAATAAACGAAGTCTTGTACGTGCTGCACAAGACAGGTAATATTAACGTTTAGAGAATTGGAATCTCTTACGAGCTTTCTTCTGACCGAATTTCTTACGTTCAACCATTCTTGGGTCTCTTGTTAATAAACCTTCTGGTTTCAATACGCCTCTGTTTTCAGCATTTACTTCACACATTGCGCGAGCGATTGCCATTCTTACAGCTTCTGCTTGACCAGTTACACCACCTCCATAAACGTTTACTTTTACGTCAAAGTTTGATGCATTTTCTGTCATAGACATTGGTTGCATTACTTTGTACTGTAGAGTAGCAGTTGGGAAGTAAGTTGCGAATTCTTTTTTGTTTACAGTGATTACTCCTGTTCCTTCTGAAACATAAACACGTGCAACAGCGGTTTTTCTTCTACCGATTTTGTGAATAACTCCCATTACTTAAGATCGTTTAGGTTAACAGTTCTAGGTTTTTGAGCGCCTTGTTTGTGCTCTGATCCTACAACAACATTTAAATTTCTGAAAAGTTCTGCTCCTAATTTGTTCTTAGGTAACATTCCTTTTACTGCTTTTTCCACTAATAACGCTGGGTTTTTAGCTTGTAAAACTTTAGCAGTTAAAGTTCTTTGTCCTCCTGGGTAACCGGTATGACGCATGTAAATTTTGTCATCCATTTTGTTTCCTGTAAGGTTAATTTTTTCTGCGTTAATAACGATTACGTTATCTCCACAGTCCACGTGTGGTGTATAACTTGGCTTGTACTTTCCTCTCAAAATCATAGCGACTTTAGAAGCAAGACGTCCTAAGTTATGACCGTCAGCATCTACAACAATCCATTCTTTTGTAGAATTGGCTTTTGTTGCTGAAATTGTCTTGTAGCTTAATGCGTTCACAATAATAATTTTTAATTAAACATTCCATCCCCAATAAAGGGGTTGCAAAAGTACAATTAATTATTTTAAATACAAATAGCTTAAATGATTATTTTTCATGGGTTTCTATCTTGATTATCAATTGTATATTCTTTTTTGTCTAATTAGGTATATTGTTTTTTATTATCCTACCTGTTGAAATATAAACCCTTGAATTTCTTTTTTTTGTGAAAAATCTGGTGGATTGAATATATAAAAAACAAAAAATATCGTTATCTTCGCTCGTTTAATGAATATAATTTAAAATTGTATTTTTTTCTTTAAATTTCCAATTACATTTCTATCATATGAAAGCTAAAGCTACCCTAAAACAGATTGCCAAAGAACTGAATGTTTCAGTTTCTACCGTGTCAAAAGCGCTTAATGATAGCCCCGAGATAAGCGAACAAACCAAGATAAAAATTAAAGAATACGCAAAGTTGAAAAATTACAAACCAAATGTTATTGGTTTGAATCTTAAAAATAGAAAGACAAAAACAATTGGCGTTATTATTCCTAATATTTTGAATTCTTTTTTTGCTAAAGTCTTTAGTGGTATTGAGAAAGTTGCTGACGAAAATGGTTATAACGTTATTATGTGTATTTCTAATGAATCGTTGGAGAAAGAAGCACACACCTTAGGAATGCTAAGTAACGGAACTATTGATGGTTTTGTTTTGTCTATTTCTGAAGAAGCTCAAAAACAGCATGAATACAATCATTTTAAAGAAATTATAAGCGAGGGAACTCCAATAGTTCTGTTTGATAGAACCACAGACGAATTGGATTGTGATAAAGTTATTGTAGATGATTTTGATTCGGCTTTGGATTCTACTCAGTATTTAATTGATTCTGGGTGTAAAAATATCGCTCTTATTTCTACTATTGATAATTTGAGCATTGGTAAATTGCGTTTAGAAGGGTATTTACAAGCATTAAAAAACAACAATTTACCTATTAATGAGAATATCATCTTGAGAACCGATTCTAGTGAAGGACTTAATGAAAAAGTAGAAGCGATATATGCCAATAATACTATTGATGGTGTTTTTGCATTAGCCGAAGATGATTCTGTTGCTGCTTTGAAGTTTGGTTTGAAGAAAGGCTTGCGAATTCCTGAAGAGTTGTCGATTATTGGCTTTGCTGATGGGATTCTAGCTTCAAGACGTTTGTCTCCGAGTTTGACAACCGTAAGTCAGCATGGTGTTGAAATTGGTGAAGTAGCCGCTCAATTATTAATTGATCGTCTAGAATCTAAAGAAGAGCATTTGCCTTATCAAACCAAAGTAATTAAAACCAAATTGAAAGAAAGAGAATCTACTCGATTAAATTAATCTCTTAAAATCATAGAAAAAAGGCTCGTAACTATTTTGTTGCGAGCCTTTTTTTATTCTAATGAGCTTCCAGCCAATTTTTCCCTAATCCGATTTCAATATCTAGTGGGACTGCCATTTTGAAGGCATTCTCCATTTCGTGTTTGATCATAGGTTGTATCTTTTCGAGTTCAGAGTGGTGAACATCAAACACCAATTCGTCATGAACTTGCAATAACATTTTGGATTGCCAATTTTCATCAGTAAGTTTTTTATGAATATTGATCATAGCAATTTTGATGATATCGGCAGCGGATCCTTGGATTGGTGCATTGACAGCGTTTCGTTCTGCTCCTCCACGGACAATGGCGTTGGCGGAATTGATGTCTTTCAAATAACGTCTTCTGCCTGAAATGGTTTCTACATAGCCATTTTCTCTGGCAAAATCAACTTGTTCTTGTATGAATGATTTTAATCTTGGATAGGTTTTGTAATAGGCTTCGATCAAATCTGCACTTTCTTTTCTAGACAAATTGGTTTGATTGCTTAATCCAAAAGCCGATACACCATAGATAATTCCGAAGTTGACTGTTTTTGCATGACTACGCTGTTCTTTGGTTACTTCTTCTAAAGGAACATTAAATACTTTGGCAGCCGTACTTTTATGAATGTCTTCTTTATTTTGAAAAGCTTTGATCATATTTTCTTCCCCACACAAAGCGGCTATAATACGCAATTCTATCTGAGAATAATCCGCAGAAAGTAGCGTGTAATTTTTATCACGTGCGATAAATGCTTTTCTGATTTGTCGTCCTCTTTCGGTACGAATAGGAATGTTTTGTAGATTAGGATTATTAGAACTCAAACGACCAGTTGCGGCAACCGTTTGCATATAATCGGTATGTACTCTTCCAGTTTTTTTGTCTACCTGATTGGGTAAGGCATCAATGTAAGTACTTTGCAGTTTTACCATTTGACGCCATTCGAGTATATCACGAACAATTTGGTGTTCATTGGCTAAATAAGATAAAACTTCTTCACCAGTAGCATATTGTCCTGTTTTTGTTTTCTTTTGTTTCGTTCCGCCAATTTTGAGCTTGTCGAATAATATATCGCCTAATTGTTTAGGAGAAGCCAAATTGAATTTCTCACCTGCAGTTTCATAAATTTGTTGTTCAAAGGCATCGATTTCTTTTTGCATGTCAATCGACATTTTTTTCAGGAAATCGACATCCAAATTGATACCTTCTTTTTCCATATCGGCCAATACTTGTACCAAAGGAATTTCGATGTCATCAAACAACTTTTTGGTTCCCACTTTTTCTAAAATAGGCTGAAAATGGGCTGCCAATTGAAAAGTGATGTCAGCATCTTCGGTGGCATATTCTTTAATCGCTTCCAATTCTACTTGACGCATTGATAATTGGTTTTTTCCTTTTTTGCCAATTAAGGTTTCGATAGATTTTGGACTGTATTTTAGATAGGTTTCAGATAAAATATCCATATTGTGTCGCATATCAGGATTGATCAAATAATGTGCAATCATGGTATCAAACAGTTTTCCTTTAACTTGAATGTTATAATTGGATAAAATTTTCAAATCATATTTCATATTTTGACCAATCTTCTCAATGGTTTCATTTTCGAAAAAAGGGATGAATTTTTCTATCAATTCTTGAGCTTCTTCTTGGTTTTCAGGAAAAGGAACGTAAAATCCCTTGCCTTTTTCCCATGAAAAAGATAAGCCAACTAGTTCGGCATTCAAAGCATCGATTCCTGTAGTTTCCGTGTCAAAACATACGGAAATTTGTTGTAATAAATTTTGAAGCAATAATTTTACAGGAAAATCTCCTTGAATGATTTGGTAAAAATGTGGAGTATCTTCGAGTGTTTGGTAAAACTTATTTAATTCATTTTCATTGCTATTATCATCATCAGAGAATCCAAACAAATCCATTTGGTTTTCAGGAGTCTTTTTTGATGCCGTCTTTTTTGAAGAGATTGGATTCGTTTCGTTTCCATTTTCATTGCCATCTATTTCGTCATATTCTTTTCCTGTTCCAAAAAGTTTGTCGAATTGTGTTTTCATTTGACGAAATTCCAATTCTTGAAACAAAGCATCTGTTTTTTCTACATCAGGTTTGGATAATTCATAGTCTTGTGCGTCAAAAGTAACAGGACAATCGAGTAGGATAGTGGCTAGTTTTTTGGATAAAATACCTAATTCTTTATTGGCTTCAATTTTTTCTTTCATCGCCCCTTTAAGTTGATGCGTATTGGCCAACAAGTTTTCTAAGGTGCCATATTCGGCCAAGAATTTCTTAGCTGTTTTTTCTCCAACTCCTGGTAGTCCAGGAATGTTATCTGCAGAGTCACCCATCATTCCCAAAAAGTCAATTACTTGTTCGGGTCTTTCAATTTCAAATTTAGCTAAGACCTCTGGGATTCCCCAAATTTCAATGTCATTCCCCATTCGGGCAGGTTTGTACATGAAAATATTTTCTGAGACCAATTGTGCAAAATCCTTATCAGGTGTAACCATAAAAACTTGATAACCTTCTTTTTCAGCTTGTTTGGCTAAAGTTCCAATAAGGTCATCGGCTTCAAAACCTGCTTTTTCTATAATTGGAATATGCATTGCCTTTAACAATTCCTGAATGTAGGGAACTGCAATTTTTATTGCTTCGGGCGTTTCGTCACGATGGGCTTTATATTCTTGATACATTTCATAACGATAATCACTACCACCTTTGTCAAATGCTACTGCCAAGTGATCGGGTTTTTCTCTTCGGATAACATCCATCAAAGAGTTCATAAATCCCATAATGGCCGAGGTATCCATTCCTTTGGAGTTGATTCTAGGGTTTTTGATAAAAGCATAGTAGCCACGAAAAATTAGTGCGTAGGCATCTAAAAGGAAAAGTCGTTTTTGAGTAGACATGTATTTTGTATCTAAAATTTGAAAGGGTAAAAATAAACAAAGCAATTTGATTTTGTTCATTGCATATCTTCAAACTACTGCTTTTGCTCAAAATAATTACTTCTATAGCTTGGAAATTAAATAATGAAGAAGTTGTATGTTGGTTTTTTCTAAAACATAAGTTAAAAATTAGGTTAGGCTATTTATAGCGTCTACTTTCTTTGTTAATTTGTGCTAAATTTAAGTAATATGATTTTTCGCTTTTTAGTTTTTTTATTGGTTTTGGCGCTTATCGAAACCTATGCTTTTCAGGCTTTCAAAACAATAATAAAGAACAAGACTTTTTTATGGGCATATGCTGTACTTAGTATTGTTTTACTCCTATATATTGTTTACGGATTTACTCAATTTGATCGTTCAGTAGGACAAACACAATCTAGTCTTCGTATTATGGGATTGATGTTGTTGGTTTATGTGCCAAAGATTTTGATTACTCTTATCTTGTTAGGAGAAGACGTGTTTCGAATTTTAATAGGTGTGATTAATCATTTTGTGGATAATAATAACGAATCTGCCTTTTTGCCTTCTCGGAGAAAATTTGTTAGTCAAGTGGGATTAGGTTTAGCGGCAATCCCTTTTTTGTCTTTGATATATGGCATTTTTGAAGGGAAGTATAATTTTAAAGTGATCAAACAAGCTATTTTTTTTCCTGATTTACCCGATGCTTTTGATGGATTTACGATTACTCAAATATCCGATGTGCACAGTGGAAGTTTTGATAATCCTGAGAAAATCGGTTATGCTATTGATTTGATTAATGAGCAAAAAACCGATTTGATTTTATTTACGGGAGATATAGTAAACACACATGCCAAAGAGATGCATCCTTGGTTAGAAACTTTTAATAAAATAGATAAACATGTATTCGGAAAATATGCAGTACTTGGGAATCATGATTATGGCGAGTATGTTTCTTGGAAAACAAAAGAAGAAAAAGCAGAGAATTTTGAAGCCATAAAGCAATTGTATGGGCAAATAGGATTTACTCTTTTACTGAATGAGCATACTTTTATTGAAAAAGACGGACAAAAAATAGCGTTAGTTGGGGTAGAAAATTGGGGACAAAACTTCAAACAAGCTGGGGATTTGAACAAAGCGGCTGCGGGGTTATCCAAAGATGATTTTAAAATCTTAATGAGTCACGATCCAAGCCATTGGGAACATGTAGTGAAAAATGATGACAAACATTTTCATCTTACCCTTTCTGGACATACCCATGGCATGCAGTTCGGAATCGAAATTCCAGGCTATTTCAAATGGAGTTTAGCACAATACGTTTATAAGCAGTGGGCTGGATTATATGAAAATTTAGGCAGATATGTTTATGTTAATCGTGGTTTTGGATTTCATGCTTATCCAGGAAGAGTTGGTATTATGCCAGAAATAACTGTCATAAAACTAAAAAAAGGAGAAAATCAAGCATAATTAGTTAAAAATGCTATATTTGCATTGTAATATCTGTATAAAAAGTATTATAAATTAAATATTTTGGTTTTATGTCAAAATTTGGAGAACTTATAAATGCTCAAGTTCCTGTGTTAATTGATTTCTACACAGATTGGAACGAATCTTCAGTTTCGATGCATCCAGTTATAAAAGATGTGGCTGCTGCACTTGGCGACAAGGCGAAGGTTATTCGAATTGATGTTGATAAAAATCAAGAATTAGCCGAAGTTTTACGAATTAAAGGATTGCCTACTTTGATGATTTACAAAGGTGGCGTAATGATGTGGAGGCAATCTGGAGAATTAGATGCTAATACAATTATAGGTTTGGTACAAGAACAAATATAGTTTTTGATATCAATCTTCTTTAATCTTATTTCATAAAATTTATCAGGTTTGTATTTGGAATCATTACGTTAAGATTTCAAATGTAAATCCGTTTTGTTTTAAGTATAGTATCGCTTTTGGAAGTGAATATTTCAGATTTTTGGAAGCTTTTAAGCTGTCGTGAAAAACAATAATACTTCCTGATTGTACAGACGAAGTTACATTGTTTAGGCATTTTTCAGGTGTGATTTGTGTGTCGAAATCACCACTAAGTACATCCCACATAATAATTTTATACCCTAATTCCTTAATTTTTTTTGCTTGCCCTCTTTTAATTTTTCCATAGGGTGGGCGAAAGAGGTGTGGCTGCTTACCTGTGTTTGTGGTAATAATAGCATCACATTTTTTGGTGTTTTTTAAATAAATTTCAGTTGTATTTTTCCAGCCATTGTAGTGGTCGTTGGTGTGATTGCCTATAGCATGTTCTTCTGCAATTATTTGTCTAAAAAGTTCAGGTTCAGCTAGAATGTTTTTACCAATGCAGAAAAATGTAGCTTTGATGTTTTCTTTCTTTAATAGTTTGAGTACCCAATCTGTTACTTCGGGTGTGGGGCCATCATCAAAAGTTAAATAAATACAATTGTTTTTATTGGGGACATCCCAAATATAATTGGAAAAGCACTTTTTGATGAGTGAGTTAGTTTTAATCCAATAGAATGACATACTTTCTTTTTTTCAATTTAAAGATAAAAAAAATGTAGCACAAACTAGTTATGCTACATTTATTAGAAGTTGTTTTTTGTGTTATTCTTTCTCTCTTCCAAATCTTTCGAAGATAGTTACATAAGTATTGAATTGTACTTTATTTTTATTGTAAAAATCTAAATCTCCGCTTTCTTTCATCACTAATAATAAACTGCGATAACGTTCGATATCCGTAATGATATCAATAGCGATATCCGATTGATCAGAGTGGGGTAGGGTGCTGTAGTACTTAAGATTTTCTTTGTACTTCACAATTAATTTTGTTAATAAATCTTGAGCTTTTCCTTTTTCGTTGATGTCATAGTATCCTTTTGCAAAAGGTTCGACTAATGAGTAATAGCCAAATTTGTCTAACGGCATTTTGGTCATGGCTAGTTCGATGATGTTTTTTGCTTTGTCTTTTTTGCCTTCTAAAATTAATTGATTCATTAATCTGGACAGGTAAGAACGATAGGTGATGCTATTTTTCCTAGTTTCAGGATCATGATAGATAGTTAGGTTTTCGCTATTTCCCCAATCCCATTTCATTACATTACCATACATTTTATCACTATCAATTCCACCCATTTCTAATGGACTTGCGTCTTTTGGTATTCCAGTTTTAATAGGAACTAGTTTGTATGTCATTCCGTCTAATTGAAGGTAATTTTTCATCCAAAGAAAATCTTCGTCATCATATGCGCCTCCACTAAAATAAACAGGTCTTTTCCAATTGTTATTTGCAATTAAATCAAGCATCATCAATCGGTTTTTGTATAGAGCACGACCTTTTACATCGATATCTATATAAGGGACTATTGAGTCGTATTGCTTTGGAGAAACTACTTTGTTTTTGATTACAGCTTCTTTGTCAACTGCAAGTCTGATTTTATTGGTAGGGTAAAAATGTATAGATTGACCATTATCCATCTCAACAATTGATTTTGGATTTTTGATAAAAGTAATTAGGTCTTTGATGTCCCATCTGTTTTCGATTTTTGGGATATGAGCTACATAATCTAATTTGTCACCCACATAGTCTTCATGGTTGAAAGTTATAGGTAGTGGTTCTGATTCGTATGCTTTTCGTTTCATCTGATCGATATACCAATCGGTCATAAATAGACTAGTATTGACAATTCTAATATCGGTTCTTACTTTTTCAATTTCTTGAGCATACCATAAAGGGAAGGTGTCATTGTCTCCAATAGTAAACAAAATAGCGTCTTTGTCACACGAATTTAAGTAAGCTTTTGCCATTGCAACCGCGGTATATTTATTCGAACGATCATGATCATCCCAGTTTTGCGAAGCCATTAAAACAGGAGCTGCTAATAAACTTCCTGCGATAAGTATAGGTCCAGCAATTTTTGGTGCTAAATATTTTTGCAAACTTTCATAAAGGGCATAAACTCCAAACCCAATCCAAATGGCAAAAACATAGAATGATCCTACTAAGGCATAGTCTCTTTCTCTTGGTTCAAATGGACGTTCATTCAAATAAATTTTAAGAGCGAAACCTGTAAATAAAAACAAAGTTAAGAGTACGTAAAAACTTTTTAGGTCTTTATTAGCATGGTACATCAGACCTATTAAGCCAAGAATGAAGGGTAAAAAATAGTAAGTATTTCTTCCTTTATTATTTAGTACATCCGACGGAAGGTTATCTTGAGATCCAAGATGAATTGAGTCCATAAAAGGAATGCCGCTAATCCAGTTTCCATCAAGATTGTCATATTTACCTTGGATGTCGTTTTGTCTTCCAGCAAAATTCCACATTAAATATCTCCAATACATGTAGCCAAATTGGTACTCGAACATAAAAGTAAAATTGTCTACTGTGGTTGGTTTGTCTACAATCAAGTAGTCACCGTAGCTTTTTAGGAATTTAATATACCCACTATTGTCGATTTGTTTCTGAGAGTAGGCGCTTCTAAATTCTGCAACAATTTTTTCAATTTCGTTACGAACCTGTGCGGTAGCTTTATTTAAATCTTCTTCGCTTAACTGACTTGGGTCAATGCCATATTTTACTAAATCTTCTTCATAAGGATAGTTAGGATTTAGTCTAAAGGCCGGTGGATTAGTAAAGTTGATGTAGTT
Organism: Flavobacterium polysaccharolyticum; assembly: GCF_038739875.1. NCBI lineage: Bacteria > Pseudomonadati > Bacteroidota > Flavobacteriia > Flavobacteriales > Flavobacteriaceae > Flavobacterium > Flavobacterium polysaccharolyticum. The sequence continues at coordinate 49,396 of NZ_JBCGDP010000001.1, forward strand.
TTCAATGTGATCTGCACTTCTCATACGAGGCAAAATAGTTTTGTGACTATCATCACTATTTTGTTCTGCATTTTTGAAGTTGTTTACAATAACATATTTTCCGCTTTTATAATCTCTTTCGTAGTTGGGAGCTTTGTCTAAATAAGGATTATTTGGGTCAAGACCTGCAAAAGCTTCTGTATATTGTGATCCATAAAACAAAGGGCTTGCGCCATACTGTTCTCTATTGTAATATGCTAAAACTTCTCTTGCGTCCGAAGGTTTATTTTCGTTGATTACCACATTAGCATTGGCTCGAATAGGCAACATCATCCAAGTTGAAAAGCCTATTAAAATAAATAAAATGCAAAGTATTATCGTGTTGTAAAAAACCTGTCCTTTTTGTCTGGTGTATTTTAATCCAAAGTAGAAGAATAAACCAAATAAAAGGGCAACAAAAATAGTCCCAGAATCAAAGGGTAATCCAAGCGAGTTAACCATGAAAACTTCTGTTTTTCCGAAGAATGCCATGGTTAAAGGAAGAAGTAATTTAAAAATAAATAACAATATGGATATTACTACAATATTAGCAATAATGAAATTTTTAATAGTTACTTTTTCGTAATGTTTGAAATAGTATAAAAAGCCAATAGCTGGAATAGTAAGTAATGCCATAAAGTGAACACCAAAGGATAGTCCAATTACTAATGAGATAATGAGAAGCCATTTATTACCTTTTGGTTCGTCCATATCTTGTTCCCAGCGTAAGCCTAGCCAAAATAATAGTGAAATTAACAAAGAGGCCATCGCGTAAACCTCTGCTTCGACAGCATTATACCAAAAACTATCAGAGAAAGTATAGGCTAAAGTCCCTACAAAAGAACTTCCTAAGATTACTATGTTATTATTGGTGTTGATTTCTGAAACGCGAGCAATAATTTTTTTTAAAATCATTGAGCTCGACCAAAACATAAATAGAATTGTAAATGCACTTGAAAACACAGATAGCATATTTACCATTAGAGCGATATGTTGATTGTCTGTGGCAAACATGGCAAAGAACGCACCCATCATTTGAAAAAGTGGAGCTCCAGGAGGGTGACCAACTTCAAGTTTAGCAGCCGTTGCAATGTATTCTCCACAATCCCAAAAACTCATTGTGGGTTCTACAGTTAAGGAATAAGTGATTAAAGCAATTCCAAATGCAATCCAGCCCAATATTGTATTCCATTTATTAAAGTTAAAAGTGGTCTTATCCATGTATTTTTAGAGGTTTTGATTTCAATTACAAAGAAAATGTTTTTTTATGTAACGTAACAAGCATTAACATTATTTTCTGCAAAAGTATTAGGCTTGTGCAAGTTTCTGAAAACTAGAGTTTTTCGTTTTTTTAGACTTTGGATTGTAAATTATTTTTATTTTTTTTGAATAAAACTGCTTAAAAAATTTGTGCAACTTAAAATTTGTATTAAATTTGCACTCGCTTAATCGCACTGCTGGTCTATGGTGTAATGGTAACACAACTGTTTTTGGTGCAGTCTTTCTAGGTTCGAGTCCTAGTAGACCAACAAAAAAAACCTCTCAATCGAGAGGTTTTTTTTATGCCTCATTTTCATGAGGCATTTCTTTTTTAAAGTTTAAAAGTCAAAACTGGCTTATGAGTATGGTTTACGATATCTTCGGTAATACTTCCGTTGAAAAAATGTGACAAACCTGTTCTGCCATGTGTGTAAATTCCAATTAAATCGGCATTAATTTTATTGGTAAAGTTAAGGATTCCTTTTTCTATATTTGAGTCATTATAGATGGTAATGCTAAAATTAGTCAGTCCGAATTCGTAAGCAAAAGCTTCCATTGTTGCAGTGGCGGTATCTGTGGTTTTAAAGCTATTAGGAGTGCAGATGGTTACAAGATTGATTTTTGAATTCAATTTGTCAGCTAAATCTTTTAGTTTTGAAAAAGGTGCTTTGCTTTCTTTTGAGAAATCTGAAGCGAAAACAATTTCTTTTGGATCGAATTCACCTTCATCTTTTTTGATTACCAAAACAGGTACTTCAGAAAGGCGAACTACTTTTTCGGTGTTTGAGCCTATGAAAATTTCTTCTACACCAGAAGCGCCATGAGATCCCATTACAATAAGATCGACATTGTTTTTTTGTGTAAATTTAAGTACTCCGTCAAATGCCTTTTCAAATTGTATAAATTCGGTTACCTCAATGTCATCAAGATAGGGACGGTCAAAAATTTCTGCAAAAGTTTCTTTTGCTTTTTGAATAAAAAACATTACCTCTGGAATACTTTTTCCGTTTGAAATGGCATCGCTCATTTGGTTAGGAAGTTCTAACATGTGAAGTAGTAAAATTTCGGCATTGTGTTTTTTAGCTAATTGTGCAGCGGCTTTTAATGCGTTTTCTGCATAAATTGAAAAATCGGTTGGGACTAAAATCCGTTTCATGATTAGTTTGGGGTTTTAATTGTGAGAAATTCCTTTATTTAAAAATATTATAGTAAAGATAAGATTTTTTTTTACTGCAATCAAATAAAATGATTTGTAAAAAAACACTATATTTGCACCGTTATTTATTAAAAGTTAAGTAATGAGGGGACTAATGTCCCCTCTTTTTATAAAATAGTTATAAAAGTATGACATTTAAAGAAAAAGTAAATGGCTTAGTTGAAGAAGCTTTGTTAGAAAGACCGGCTGTTTTTTTGATTGATTTAACGATAACTGATGCTTTTAAAATAATCGTTTCGCTAGATGGTGATACTGGTGTGGCTCTCCAGGATTGTATAGATATTAGCCGTGTCATCGAGAGTAACTTAGATCGTGAGGAGCAAGATTTTTCTTTAGAAGTTGCCTCAGTTGGCGTTGGTTCTCCATTAAAAATGATTCGTCAGTATAAAAAAAATGTTGGGAGAACATTAATTGTTAAAACTGGAAGCGAAATTATTGAGGCAGAATTAGTTGAAGCTAACGATGTTTTTATAATTTTGTCATGGAAAGCAAGAGAGCCTAAAAAAATAGGTAAAGGAAAGGAAACCGTTCAAAAAGAACTTCAGTTGCCTTACGCAGATATTAAAGAAGCAATTGTTACAGTAACATTTTAATTAAAGAATTCGCATGGAAAATTTAGCATTAATCGATTCATTTTCAGAGTTTAAAGATGATAAACTTATTGATCGTGTAACGCTTATGGCAATTTTAGAAGATGTATTTAGAAATGCATTGAAAAAGAAATATGGTTCAGATGATAACTTCGATATTATTATAAATCCTGACAAAGGAGATATGGAGATTTGGAGAAGAAGAGTTATTGTTGCTGATGAGGATTTGGATTTCGAAAATGAAGAAATTACTTTAACAGAAGCTCGTAAGATTGAAGCGGATTTTGAAATTGGTGAAGAGGTTTCTGAGGAAGTAAAATTAATAGATTTGGGTAGAAGGGCTATTCTTGCTTTGCGTCAAAATTTAATTTCAAAGATACATGAACACGATAATACGAATCTTTACAAACAATTTAAAGATATTATTGGTGATATTTATACTGCCGAAGTACATCATGTTCGTCCAAGAGTTGTAATTTTGGTTGATGATGAAGGAAACGAAATTGTTTTGCCAAAAGAGAAACAAATCCCTTCTGACTTTTTTAGAAAAGGAGATAATGTTCGTGGAATTATTGAGAGTGTTGAGCTAAAAGGTAATAAACCACAAATTATTATGTCTAGAACTTCTGAGAAGTTTTTGGAGAAATTGTTTGAACAAGAAATTCCGGAGGTTTTTGACGGATTGATTATGGTTAAGAATGTGGTCAGAATTCCGGGTGAGAAAGCAAAAGTGGCAGTTGATTCTTATGATGATAGAATTGATCCTGTAGGAGCTTGTGTTGGGATGAAAGGATCTCGTATCCACGGAATTGTAAGAGAGTTAGGTAATGAAAATATTGATGTAATCAATTATACGAATAATATTCAATTGTATATTACAAGAGCATTGAGCCCTGCTAAAGTGTCTTCGATTAAAATTAATGAAGAAACGAAACGTGCAGAAGTGTTTTTGAAATTAGAAGAAGTTTCTAAAGCTATTGGACGTGGTGGGCACAATATCAAATTGGCAGGAATGCTTACGGGTTATGAGTTAGATGTAATTCGTGAAGGAGATATTGCTGGTGCTACAGCTGACGAAGACGATGTTGAATTGACGGAGTTTTCAGATGAAATAGAAGACTGGGTTATAGAAGAATTTGCGAAAATTGGTTTAGATACTGCTAAAAGTATTTTGAAACAAGAAGTAGAAGATTTAGTTAGAAGAACAGATCTAGAAGAAGAAACGATTCTAGATGTAATGAGAATTTTGAAAGAAGAATTCGATAGTTAAATCTATATTCTTCTAACAACACAACAAAAAAAGATAATAATAAAAAGGTTTTATGTCTGAAGAGAGAATAATTAGAATAAACAAGGTTTTAAGGGAATTGAATATTTCTTTAGAAAGAGCTGTGGATTATCTTAAGGATAAAGGGATTGCTATTGAGTCAAATCCAAACACAAAAATTTCTGAAGATGTATACAATGTCTTGTGCGGTCAGTTTGCTGGTGACAAAGGGAATAAAGAGGCGTCGAAAGAAGTAGGAGAGGAGAAAAGAAAGGAAAAAGAAGCGTTGCGTATTGAAAGAGAAAAAGAAATTGAGAGCAAACGCAAAGCAGACGAAGAACGGTTAAGACAACAAGAAATTATTAAAGCAAGAGCTGTTGTTACTGCTCCTGTTCAAGTAGGTAAAATTGATCTTAATCCTAAAAAAGCTGCTCCTGTTCTTAATCCAACTGTTGTTGTTGAAAAGTCTGAAGTTCCAACTGTAAAAGCAACTGAACCTGTTGTTGAAACTAAATCAATTTCTCCAGAAAAGCCTTCAACAGACCAGCCAGTTTCTAAGCCAATTGCTGGGATAAAAGAAAAAGAAGTTGTTAAAGAGGTGGTTCCGGTAGAAGAGAAACCTGTTTTGGCTCCTGTTGCTCAAGTTTCAGTCGAGCCGGTTGAAGAGACTATTACAACTCAATATCAAAAGTTGTCAGGTACTACACTTACGGGTCAAATTATTGATTTATCTCAATTCAATAAGCCTAAAAAGAAAAAAGAAGATCCGAAGATTACTCCAAACAAACCTGGCACTCCTGGGGCTGCTGGAGGAAACAATGCCAATAAGAATAAGCGTAAAAGAATAGCGCCTAAACCAGGTGCTCCTAAACCGCCGACTACACCAGGTGCTCCAAATCCAAATAAAATCACTCCTAATACAGGTGGCGGTTTTAATGCAAATAGAAGCGCTAGACCCGGATTTGTAAAAGGAAATCGTCCTGCAATTGTGGCCAAAGTTGAGCCTACAGAGGAAGAAGTAAAAAATCAAATTCGCGAGACTCTTGAAAAACTTCAAGGAAAAGGAGGGAAATCCAAAGCAGCTAAATACCGTAGAGAAAAAAGAGAAACGCATCGTCAGAAAACAGATGATGAGCAAAGAGCATTAGACGAAGGAAGCAAAACAATCAAGGTAACCGAGTTTGTTACTGTTGGTGAAATTGCGATTATGATGGATGTTCCAATTACTAAAGTTATTGGTACTTGTATGTCTCTTGGGATCATGGTGACCATGAATCAACGTTTGGATGCGGAGACTTTGACTATAGTTTGTGATGAATTTGGATATGAAGTAGAATTTATCACTGTTGATATTGAAGAAGCAATTCAAGTGGTTGAAGATAAAGAAGAGGATTTGGTTACACGTGCTCCTATTGTTACAGTAATGGGTCACGTCGATCACGGAAAAACATCTTTGCTGGATTATATTCGTAAAGAAAATGTAATTGCTGGCGAATCTGGAGGTATTACACAGCATATCGGGGCTTATGGGGTAACTTTAGATAACGGACAAAAAATTGCCTTTTTAGATACGCCAGGTCACGAAGCTTTTACCGCGATGCGTGCACGTGGAGCTCAAGTTACAGATATCGCAATTATTGTTATTGCAGCAGATGATGACATCATGCCACAAACGAAAGAGGCTATTTCTCACGCACAAGCTGCAGGTGTTCCAATTATATTTGCTATTAATAAAATAGATAAGCCAAATGCTAATCCTGATAAAGTAAAAGAAAGATTAGCTGGTATGAATCTTTTGGTGGAAGACTGGGGTGGAAAAATTCAATCTCATGACATTTCTGCTAAAGTAGGTACTGGTGTGAAAGAATTGCTGGAAAAAGTATTATTAGAAGCTGAAATTTTAGATTTAAAATCTAATCCAAATAAATCTGCTCAAGGAACGGTTGTTGAAGCCTTTTTGGATAAAGGAAAGGGGTATGTTTCGACTATCCTGGTACAACACGGTACGTTAAGAGTAGGGGATTATATGTTGGCAGGTAAGCATCATGGGAAAATTAAAGCGATGCATGATGAACGCGGGCACGTAGTAAAAGAAGCTGGTCCTTCTACTCCGGTTTCAGTTTTAGGATTAGATGGTGCTGCAACAGCAGGTGATAAGTTTAATGTTTTTGAAGACGAAAAAGAAGCAAAACAAATTGCAGCTAAACGTTCTCAATTAATGCGTGAACAATCGGTAAGAACACAACGTCATATTACTCTTGATGAGATAGGACGAAGAATTGCTTTAGGTCAATTTAAAGAGCTTAATATTATTCTTAAAGGAGATGTGGATGGTTCAGTTGAAGCATTATCAGATTCATTCTCTAAATTGTCTACTGATGAAATTCAGATTAATATTATACATAAAGGAGTTGGAGCTATTACAGAAACAGATGTGATGTTAGCTTCTGCATCAGATGCGATTATTATTGGATTTAACGTTCGCCCTGCTGGAAATGCTAGACAGTTAGCTGATAAGGAAGAAATTGATATCCGATACTATTCTATTATCTATGCTGCTATCGATGACCTGAAAGATGCAATGGAGGGAATGTTAGCTCCTGAAATGAAAGAGGAGGTTTTAGGAACTGCTGAAATTAGAGAGATTTTCAAAATATCGAAAGTAGGTTCTATTGCTGGAAGTATGGTTATGGATGGTAAGATTACCAAGAATGCAAAAATTAGAATTATTCGTGAAGGTGTTGTGATTTTTGAAGGAGAACTTTTAGCATTAAAGCGTTTTAAAGATGATGTAAAAGAAGTTTCTAAAGGATATGATTGTGGTATTCAAATCAAAGGATTTAACGATATTGAAGAGCGGGATATTATCGAGGCTTATCATGAAGTTGCAATCAAAAAGAAATTGAAATAATATATAGATACGTAAAAAAAAGCCTCAAATTTTTGAGGCTTTTTTTATGTTTTTTTAAGTAAATAGGTGGCGTTTTATTTTAATTACGTTTATTTTGAAGGCTTAATTAAGAGGATATTCTTATATTTTTTTTGAAATTCAATCAAATTTCTCTCTGCTTCCATTCTGGTTCTGTAATTACCTGCCCATACTTTGTAGTTTGGAGTTTGGAAAATTATCGTAACATCAACATTTTTATACTCCATTTTGAAGTCATTTAGCGTTTTTTTAGCCAGATCACTTGCTCCACTAAAAATCTGAATTTTGTATCGATCATTTATTGATAGAGAGGAGTTTATTTTTCTTTTTTCATTCAATAATTGTTCGACTTTTGGATCTTGATTTACTATTAAATTTTTATTTTGTGCATGTAATTTCGCTATCGATGTAGTTATTGTGAATGCGATGATTAGTGCAGTATTGATGGGTAAAGCTTTCATAACTAATTGGTTTTTATGCAAAAGTAATATTTAATCACAATATCAAGCTTTGAATTATTATTTAGAATGGATATAAATTGGATTTAAGGTTATTTTAAGGTTTTGTGAATAGTTCTTAAAGTGTATTTTTGTCGAATATTTTAAAGAAAGTGATTTTTGTCATAGTTTACGTTTCAAAAAATCACGACAATATTGTAGATAATTACTATAACTATATGAAAAAGATGGGTAACCATAGTTCGATTACAAGGAAATTATGTTTGAGTATAGCATTAATGCTGACTGTATCCTTGAGTTTGTTTGCGCAAGATCCTGCTCCTGTAGATGCTACAGCTACACCTGCAGCACCTGCTGCTGCATCAGGAGGTGATGCTGTAAAAGGGAAAGAGCTTTTTAATGCCAATTGTGCAGCTTGCCATAAATTAGATGCTAAAGCCACTGGTCCTGCGTTAAGAGGTGTTGCTTCTAAGTATGAAATGGCGTGGATTTACAAATGGGTTAAAAATAGCTCTGATTTGATTAAATCAGGTGATGCGGCGGCTGTAAAAGTTTTTGAAGAGAATAATAAAGCGGTAATGACTGCATTTCCTCAATTGTCTGAAGGAGATATTGATAATATTATAGCTTATACTTCTGAGCCAAAAGCTGAAGCCCCTGCTCCAGGTACTAATGTTGCAAATGAAGGTGGGCAACAAAATCAAGAAGGAGGAATTAGTAATAATGTTATACTTGGTGCTTTAGCATTAGTAATGGCAATGTTAGTGGTTCTTTTGTTTTTTGTTAATAATGTATTACGAAAAGTTGCTAAAGCAAATGGTATTGAAGTTGAGCCTAAAACGCCATCTTTACCAATTTGGAAAGCATTTGCTAAAAATCAATTTTTAGTATTGGTTTCTGCTATCTTTTTGTTGTTGTGCAGTGCTTATTTTGTATATGGGTATTTAATGCAAATTGGTGTTGATCAAGAATATGCTCCAATTCAGCCAATTCATTACTCACACAAAATTCATGCTGGTGATAATGAAATTAACTGTAAGTATTGCCACTCTGCGGCACGTGTTAGTAAAAACGCAGGTATTCCTTCTTTGAATGTTTGTATGAACTGTCACAAGAATATTTCTGAAGTGGCTGAAACTACAGCTACTCCTGAGTATAGCAAAGCCTTTTATGATGAGCAAATTCAAAAATTATATGCTGCGGTAGGTTGGGATAAAACAACACAGTCTTATACTGGTAAAACACAGCCTGTAAAATGGGTTAGAATTCATAATTTACCTGATTTTGTTTATTTTAATCATTCACAACACGTTACGGTGGCTGGTATTGAATGTCAAACGTGTCATGGTCCTGTTGAAACTTATGAAATTCAAAAACAATTTGCTCCTTTAACTATGGGATGGTGTATTGATTGTCATAGAAAAACTGATGTTAAGACTGAAGGTAACGAGTACTATACCAAAATTCACGAACAACTTTCTAAAAAGTATGGTGTTGAGAAGTTAACAGCTGCTCAAATGGGAGGTTTGGAGTGTGGTAAATGTCACTATTAAAAGAAATTATTAAGATTTAATATTTATATATAATATGTCATCAAACAAAAAATACTGGAAAAGTGTTGAAGAGCTAGACGGAAATAGTTCTATTGTTGAGGCGCTTAAGAATAACGAATTTGTTGAAGAAATTCCTACTGATGAATTTTTGGGTAATAGTGATAAATTATCTTCTTCTACTTCACGTCGTGACTTTTTAAAGTACGTTGGTTTTAGTACTGCAGCTGCTACTTTGGCTGCTTGTGAAGGACCAGTTAACAAATCAATACCGTATGTGTTGCAACCTGAGGAAATCATTCCGGGCGTAGCTGATTATTATGCTACAACTGTTTTTGATGGTTTTGATTTTGCCAATTTATTGGTTAAAACTCGTGAAGGGCGACCTATTAAAATCGATAATAATACAATTGCAGGAGCTAAATTCTCGGCAAATGCAAGAATCCATGCGTCAATTTTATCGTTGTATGATAATATGCGTTTGAAAGAACCAAAAGTTGCAGGAAAAGCTGCTTCTTGGTCTTCAGTTGATTCTAAGTTGAAATCAAGTATAGCTGAGGCTAAAGCAAAAGGGGGGCAAGTAGTTTTGCTTACCAATACATTAGCAAGTCCTTCAACAGAAAAATTGATTGCTGAGTTTACAGCTAAAAATCCTAATGCAAAGCATGTTGTATACGATGCTGTTTCTTCTTCTGAAGCGTTAGATGCATTTCAAACTGTTTACGGAAAAAGAGCCTTAGTTGATTATGATTTTTCTAAAGCGTCTTTGATTGTTTCAGTTGGTGCTGATTTCTTAGGTGATTGGCAAGGTGGAGGTTTCGATGCTGGATATGCACAAGGCAGAATTCCTAAAGCTGGAAAAATGTCACGTCATTTTCAATTTGAAGCCAATATGACACTCTCTGGTGCTGCTGCTGATAAAAGAATTCCAATGACTGTTGCGAATCAAAAGCAGGCATTAGTTCAAATATATAATATTGTTACTGGTAATGCTGTTGGAGTTAAGCTAGATGATAAATTCAAAGCTGAAGTTACTAAAGCTGCTCAACAATTGAAATCTGCAGGTTCCAAAGGAGTTTTGGTTTCTGGGATTCAAGACGTAAATGCGCAGTTATTAGTTTTGGCTATTAATCAAGCTTTGTCAAGTGAAGCGTTTGTTACTTCAGGTGCACGTTTGATCAGAAAAGGTTCAAATGCAGCTGTTGCTCAATTATTAAAAGACATGAATGCTGGAACTGTTCATACATTGATTATGAGTGGTGTTAATCCAGTGTATACTTTAGCAGATAGCAAATCATTTGTTGATGGTTTGAAAAAAGTTACTACTTCTGTTGCTTTAACAATCAAAGAAGATGAAACTGCCTTATTGGCTACTATTGCTGCTCCAGTTCCTCATTATTTAGAGTCTTGGGGTGATTTGCAATTAACGGAAGGTTCTTATAGTATTACTCAACCAACAATTCGACCTTTGTTTAACACGAAACAATTTCAAGATGTTTTGTTGTCATTAAATGGTATTCCTGGTGTATATTATGATTACTTGAAAGCGGTTTCGTCTGCAAATTTTGCAGGTTCAAGCTGGAATAAAGTGTTGCATGATGGGGTTTATGTTGGTACAGTTGGTGTTGCTTCTGCTGGAACAGCTAACTATGCTGCTGCTGCAAATACCTTAGCTAGTGCATCAAGTGCTAAAGGTTTAGAATTAGTATTGTATACTAAAACTGGTATGGGTGATGGTCAACAAGCTAATAACCCTTGGCTGCAAGAATTTCCAGATCCAATTACAAGAGTTTCTTGGGACAATTATATTACAGTTTCTAATGCTGATGCAACTAAAATTGGATTATCAAATGAAATTGTTGCTAATGGTGGTTTAAACGGTTCTTATGTGACTTTAACTGCTAATGGTGTTAAGTTAGAAAATGTACCTGTTATTGTTCAGCCTGGTCAGGCAGTTGGAACTATTGGTATGGCTTTAGGTTATGGTCGTAAGGCTGCTTTAAAAGAAGAAATGCAAGTAGGTATTAATGCTTACTCTTTATATAAAGATTTTAATGATTTACAAAACGTTACCATTGAATTGGCTTCTGGCGAGCATGAGTTTGCTTGTGTTCAAGGTCAGAAAACATTAATGGGACGTGGAGATATTATTAAGGAAACAACTTTAGAAATTTTCAATACTAAAGATGCTGAAATTTGGAATGAGAAACCTATGGTATCTTTAGATCATAAAGAAGTAGAAGCTACTTCTGTAGGTTTATGGGATTCTTTTGATCGTTCTATTGGTCATCATTTTAATCTTTCGATTGATTTAAATGCTTGTACAGGTTGTGGTGCTTGTGTTATTGCATGTCATGCTGAAAATAATGTTCCAGTTGTAGGTAAAGACGAAGTTAGAAGAAGTAGAGATATGCATTGGTTGCGTATCGACAGATATTATTCTTCTGAAAGTACTTTTGCTGGTGATGTGGAAAGAAAAGAAAATATAGCTGGTTTATCTAGTTCTTTGTCCACTTTTAATGAAATGGAAAAGGCTGGAGAAAATCCACAAGTTTCTTTCCAACCTGTAATGTGTCAACATTGTAATCACGCGCCTTGTGAAACAGTTTGTCCTGTAGCTGCTACTTCTCACGGTCGCCAAGGTCAAAACCAAATGGCTTATAACCGTTGCGTTGGTACTCGTTATTGTGCAAATAACTGTCCATATAAAGTTCGTCGTTTTAACTGGTTCTTGTACAACAAAAACACTGAATTCGATTATCATATGAATGATGATTTAGGAAGAATGGTATTGAATCCAGATGTTAACGTACGTTCTCGTGGAGTTATGGAGAAATGTTCTATGTGTATTCAAATGACACAAGCAACAATTCTTAAAGCAAAAAGAGAAGGTAGAGAAATCAAAGATGGTGAATTCCAAACAGCTTGTTCAAATGCATGTTCTTCTGGAGCTATGATATTTGGAGATGTTAATGATAAAGAAGCCGTAGTTACTAAATTAGCTGCAGATGAAAGATCATACCATTTGTTAGAGCACGTAGGAACAAAACCAAACGTGGTTTACCAAGTTAAAGTTAGAAATATCTAGTAAAAAAAATTAATTAAGAATCAATATAAAGGATTATGTCGTCTCACTACGAAGCACCCATTAGAAAACCCTTAGTTATAGGTGATAAATCTTATCATGATGTAACTGTAGATGTTGCTGCACCTGTTGAAGGTAAGGCCAATAAGCATTGGTGGATTGTATTTACAATCGCATTAACCGCTTTCCTTTGGGGATTGGGTTGTATTATTTACACAGTATCAACAGGTATCGGAACTTGGGGATTAAACAAAACAGTTGGATGGGCTTGGGATATCACTAACTTCGTTTGGTGGGTTGGTATCGGTCACGCTGGAACATTAATCTCAGCTGTACTTTTATTATTCCGTCAAAGATGGAGAATGGCCATTAACCGTTCTGCAGAAGCTATGACGATTTTCTCTGTTATCCAAGCAGGTTTGTTTCCAATTATTCACATGGGGCGTCCATGGTTAGCATATTGGGTACTTCCAGTTCCAAATCAATTTGGTTCATTGTGGGTAAACTTTAATTCGCCATTGCTTTGGGACGTTTTTGCAATTTCTACATATCTTTCAGTTTCATTAGTTTTTTGGTGGACTGGTCTTTTACCTGATTTTGCAATGCTACGTGATAGAGCGATTACTCCTTTTAATAAAAGAATATATTCTATTTTAAGTTTTGGATGGAGTGGTAGAGCTAAAGATTGGCAACGTTTTGAAGAGGTTTCTCTTGTTCTTGCAGGATTAGCTACACCTTTAGTACTTTCTGTGCACACTATTGTATCCATGGACTTTGCTACTTCAGTAATTCCTGGGTGGCACACCACGATTTTCCCTCCATACTTTGTTGCTGGTGCGGTTTTCTCTGGATTTGCTATGGTAAATACTTTGCTAATCATTATGAGAAAAGTTTCTAACTTAGAATCTTATATTACAATCCAACATATTGAATTAATGAATATCGTAATTATGATTACGGGTTCTATTGTAGGTGTAGCCTACATCACTGAGTTGTTTATTGCTTGGTACTCAGGTGTGGAATATGAGCAATATGCTTTCTTAAATAGAGCTACAGGACCTTACTGGTGGGCATATTGGGCAATGATGACTTGTAACGTCTTCTCTCCTCAATTTATGTGGTTTAAAAAATTGCGTACTAGTATAATGTTCTCTTTTATTATTTCGATTGTTGTAAATATTGGGATGTGGTTTGAGCGTTTTGTAATCATTGTGACTTCATTACACAGAGATTATTTACCATCTTCATGGACTATGTTTTCCCCAACCTTTGTTGATATAGGTATTTTTATTGGAACTATTGGATTCTTCTTTGTGTTGTTTTTGTTATATTCTAGAACTTTCCCTGTTATCGCTCAGGCTGAAGTAAAAACAATATTAAAAGGAAGTGGAGATAATTACAAAAGAGAAAGAGAAGCAAATAAAGATGTACACCATGAGTAATAAAGTAATATACGCTATATACAACGACGATGATGTATTAATGGATGCTGTTAAAAAAACACGTGCAGCGCATTATCATATTGAAGATGTTTTTACCCCTTTTCCGGTTCACGGATTAGATAAAGCAATGGGACTTGCACCAACTAGATTAGCTATTTGTGCTTTTATCTATGGTTTGTGTGGTATTTCATTCGCTACTTGGATGATGAATTATATTATGATTCAAGATTGGCCTCAAGATATTGGAGGTAAACCAAGTTTCAGTTATATCGAGAACATGCCTTCATTTGTTCCAATTATGTTTGAAGAGACTGTTTTCTTTGCTGCTCACTTGATGGTTATTACTTTCTATATGAGAAGTAGATTATGGCCTTTTAAACAAGCCGAAAATCCTGATATTAGAACTACTGACGATCATTTTTTAATGGAAGTAGCTGTTAATAATAATGAAGAAGAATTAGTTTCTTTTTTCAAAAATACAGGAGCAGTTGAAGTAAATGTAATAGATAAGAATTAATTGTAGCTATGAGAAGTATATATAAATTAACACTTTTGGCTGGTATTACTTTGTTAGTTTCATCTTGTCATGATAAATTGACACCAAACTATCAGTATTTTCCAAACATGTATGAATCGGTTGGTTACGAGACATATTCCGAATCTAAAGCATTTAAAGACGGAAAAGAAGGTCAATTACCTGTAAAAGGTACTATCAAAAGAGGTTTTGATGTGTATGAATATGAAAATTCTACTGCTGGATATGAATTAGCCAAAGCTAATTTAAAGTCGCCTTTAGATTCATTGGAAAGAAATTCTGAAAAAGGAAAAGAACTTTTTGAGATTTATTGTATCAGTTGTCATGGTGCAACTGGAAATGGTAAAGGGAAATTAGTTGAAAGAGAAAAGTTTCTTGGTGTACCTAGTTATGCTGACCGTCCAATTACAGAGGGAAGTGTATTTCATGTAATTACTTATGGATTAAATTCTATGGGATCACATGCAAACCAATTGAGTGCCCATGAGCGTTGGTTAGTTGTAGACTATGTTCTTAAACTAAAAAGCGAATTATAATTGTTGAACAAACTGATCGTAATAGATATGTATACATTTTCAAGTAGATTAAAAACTTTTTCTCTTATTCTAATGGCTGTAGGCTTGTTAGGTATAGGTTATGGTTTTTATAGTGCACCAAAAGATATTCAAGAAGTAGAAGCTCTTCTTGCTGCTGATTCACACGGAAGTCATGGAGAATCATCACATGCTGCTCCAGCTGTTGCTCATGAAGAACATGCTGCTGTTACTTCTCATTCGGACAAAGCTGAAAAGTCTAGTCATAATGTTAAGGAAGACGCTGAGCATAAAGAACATTTAGAGCATGTTTTACATCAATTAAGCAACAAGCCATGGGCTGCTGTTTATGTTGCTTGTATCTTTTTTATGCTTTTATCATTAGGAACTCTTGCTTTCTATGCTATCCAACAAGTTGCACAAGCAGGATGGTCACCAGTTCTATTTAGAGTAATGCAAGGAATAACTGCTTATTTACCTATTGGTTCTATCATATTCTTTGTTATATTAGTCTTGTGTGGTCTTCACTTTAATCATTTATTCATTTGGTTAGATCCAGAAGTAGTTGCACATGATAAATTGATACAAACTAAATCAGGGTATTTGAATTTTCCTTTTTGGATTGTTAGAGCAGGAATCTTCTTGTTAGGGTGGAATGCTTACAGATATTTTTCAAGAAAAAATTGTTTAGCTCAAGACGAATCAGATGATAATTCTTTTTACAAAAAGAATTTCAAAATGTCTGCTGGTTTTTTAGTTTTCTTTATTGTTACTGAGTCTATCATGTCTTGGGATTGGATTATGTCTATTGATCCACACTGGTTCAGTACTTTATTTGCATGGTATGTTTTTGCTAGTTTCTTCGTTAGTGGTATTACAACTATTTGTATGGTTACATTATACTTGAAATCTAAAGGGTACCTAGAGCATATAAATACTAGTCATATTCATGACTTAGCTAAGTTTATGTTTGGTATTAGTGTATTTTGGACGTATTTATGGTTTTCTCAATTTATGTTGATTTGGTATGCTAATATTCCGGAAGAGGTTACTTATTTTGTTACTAGAATTCAAGAATTTAATTTGCCATTCTTTGGTGCTGTAGCTATGAACTTCTTATTTCCAGTTTTAATTTTGATTAATACTGACTTTAAACGAATTACATGGGTGTTGGTTATGGCTGGTACAGTGATACTTCTAGGTCATTATATTGATTTCTTCAATATGATTATGCCTGGTACTGTAGGTGATCAGTGGTTCATTGGAATTCCCGAAATTGCATCGGTCCTATTCTTTCTTGGGTTATTTATTTATGTTGTATTTACTGCACTTACAAAAGCTCCATTGTTGCCAAAAAGAAATCCTTTTATTGAGGAAAGTAAGCACTTCCATTATTAATATTTTAAACAGAAAAACAGATGACAAGTTTGTTGGTAATTATAGTTTTAGTTTTATTAGCTGTTGCACTTTGGCAATTGACTAAGATATTTGATCTTACACAAGTAGGTTCAAAATCTGATGACTCTCAAATCGCAACTGATAGTGATAACAATGTACAAGGATATTTAATGTTTGGCTTTTTAGCTTTTATTTATGTATTCACAATATATGGTTTGTTGAAATGGGGTGATTTGCCTCTACATACTCCTGCTTCACAGCATGGGGCTACAGTTGATAGTTTAATGAATATTACTTGGGTTTTAATTTTTGTTGTTCAAGCAATTACTCAAGTATTATTACACTATTTTGCTTTTAAATACCGTGGTAATAAAGATAATAAAGCTCTTTACTTTGCCGATAACAATAAATTAGAAGCTATTTGGAGTGTAATCCCTGCAGTTGTTCTAGCTGGTTTAATTTTATACGGTTTATATGCATGGACTAATATAATGTTCATTGATGATGAAGAGGATACTGTAGTTATAGAGTTATATGCTCAACAATTTAAATGGACAGCTAGATACGCTGGTGCTGATCAAGTACTTGGTAAAGCTAATGTTCGTTTAATTGATGGTGTTAACTCAGTAGGTATGGATTTATCTGATAAGAATGCTCAAGATGATTTCTTAGCTACAGAAATACATATTCCAAAAGGTAAAAAAGTTCACTTCAAAATGCGTTCTCAAGATGTATTACATTCTGCTTATATGCCACATTTTAGAGCTCAAATGAACTGTGTTCCTGGTATGGTTACTGAATTTGCTTTTACTCCTATTTATACTACAGCTGAGTATAGAGATTTGCCTTTTATGATTGAAAAAGTGGCTAGAATTAATGATTTACGTTCTAAGAAAAGTACTGAATTGGTTGCTAAAGGTGGAACGGCACTTGATCCTTACACATTTGATTATCTTTTGCTATGCAACAAAATCTGTGGTGCCTCACATTACAATATGCAGATGAAAGTTGTTGTAGATACTCCTGAAGATTATAAAAAGTGGTTAAGTGATAAAGTTGCTTTAGCTAAAGAATATAAATCTTCTAAAGAAGTTCCCGCCTCTACGGATGGTGCGACTAAGCCAGACAGTTTAAGTATGTCAAAAGAAACTGCTGCTGTTAAAGTAGCGATGAAATAATTATTTAAAATATTTAAAAGTATATATATGTCAGCAGAAGCTCACGATCACGGACACGATCACGAACACGAACACCACCATAAAGATACGTTCATTACTAAATACATTTTTAGTATTGATCACAAGATGATTGCTAAGCAATACTTGATTACTGGTATTGTTATGGGTATTATTGGTGTTGGAATGTCATTGCTTTTCAGAATGCAATTGGCTTGGCCAGAAGAATCTTTTAAAATTTTTAACATTTTATTAGGTGATAAATTTGCTCCAGAAGGAGTAATGGCCAATGATATTTATTTAGCTTTAGTTACAATTCATGGTACCATAATGGTATTCTTTGTACTTACTGCTGGTTTGAGTGGTACTTTTAGTAATTTACTGATTCCACTGCAAATTGGAGCAAGAGATATGGCTTCTGGATTTATGAATATGATTTCATATTGGTTGTTTTTCTTGTCTAGTGTTATAATGATTTGTTCTCTTTTTGTTGAGGCTGGACCAGCATCTTCAGGATGGACAATTTATCCTCCTTTGAGTGCTTTACCACAAGCTATTCCAGGTTCTGGAACTGGTATGACTCTTTGGTTAGTATCTATGGCTATTTTCATCGCGTCTTCATTAATGGGATCTTTGAATTATGTTGTAACTGTTATTAATTTGAGAACAAAAGGGATGTCAATGACAAGAATGCCTCTAACTATTTGGGCTTTCTTTGTAACAGCAATTATTGGAATTATTTCTTTTCCAGTGTTACTATCTGCAGCTTTGTTGTTGATTTTCGATAGAAGTTTTGGCACTTCTTTCTTTTTATCCGATATATATATAGCTGGAGAGGTTTTACATTATCAAGGTGGTTCACCAGTTCTTTTTGAGCATTTATTTTGGTTCTTGGGACACCCAGAAGTTTACATTGTATTGTTACCAGCTTTAGGGATTACTTCTGAAATTATTGCTACAAATTCTCGTAAACCAATTTTTGGTTACAGAGCGATGATTATGTCAATTTTGGCTATCGCTTTCTTATCTACAATTGTTTGGGGGCATCATATGTTTATTTCTGGTATGAATCCATTCTTAGGATCTGTATTTACATTCACAACTTTGTTGATTGCAATTCCATCAGCTGTAAAAGCATTTAACTACATTACTACTTTGTGGAAAGGTAATTTACAATTGAACCCAGCTATGTTGTTTTCAATTGGTTTGGTTTCTACTTTCATTACTGGTGGTTTAACAGGTATTATTCTTGGTGATAGTACTTTAGATATTAATGTTCACGATACTTATTTTGTGGTAGCTCACTTCCACTTAGTAATGGGTATTTCTGCTTTGTATGGTATGTTTGCTGGTGTTTATCACTGGTTTCCAAGAATGTTTGGTAGAATGTTAAATAAGAATTTAGGTTACGTACATTTTTGGGTAACGGCAGTTTGTGCTTATGGTGTATTTTTCCCTATGCACTTTATTGGATTAGCTGGTTTACCAAGACGTTATTATACAAACACTAACTTCCCTCTTTTCGATGATTTGCAAAATGTGAATGTTTTGATTACGACATTTGCTTTAATTGGAGGGGCATTTCAATTGGTATTCTTGTATAATTTCTTCGTAAGTATTTTTTACGGTAAAAAAGCTGAACAAAATCCATGGAAATCTAATACCCTTGAATGGACAGCTCCTGTAGAGCATATTCACGGTAACTGGCCAGGTGCAATTCCTGAAGTTCACAGATGGCCTTACGATTACAGTAAACCAGGGCATGATGAGGATTTTGTTCCTCAGAATGTTCCTATGAAAGTTGGTGAAGAAGTTTTACATCACTAATTCTAAGATATATTTAAAAAAGCCTTTCCTTGTGAAAGGCTTTTTTATTGCAAACCCTTTTTTTATCTTTATCCAATGAATGAAAATTTAGACCCAACCAATAGTAATTATAATTCTGAAGAACTTGATATAGAGAAAAGATTAAGGCCTCTTAGTTTTGATGATTTTGCAGGTCAAGATCAAGTTTTGGAGAATCTTAAAGTTTTTGTTGCTGCTGCGAATCAGCGTCATGAAGCTTTAGATCACACCCTTTTTCATGGTCCACCAGGTTTAGGAAAAACCACATTAGCTAATATTTTGGCTAACGAATTACAGGTTGGGATTAAAATAACTTCTGGTCCAGTACTTGATAAACCAGGAGATTTGGCAGGGTTGCTTACTAATTTAGAAGAAAGAGATGTTCTTTTTATTGATGAAATTCATCGTTTGAGCCCTATTGTAGAAGAATATCTTTATTCTGCAATGGAGGATTTCAAGATTGATATCATGATCGAATCGGGTCCCAACGCTAGAACCGTCCAAATTAATTTGAATCCGTTTACTTTAATTGGAGCAACAACTCGTTCGGGTTTATTGACTGCTCCGATGCGCGCTCGTTTTGGTATTTCTTCTCGTTTACAATATTATTCAACAGAATTGCTTACCACAATAGTTGAAAGAAGTGCTTCTATTTTTAAAATGCCAATTACTATGGAAGCGGCAATTGAAATTGCAGGTAGGAGTAGAGGAACTCCGCGTATAGCTAATGCGTTGTTGCGTAGAGTGCGAGATTTTGCTCAAATTAAAGGTAATGGTACCATAGATATAGAAATAGCTCGTTTCGCGCTTAAAGCTCTTAATGTTGATGCACATGGTTTAGATGAAATGGATAATAAGATTCTTACAACCATCATTGATAAGTTTAAAGGAGGTCCAGTTGGTTTAACTACTTTGGCAACTGCTGTTTCTGAAAGTAGTGAAACAATTGAAGAAGTATATGAGCCTTTCTTAATTCAAGAGGGGTTTATTATGCGAACACCACGCGGAAGAGAGGTAACTGAGAAGGCTTATCAGCATCTAGGTAAAGTTAGAATTAATGTTCAAGGTGGATTGTTTTAGCTGTGATTAATAACAAAGAAAAATACACTCAATTTATAAAAGCCGAATCTAAAAGACTCGGCTTTTTGTCTTGCGGTATTTCTAGAGCTGGTTTCTTGGAAACTGAAGCGCCAAGATTAGAGAAGTGGTTGACTATGCAAATGAATGGTCATATGAATTATATGGAGAATCATTTTGACAAAAGACTCGATCCCACTTTGTTGGTTGATGGAGCTAAGAGTGTAATCTCTTTGTTGTTGAATTATTATCCTTCTGAAGTGCAAAATCCAGATTCTTATAAGATTTCAAAATACGCCTTTGGTCAAGACTATCATTTTGTAATTAAAGACAAATTAAAAGAGCTATTATTTTCGATTCAAACTGAAATTGGAGAAGTTTCAGGAAGGGCATTTGTTGATTCAGCTCCTGTTTTAGATAAAGCTTGGGCTGCGAAAAGTGGTTTAGGTTGGATTGGAAAAAATAGTAATTTAATCACTCAAAAGGTTGGCTCATTTTACTTTATTGCAGAATTAATTGTTGATCTTGATTTAGAATATGATAATGCTACAACAGATCATTGCGGTACTTGTACTGCTTGTCTAGATGCTTGTCCAACACAGGCTATTGTTGCGCCTTATGTTGTGGATGGTAGTAAGTGTATTTCTTATTTTACGATTGAGTTAAAAGATAATATTCCGTCAGAATTCAAAGAGAAATTTGACGATTGGATTTTTGGATGCGATGTTTGTCAAGATGTGTGTCCTTGGAACCGATTTTCTAAACCTCATCAAGAACCTTTGTTCAATCCTAATCCTGAAATGCTTGAATGGTCTAAAAAGGACTGGGAGGAAATTACATCCGAGACTTTTAATGCAGTTTTTAAAAACTCTCCGCTTAAGCGAACGAAATGGAGTGGGCTTATCAGAAATATTGATAATGCTTTATGATTTTCTACTTGAATCCCTTTCGATAATATTAGTCTCTAAAATCAAAGTTTTTGGAGCGAACGCTATATTTTCTTTGTGCGCATTCATTTCTTCTAGTAATAGGTGAAATGATGCTACTCCCATTTCGTGACTGGGTTGATCTACGGTGCTTAATTTTGGCGTTAAAACCTGAGACATGAACCAATTGCTAAAACCAATTACTGCTACTTGTTGAGGCACTTTTATTTTATGATCATTAAAGTAAGACAAAACTCCAACAGCCACTAAATCGGTTACTGCGAAGACACCGTCTACATCAGGATGTTCTTCTATTATTTGTTTTGCAAAGTCTAATCCTTCTTGGAAAGTTACATTTTCACAAGTGTAAACTAAAGTGGGATCATATGGAATTTGATTTTTATCTAGTGTTTTTTTATAACCAATGTAACGATCTATCGCGTTTTGAGGGTTTAAAGGGCCACGTATGTGTGCTATTTTTTTACATCCTTTGTCGATTAGATGTTGGGTAGCACTCATCGCTGCTTTTTGATCGTCTATTAATACCTTTGAGCAATTGGCTAATTTTGATATTTTGTCAAACATCACAAAAGGAATTTTTCTATTAATAATTTCTTTAATGTGCTCATCGAAATTGGATTCATTCGATAGCGACATTATTATGCCGTCTACACGCTTGTTTATCAAAAGTTCAACTTGTTTTTTTTCTAGTTCAATTGACTCGTTCGATTGAAGAATGATTACTAAATACCCATTTTTTTCGGCTTCATCAATAATAGCATTAATTACATTCGAGAAAAAATGATGCATTACTTCTGGAATTATCAATCCGATAGTTTTGGATTCTTTAGTTCTTAAATTAACAGCAAAACTATTGGGGGTATAGTGTAAATCCTTCGCTAAATCCAATACAGCCTGTCTTGTTTTCTCACTTACATCAGGGTAGTTTTTTAAGGCCTTAGAAACAGTAGTTATTGAGATACCTAATGTATTTGCAATTTCTTTAAGAGTAGTTTCTTTCATGAAGTGATTTGTAATTGAGGTTTTAAATGTCTTTTGGGTTTTTGTTTGATTAAAATTAAATCCCATTAACAAGATATGTATTATTTTTCAATGCTTTAGCGATTATTTTAACTTTTTTACATTAAAAAATAGAATAATTGGTTTATGCAGAACCTCTGTGTAAAAGCGAAGTTTCTAATTCGATAGATTGATAAGCGATGAGCTGTCTTTTCTTTTTTAACTGAATTTCTTCAAATAAAATTTCAGCTGCTTTTCTACCAATTTCAAAACCGGGTTGATCTACGGTAGAGAGTTTGGGTGTGGTGATTTCGCTTACAAACGAATTGCAAAATCCAAATACCGCAATTTGTTCAGGAACCGAGATAGCTAAATCTTGCAAGGCTTTTAGTACACCTACAGCAACTAAATCGGTTACGGTGAAAATGGCATCTAAATCGGGGTGTTCAGTACAAGCTGTTTTTGCTGCTGCATAGCCATCTTCAAAATCTGAAAAATTATCACAAACATACACCAATGAGGAGTCGTAAGGAATTCCGTTGTCTTCTAGCGCTTTTTTGTATCCCAAAAAACGATCAATTGCGTTTTGAGGCATATACGATCCTCGAAAATGAGCAATTTTTTTTCGCCCTTTTTTGATTAAATAATCTACCGCCTCATAAGACGCTTTGCGATCATTAATGCTCACTTTTGAGCAATTGACTAGTTTGGCAATTTTATCGAACAGTACCAATGAAGTATTGTGTGCCAATACCTTTTTGATATGGTCGAAATCACCAGTTTCATTTGATAATGAGATGATGATTCCGTCGACTCTTTTGCTTAGCAATAAATCAATTTGTTTTTTTTCTAGTTCTAATTTTTCGTTCGAGCGCAACACAATTACCAAATAATCTCTTTTTTCAGCTTCTTCTAAAACTCCTTTGAAAACTTTAGAGAAAAAGTGAAAATCAACGGTGGGGATGATAACACCAATAGTTTTTGATTCACTAGTTCTTAAGTTGACAGCAAAACTATTTGGGGTATAATTTAGCTCTTGGGCCAAATCAATTACAGCTTTCTTGGTTTTTTCACTAATGTCGGTATAGTTTTTTAGGGCTTTTGATACCGTAGTAGTGGAAATGCCAAGCTGTGCCGCTATTTGTTTAAGTGTTGCATTATTCATTTGAAAAATTGAATGGTTTGTCTAGAAGAATCAATGCTTTTAAACAAACATACAATTTATTAGTAGAAGATGATTTCTAAAATGTGATTTGTTTTGGTTTTTTTATGGGAAAAATGTTAAAAAAATTATTTAATTGCTATGATTGCTGCTTCATAGGGCAGTAATTTGTTGCTTTCAATGCTTTTTTGATTGTAATTTGAAAGCAATATTTTTGCTCCTGCAACAGAAATTGGAATTGAAAAAAGGGCTTCCTGTGACGTAAAATTTAGTAAAACCAAAATTCTCCGACCATTTAGTTCTCTTAAATAGGCATAGACATTCTCATTTTCTTCGTCCAGTAAAGTATAACTACCATAAATGAGTGTGGGCTCTTTTTTTCGTAATTGTACCAACGTTCTAAAATAATTTAGCGTAGAGTCTACATCATTTTCTTGACTCTCAGCATTGATTGTTGTATGGTTGGGATGTACTTTTAGCCAAGGCTTGCCTTCGGTAAAACCAGCATTGGGTGTGGCATTCCACTGAAATGGCGTTCTTGAATTTTCTCTAGAGGCTTGTTTTTGTTCTTCTAAAAAACCTTCTAAATCCCCATTTTGACTTTTGATAAACTCATATTTATTTATCGTATCTATATCATTATAATCCGATATGGAATCGAATCGAATATTGACCATTCCAAGTTCATCGCCTTGAAAATAATAGGCAGTACCTCGCATAGTCAACACAAATGTGGTTAGCATTTTGGAACAAATCGTTCTGAATTCACTACTGTCATTGCCAAATTTACTCACCATTCTGGGTTGGTCGTGATTCGCCAAAAATATGGAGAGCCAGCCTTTGGTTCTGAAGGCATCATCCCAACGTGTGTAGAGTTTTTTGTAATTTACTATGCCGTAGTTCATAACGTGACTGCCAATTTCTACGCCTTCCAAATGATAGGCCATACTTAGCTCTTTTCGGTCAGGGTCTACAAAAAGAAGGGCTTCTTCGGGAGAGCCTCCAGCTCCTTCAGATACGGTCATCACATCATAGTGTTGCAAGACTTCTAGATGCATTTCTTGAATGTAATCGTGCAAATGTGGTCCTCTCCCGTAATACTTCATAATTTCGGGAATGTTACCTAAAATATCATTTGGAAGTTCGGGAAATGAAGGGTCTTTTGAAATGAATTGAAAAGCATCCATCCTAAATCCATCGATGCCTTTATCGAGCCAAAAACGCATAATGGCATACAATTCCTCTCGTACTTTTGGATTGTTCCAATTTAAATCGGGTTGTTTTACAGAGAAATAGTGAAGATAATACGCGTCGGTTGTTGCGTCATATTTCCAAGCATTGCTTTCAACGTCAAACCAACTCCATCGGTAAGGAGGTGTTCCTTTTTCGGCGGGCCACCAATAATAATAATCACGATACGGATTGTCTCTTGATTTTCTGCTTTCTTGAAACCAAAAGTGTTCATCGCTACTATGATTGAATACCAAGTCCAAAATGAGTTTGATTCCTCTCTCTTTTAGTCCTTTTAGGAGGATGTCAAAATCTTCCATAGTTCCGAAATCGGCTAAAATAGAGCGATAGTCACTCACATCATAGCCATTGTCATCATTTGGTGATTCGAAAATTGGGTTGAGCCAAATGGCGTCAATTCCTAGACTTTTTAGATAATCTAATTTTGAAATTATACCTTGTAAATCTCCAATACCATCCCCATTACTGTCCTTAAAACTTCTGGGATAAATTTGATAAATCACGGCTTCTTTCCACCATTTTGTGTCTAAAGTTGGTGAAATTATTGCATTATTTGAAGTCATTACTTTGATTTAAAGGTTATTATGATAAGATATTTAATAGTATGTACCTGTTTTTTTTGCATTTTAATATTTATTGCAAATGTTGATTTTATTCTTGAAAAGGATACATAAATTCATCGATTTCTTTTCGGGTTATTTTGGGATTGGCTCCTTCTTGTGAAGCGACTAAGGCTCCTAAAGCACAGGCAAAATTTAGTGCTGCTTGAGGATTGTTTTCTGTAATTAAAACGCTGAGTAAGCCAGCCAAAAAGGAGTCTCCAGCTCCTACTGTATCGGCTACTGTGACTTGATATCCGCTGTTGTAATACAGTTGATTATTGGTAAATAGAACGGCTCCGTGGCTGCCTTTGGTCACACAAATATTGTTGGTGTTGGTTTTTTCGGCAATGAAGTGAATGTTTTGTTCTAACGAATGATAGGGAGAGTTCAAGAAATTGGCTATTTCATATAGTTCGTCATCATTGAATTTGATGCAATCGGCTTCAAGCATTAATTCTAGAAGTAACTCTTTGTTGTAGAAAGGAGCTCGGAGATTGATGTCAAAAACTTTGAATTTTGATAAAGCTATATAATTAAGAAGGCTTTGATGAGCAATTGCGTCACGACAGGCCAAACTGCCAAAAACAAGCACATCAGCCCCAATTACTGCGGTTTCTCCTTCTTGTGTGTACTTGATTTTGTCCCAAGCTGCGGGATAATTGATGGTGTAGGTAGCAGAACCTTTTTCGTTTAAGTGCACTAAAACTTCGCCTGTTGGATGTGCACCGTTGATTTGGATGGTTTTGGTTGAAATACCTGTTGGCATAAGGTAGTCAATTACTTCTTGTCCATTTGAATCGGCTCCTATACAACTAATTATTTGTGTATTGATACCTAATGACGCTAATCTAAGAGCAACATTTAAGGGTGCTCCTCCAATTTTTTTGTGCGTTGGAAATATATCGAATAAGATTTCTCCAAAGCAAACTATGGATTTGGTGTTGGGTTGATTAATCATAAGCTTTCATTTTAGATTCAATTTCTTCAAGCGATAATCCTTTGGTTTCTGGCATCATAAAGAGTACAAAAACGAGTTGCAAGAGCATCATAAAGGCGAAAAAAGCAAAAATTGGCCAAGGATTTTCTTTGTAAATATCGATAACAATAGGGCCAACTAAAGTGATTAAAGCCGCAAAAATCCAGTGAATTCCTGTGCCAAAAGCTTGCCCGTTTGCCCTAACGGTATTGGGGAAAATTTCGGAAATAAAAACCCAGATTACGGCTCCTTGTCCGATGGCGTGAGAAGCAATAAAAAGCATAATCGAAAGCAATAAAACTACTGAGCCTAGTTGCGAATAGAAAGCAAAAGCAACCATAGTCAAGCTTAGAATGTAACCCAACGAGCCAATTAACATAAGTTGTTTTCGACCTAGAACATCTATTAAACGCATTCCGATTAGGGTGAAAACCAAATTGGTCACGCCAATCAAAATAGAATTAAACAAGGATTCTTTGGCTCCTAATCCTGCCATTTCGAGAATTTCTGGGGCATAATAGAGTATGAAATTGATACCTGATAATTGATTGAAAAAAGCCAATAGAAAAGCCAGAAGAATGGGGAATTTATACTTTTTAGAAAAGAAAGTATCCACTTTTGTACTCGTTATTACGTCTTTTTTGATTTCATTAAAACTTTCTTTAGCCTGAGCAGGAGCATAAATCATTTCTAAAACTGCTAGACCCGCTTGGTCATCTTTTTTATTCAGAATAAGCCATCGAGGACTTTCAGGAATTCTAATGACAATAACGCTGTAAATCAATGCTGGTAAGGCGACAATGCCGATCATCCAACGCCAATCGTTTTCACCGCCAAAACCTTCGAAAAAATAGTTTGAAAAAAAGGCAATCAGTATTCCGAATACGATGTTAAACTGAAATAATGTTCCCAATTTTCCACGATTTTCTGGACTTGAAATTTCCGAAATATAGATGGGAGCGGCAACTGAAGATGCACCAACACCAATTCCGCCAATGAATCTAAAAAAAGAAAAAACATAAGGATTGGGAGCCAATGCCGAGCCTAGTGCCGAAACCAAAAAGAGGATGCCTATCCAAAGCAGTGTTTTTTTTCTGCCCCATTTATCACAAGGATACCCACCCAAAAGGGCACCTAATACCGTTCCCCAAAGCGCCATAGACATTATAAAAACACCGTGAAATAATGGAGTGGTATGCCATAATTCCTTTATTGGTAAATTGGCTCCAGAGATAACTACGGTATCAAAACCAAATAAAAATCCAGCTACTGCAACAGTAAGTGACCAGTTTCTAACGTTATTCATTCTTTGCTATTTTTTTAGGCCAAATACTGCTAATGCTACTGATGGTAAAATCATTCAGTTCTTGGTCTTCGGTTGATAAAATACTTAATTGTGTGTAGGGTTTTTGAGGAAAAATTTGCTCAGTGAAACTATATAATCCATCGTTCAAGAAAAGCTCTATAGAGGACCAATCCAGAATGATTTGAAAATCGATTTTGTCGGTAACAAGTGCCAAAACGTTAGATTTATGAATGTCTTTCCCAAAGTTTTTTTCAAAGGCAACTTTTCCAGATTTTCGGCGGTCAATGCTAAACGTTTTCGATTGGGAATTATAATGGAGCACTAAAGAATCTTTTACGTCATTGGAAAAAACCAATTGTAAGTCTTTGTTAGCTGTATTGAATCGGATTTCGGATTGGTTAAAAGCATCATACTTGAAAATAGTTTTTTGATTGGCTTTTAACTGGACTTTATTAGAGGTAAAGACTGGTTTTTGTAGCTTTTTAAAAGCTGCAACAGGTTTGTTTTTCAGAAGATACTCTCCATTTATTTTTGTCAGTTCAAGTGTTCTTGGCAGTGTCATAGCGCTTCTCCAATTTTTGGTAGGAGTATTTCTGGCATATAACCAATTGCTCATCCATCCTATGAATATTCTTTGGTTATTGGGGGCATCATTATAAGTAACTCCAGCATAATTATCAGTGCCAAAGTCAATCCATTTTGGTTCTTTTTGAGTGCTAGTAAATGTTTTTCCATCAAAATTCCCCACAAAATATTGAGTTCCCGAACCTCCATTTGGAGCACCAGGATTGATGCTTATGATTAAAATCCATTTTTCTTCTCCGTTGCCATTTACTTTTAATTTGAAGATGTCAGGGCATTCCCAAACACCACCGTGGGCGCCAAACTGTTTTCCAAATTCACTTTCTTTAGTCCAATTGATTAGGTTTTTTGAAGTGTAAAATTCTGCGTGGTCTCCAGCAACAAGTACCATATTCCAGATGTTAGTTTCTGGATTCCAAAATACCTTTGGGTCTCTAAAATCTTTTTTGTTAGTGTTACTTATGATAGGATTTCGCTCGTATTTTTTCCAAGTTTCTCCTTCATCAAGGCTGTAAGCGAGCCCCTGTGATTGTGTATTTATTTTACCTGCTTTTTCAAAAGCCATATTGTGATACGTAAAAATAGCTACCATAGGCGGATCTTCTTTGGTTCCCAATCCTGAAGTATTGTTGTAATCAATTACCGCACTTCCAGAGAAAATTAATCCCAGCTCATCAGGAAATAAGGCTATTTTCTTGTGTTGCCAATGTATCAAATCGTTACTTGTTGCGTGTCCCCAATGCATTGGTCCCCAAACAATATCTTCAGGATAGTATTGGTAGAACAAATGATAGACTCCTTTGTAAAATACCATTCCATTTGGGTCATTCATCCATTTTTTTTGAGGCGTAAAATGAAATTGTGGTCGATACGGTTCTTTAAAAAGTTGGTCAGGATTTGAAGTGAGAGGAACAGCAGTAGGTATCGAAAATTCATTGTCTTTTACTTTCTCACACCCCATATTCAAGAGGCAAAGGAAAACAGGTATTAAATAAGTCTTTGCGAGTACCTTCATCTTTTTTAGTTTAACCATCCTATAAAAATAGAATTCCTTTTTCAAATTATGGAAGGCTAAAAAATCGAAAACGATTTCGATTTTTTCGAAAACGATTTCGATTCTGAATTGAGCGACTTAGTGGTGAAATCCAATTTTTTAAATGTAAATACTTTAAATTTGAAATTATTTTAACATTAAAAATATGAAATCAACAATCATTAAGATTGCCGCTATTTTTCTTTTTAGTCCATTTTCTCAGGCTCAGACCCAATCCGACGAATGGAATTTGGTAGCGAATTCTCGAGACAATTATTATGGTGTGGCTATGGCCAATGGTCAAATTGGGATTGTTACCGATGCAACTCCGCTCAAAACCAAAGAAATTATTCTCAATGGGGTTTATGACGGTAGCCCTGAGAACGGCATCAGTAGAATTGTTCGTGGGATAGAGTTTTTGAACCTGAGATTAGTAATCAATGGGGAAGAAATGACGGCTTCGAATATAGATAAATGGGAACAAGTAGTTGCTATGAAAGAAGGAACAAGTACCACTTCGTTCCGATTTAAAGATATAGCTGCTATTGAGTATACTATTTTGGCGAATAGAGCCTTGCCTTTTTCTGCGATGGCTATTGTGAAAATCACACCTTTGAAAGATATTGAAATGACTGCGGCCAATTATATGACAGTTCCCGAAGAATTAAAACAAGCCAAAAGACAATTTAGGGTATTGAAAGACAATCAATATCTAATGCCTGTTTTTGGAACTACTGCACAAACTTTGACGGGTAAATATAAAGTGGCGGCATCAACCACTTTTCTGTTTGATGGGACAAGTGAAACATTAGAACCAAAAGGCGATGAAGTAGGTTTTACAAAAAAACTGAGCAAAGGAAAAGTCTATCGGTTTGCAATAGCTGGAGGGATTTGTACTTCAAAAGATGTTACGGATCCTTTGAATGAGTCCGAAAGACAACCTATTTATGCTTTGCAAGAAGGGATTGATAAATTGTTGTTCAAACACAAAAAAGCTTGGGCCGATTTGTGGAAGTCGGGAGATATTCAAATTGAAGGAGATTTAGATGCGCAACAACGAGTACGTTTTGCATTGTATAATTTGTATTCCTTTATTCGTCCAGATTCAAGACAAAGCATAGCGCCAATGGGCTTGTCTTCTCAGGGGTACAATGGTCATATATTTTGGGATACGGAGCTTTGGATGTTTCCAACTTTGCTAGTCTTGCAACCAGAATTAGCAAAATCGTGTTTGGATTATCGTTCTGACCGTTTGGCCAAAGCCAAGCAAAAAGCAACTATTTATGGTTATCAAGGAGCGATGTTTCCTTGGGAATCAGACGACACTGGTGAAGAAGCTACGCCTACTTGGGCATTAACTGGAATTTTCGAGCAACATATTACGGCAGATGTTTCTATTGCTTTTTGGAATTATTTTGCAATGACGCAAAATCAATCTTGGTTAAGAAATGAATGGGAGGTTTTGAAACAAACGGCCAATTTTTGGGTGAGTAGGGCAGTAGAAAATGCAGATGGAAGCTATTCCATTCATAATGTGGTCGGTGCAGACGAATATGCTCAGCACGTGGATGATAATGCTTTTACGAATGCTTCGGCCATAGAAAGTTTGAAAAACACGATTAAAGCTGCAAAGATTTTAAACGAAAAAGTAGATGAAGAATGGATTAAGGTTTCGGAAAAATTAGTCATTCATAAAGAAAATGGAATCACACAAAACTACAAAGAATACAAAGGGCAAATGATAAAACAAGCAGATGTGAACTTGTTGGCTTATCCGTTGCACATCATAACAGATAAAGAACAAATCAAGAAGGATTTAGAATATTATGCTGATAAAATTGACAAGAAAGATGGTCCTGCAATGGCTTCTGGAGTTTTATCTGTTTTGTATGCTCGATTGGGAGATAGAGAGAAAGCATATGAATATTTTGTAAAATCATATTTGCCCAATAGTCGCCCACCATTTGGAGTGTTTTCGGAATCGGCTAACAGCAATAATCCTTATTTTGCAACTGGTGCGGGTGCAATGCTTCAAGCGGTTATTTATGGTTTTGGTGGGGTTGAGCAAACGGATAAAGGATTGCAATTTAATAAAGGGATTTTACCCAAAAAATGGAAGTCTTTGAAAATTATTGGTATTGGAACCGATGAAAGAACAATTACAGTAAATTAATCCGTTTGTGTTGCGATTGATGCTTTTTTTAATTTTTAATTAATTGATTTTCTGACATTAAATTTTTGTTGTTAGGATTTTGTTATGAAAAAGACATTTTTATTGAATAATTAGCAGTCAAAATCTGTGAATGGAATGTTTAACTGAGTAATCGACAAGCCATTTTGTTTAAAAAAGCCGAAGAAAAGCATTATATGTTTTTTTTATCGGTTTTTTTTATGGTTTATTTAAAATAAATATTAAAATTTTGAAGTATCTATTTTAAAATCGAAAACGTTTTCGGTCTATCGAAAACGTTATAGTTGTGCTTTTTCTTAAATTTTTCATAAAACATTGCTTAAGTTTGATATGTATAAAAAAAGCAATAACCAATTTTTAAAAAATTATTAACCAACTTATTTATTACGTATGAAAAATAGTCTACTAAAAGGCTTGATGGTATTTCTAACGGTTCTTTGCACAGGCATGGCCTATTCGCAAGAAATTACAGGAAAAGTATCAGATGCCAGTGGCCCACTACCTGGGGCCAATGTATTGGTAAAAGGAACCACTATCTCTACTCAAACTGATTTTGACGGGAGATATACCTTAAAAAACGTTAGCTCAGACGCAATTTTGGTATTTAGTTACATCGGTTTAAGAAAACAAGAAGTAAGCACTACGGGTAAGAGTGTCATCAATGTTGTCCTAAAAGACGACTCAGCAGAATTGAGAGAGGTTATTGTTGTAGGTTACGGTACTGTGAAAAAGAAAGATGCGACAGGAGCTGTAGATCAATTAGGGGCTAAGCAGTTTGATAATGTAGCTGCTACAAATCCAGCCGAGTTGTTAAGAGGTAAGGTATCTGGTGTACAGGTAACTCAATCTAGTGGGGAGCCAGGTGCAGCTATCTCTGTTAGAATTAGAGGTAACTCCTCAATCCGTTCTGGAAATAATCCATTGTATGTTGTTGATGGTGTTCCTTTAGATGGTGGTGAAGTATCATCAGGTGGTAATGATATTGCTGGTTTAGGTTCATCTTCAGCCAGAAACCCATTAAATTTTTTAAATCAAAATGATATAGAAAGTATATCTATTCTTAAAGATGCTTCATCTACAGCGGTTTACGGTTCTAGAGGTGCAAATGGTGTAATTGTAATAACTACCAAAAAAGGAAAATCTAAAATGCCTACTTTGACGTATGGAACATCTATTAGTTTTAGTAAAATTTCTGGAGATTTTAGATTGTTAAGTGGTGATGAATTTGTAGCTGCTGGTGGACAAGATAGAGGGTCTAGATCATATAATTGGGAAGACGCTATATTGAGAAACGGGTTTTCACAAAATCATGATTTAACATTTAGTAGTGGTACAGAAAATTCTAATACAAGGTTATCTATTGGGGCAACAAGTACTGACGGTATTGTTAAAAATACAGGTTTGGATAAATACACACTTGCTTTTAATAACAATAATAATTTTTTTAATGGGAATTTAAAAGTTGATACCAATGTTATTTATGCAGCGTTAAACGATCAAACTACCTTGATAAGTAATAATGCTGGTTACATAGGAAATTTAATTGGTACAGCATTATATTGGAATCCGACTTTGCCAATACGTCAACCTGATGGATCGTATACTTATGTTGGGGATGATTATTTGAATCCAGTTCAATTATTAGATTCTTATAAAGATTATACTAATACCAATAAATTGTTGGCCAATATTAGTGCAACACTTAAAATAACAAATAGTTTGAAATACAAGTTTTTATTTGGTGTAGAAACATCTAATTCTGTAAGAAAACGTCAACTCCTTCCCACTATGAGAATTGCGAGTGATGACTTAACAGGAAATGATGCCGCCAATGGAGGAGTATTAAAAAGAGGACTTGCAGAGATTTCAGGTGTTAATAAATTCAATAAAACTTTTGAACACACATTATTGTTTGATAAAAATTTCAATGACAATTTCCAAATGAATGGTGTTCTTGGTTTCTCTTATTATTCTTATGATGTAAATGGAAACAATGCAAGAGGACAAGGATATGTGGAAGCTCAAACTAATTTAATTGATAATATCCAAGGAGGTATTGCACAAGAGTTTAGAGCTAGTTCTTTCAAAAATAAAATTGAATTACAATCTTATTTTGCTAAAGCTGAATTTATTTTATATAAAGATTTAGTTGTGACTGGTTCAATTCGTGCAGATGGTTCTACTAAGCTTGGTGCAGATGATAAATGGGGTTATTTTCCAGCAGTTGGTGCCGCCTATAAAATAGTCAATACAGGCGAAGGATTGGTAAATGATTTCAAAATTAGAGGTAACTATGGTCTTACTGGTAATCAAGAGTTTCCAGTGAATTCAGCACTTTCTAAAGCAATATATGGAAATGGAGGAACACCTCAGACAGTATCAGGAGCCAATGATTTATTGCGTTGGGAAACTACAACGTCTTATGGTATTGGTACAGATTTTACATTACTTAATAATCGTTTAACGGGTTCATTTGATTATTTCCACAGAGATACGAAAGACTTAATTGCTCCAGTACCTCAAGCTACTGCGCAGCCAGGTCCAGGCTCAAATAGAAGTGTTAACTTACCAGGGAACTTAATAAATAGTGGTTTTGAAGTTGCTTTGAGCTACAAGATTATTGATACAGATGATATAAGTTGGAATTTTTCTGCAAATGCAGCTTTCTTAAAAAATTCAATGGAAAATTTTGGTTCTGTTCAACTTCTTGCGGGAGGAATTAATGGTCAAGGTTTATCAGGTGCTTATGCTGAAGTTATTAAAGATGGGTATCCACTTTATACTTATTATTTGTATGATTTTAAAGGATATGATGCCGCAGGCAATTCTATTTACACAGCAGCTGATGGAACAGAAACTGGTTTAGGAAATGCAGATAAAAAATATTTAGATAAACAACCATTACCAAAAATCAATATTGGTTTCTCAACTAATTTTACCTACAAATCTTTCGATGTTAGTACTTCTTTTTATGGAGCTTTCGGACATTATATCTATAATAATACGGCTAATGCTTATTTCTTTAAAAGTGCTTTATTGGGAGGTCGTAATGTTACTCCAGAGGTTGCCGCATCTCCACAAAATGGATCTGATCCAAACTCTCCATCAACCAAATACTTAGAAAAAGGAGATTTCTTGAGAATGGGTAATCTAACTTTAGGTTATACTTTCAAGGGGACAGCAATGGAAAGATTTAAAATTAATTCGGCTAGATTTTTTGTAAGTGCTAACAACTTATTCGTAATCACTAGTTATTCAGGATTTGATCCAGAGGTTGACACTAATAAAGCACTTAATGGTGTTCCTTCTGCAGGTATGGATTATTTGTCTTACCCTAGAGATAGAAGTATAGCAGTTGGTCTTAATGTAACATTTTAATTTTTAAGAAAAATGAAAAGTAAAAATATAATTAAAAGCATCTTTTTTGTAGGTATAGCAACTTTAGGTGTGAGTTGTACCAATTTAGAGGAAGAAGTGTTGGATGGTTTTGAAACTTCTAATACTGGTGGTGGAGCCGTAAATACAGGAGCCTTTTTGCAATCTGCTTATGAAGGTTTAAGAAGTTTTCAAGGACAAGGAGACATGTTTACCATGGATGAAATGTCTGGTGATGGTTTAGTTGGGCCAACTCGAGGCGGTGACTGGGATGATAACGCCAAATGGAGACAATTTCACGTGCATACATGGGGAGCTGACAACGAAGAAATTCGTAATGCATATAATAATTTATTGACTAATGTTTACAACTGTGATTTGGTAATTAATAACACAGCTACAGATGATCAAAAAACACAGGCACGTTTTTTAAGAGCTTTTTATTATTACCATGTTATAGATTTATTTGGACAAACTCCTTACAGAGAGGCAGGTTCTGCAGTTACAGATAATCCTAAATTTAGAACTAGAAAAGAAGCAACTGCTTTTGTAATTTCTGAATTAGAAGCAATTATAAGTAAATTACCTGCAAGAGTGGCTAATGATGCAAGTTTTGCAAGTAAAGATGCCGCTAACTTTTTACTAGCAAAACTGTATTTGAATAAAGCGGTTTTTAATGCAGATAATGCAGCGGGTCCTTATACATTTGACCCTGCAGATATGAACAAAGTAATTGCTTATGTTGATGCAATTACATCGAGCTCTTTAGAGACAAATTATTGGAGTAATTTTGCCCCAACCAATAATACTTCAAATGAGATTTTGTTCTCTTCTAAAAATGTTTTAGGTAATGGCGGAGGTATTCAATCTCGTTGGAGAATGGGTATGCATTATAATCAAACACCAGATGGATGGAATGGTTTTGCTACTGTTGCTGAGTATTATAATAAGTTTTCTGCTGCAGATGCAAGAAGACAATATTCAACCCCTTCAATTATTGCTAATTTTGGAAACCCAATTGGTTTTCAAGTTGGGCAGATGTATAAACCAGGAGGTGTTGTAGCGTTAAAAGATAGAAAGGGTAACCCTCTTATTTTTACACCTCAAGTATCAATGATTGTTACAGGTAATGCCATTGAAACTGCAGGTATACGTACTCAAAAATACGAGCCAGATAATGCCAATTTGGGTGCTCCAGAAAATGATTATGTATTAATGCGTTATTCAGATGCCTTATTGATGAAGGCTGAAGCGGCTTTAAGAGGAGGAACTGGTGGTGCTGCGGTTGCAAAAACGATCTTAGATCAAGTTTCTGTAAGAGCAGGCTTGGCGGCAGGAAGTGCACCTGCAACATTAGATGGTGTATATGATGAAAGAGGTAGAGAGTTGTGGTATGAAGGATGGAGAAGAAACGATATGATTCGTTTTGGTAAGTTCTTAGGGCCAAGAGAATTAAAACCAACTACTTCAGATCCAAAGTATGTACTGTATCCAATACCAGCCGATGCTTTGTTTAATCCAAATGTTAAGCAAAACCCAGGTTATTAATACTTTTTGGTTTAGATTAAATTTTGTTTTGTGTTAGTTTAAAGAGGGTAGCGATACCCTCTTTTTATGTAAAAGTATTTCCGTAAGTTGTTTTTTTTTACATATTAATTCTATAAATTACGTGTTTATAAGGGGATTACAAAATAATTAAAAACCTACTCTATATTATGTTGCAACGATTGTTTCTATTTGCTATTGTTATACTTTTTTTATCGAATTGTTCTAAGGTTAAAACCGATACTTTATTCACCCAATTGTCATCTTCCGATACGGGTATTGATTTCGTTAATGAAGTCAAAAATGGAGAAGATATGAACATTTTTAAATATCGAAATTTTTATAACGGAGGAGGAGTAGCAATTGGAGACATCAACAATGATGGTCTTTCAGATGTATACTTTACTTCTAATTTAGGCAAAAACAAACTCTATCTCAACAAGGGCAATTTTAAGTTTGAAGATATCTCTTTGAAAGCCGGCGTCGAAGGAGAAAAGGTTTGGTCGACAGGAGTCGTAATGGTCGATGTTAATGCCGACGGATTGCTAGATATTTATGTTTGTAATGCTGGAAATAGTAAAGGGAGTCAACAAAACAATGAGCTTTTTATTAATAATGGAAACTTAACCTTTACCGAAAAAGCCGAAGAGTATAATCTTGCCGATACTGGAATTACAACACATGCAGCATTTTTTGATTATGATAAAGATGGTGATTTAGATGTTTATATTCTAAACAATAGCTTTATTCCTGTTAGTAGCTTGAATTATTCCAATAAAAGAGAACTAAGAGACAAAGATTGGGATGTCGCCGATATTCTTAAAGGTGGTGGCGATAAATTATTACGTAACGACAATGGAAAGTTTGTCGACGTGAGTGAAGCGGCTGGTATTTACGGAAGCTTGATAGGTTTTGGTCTTGGAGTAACAGTTGGTGATGTAAATGGTGATTTGTTCCCAGATATCTATATTTCGAATGATTTTTATGAAAGAGATTATTTGTATATCAACAACAAAAACGGAACTTTTTCAGAGAAAATTCAGGATTGGACGATGCACTTAAGCCAATCGTCTATGGGAGCTGATATGGCTGATGTTAACAATGATGGTAAAGCAGATATTTTTGTGACCGATATGTTACCAGAACCTGACGATCGATTAAAAACAACCACTAATTTTGAGAATTATGATTTGTTTACACGAAAATTAAATCTTGATTTTTATACCCAATTCATGCAAAACACATTGCAGTTGAATAACGGGAATCAACAATTCAGCGAAATTGCCAATTATGCAGGAGTGGCCAAAACAGATTGGAGTTGGGGCGCTTTATTATTTGATATGGACAACGATGGTTTAAAAGATATTTACGTTTGTAATGGTATTTATCATGACTTAACCAACCAAGATTTTATGGACTTTTTTGCAAATGAATTGATGCAAAAAATGGTAATTACTGGTAAAAAAGCAGAAATTGAAACGATTATCAACAAAATGCCTAGTACGCCAATCCCTAATTATGCGTACAAAAACAATGCAAATCTTACTTTTTCAAATCAAGCACAAAATTGGGGTCTAGATACACCTAGTTTTTCTAATGGTGCAGCCTATGGTGATTTAGACAACGACGGCGATTTAGATTTGGTCGTAAATAATGTCAACATGGAAGCCTTTGTTTATAAGAACAATGCTGAAAAGAATAAACAAAACCATTTCGTTAAAGTAAAATTAAAAGGAGACCTGCAAAATAAATTTGCAGTTGGGAGTATTGTAGAATTGTTCTCTGGTTCCGAAATTTTAAGACAAGAACTCATTCCATCCCGTGGTTTTCAATCGTCGATAGATTATACGATGACATTCGGAATAGGAACTAAAAAAATTGATTCCTTGCAAGTTATTTGGCCTAACGGGAAAACGCAAACCATTAAAAAAGTAGTAAACAATACTACGATTCAATTGAATATTTTGGACGCGAAGTCTGATTTTGTAGTTAAAAATAAAGTTGTAAAACCCTTGTTTTCTGAAACGAAAACTACATTCATAGCACACAAAGAAAACAGTTTTATCGACTTTGACTACGAAGGCTTGATTTCAAAAATGATTTCTCAAGAAGGACCAGCCTATGCTGTTGCAGACTTAAATGGAGATGGAAATGAAGATGTATTTATTGGCGGAGCCAAAGGTCAAGCTGCTCAAGTTTATCTTAATAAAGGGAATGGACTTTTTGCTGTAACTAGCCAAATAGATTTCAAGAAAGATGCTAGTTTTGAGGATATAGCAGCTGCTTTTTTTGATGCAGACAGCGATGGTGATATGGATATAATGGTTGGTTCTGGAGGAAATGAAAAAGCCGATCAAGCCAATTACAAAAACAGATTATACTTGAACAGCGGAAAAGGGATTTTTACAAAAAGCACAATAGCTCTTCCAACTACAAATAATAATGTGGCTGTGATTGCTCCTTATGATTTTGATAATGACGGTGATAACGATGTTTTCATTGGAAGCCGAAGTGTACCAGGGATTTATGGCATTGACCCAAAACATTTATTGTTAGAGAATGATGGCAAAGGAAATTTTACCAATGTAATCGATAAAAAAGCATTTAAAATCAATGCCTACGGAATGATTACCGACGCCGTTTGGGAAGATATTGATAACGATTCCAAAAAAGATTTGATTTTGGTTGGTGAATGGAATGCACCTGTAATTTTCAAAAATACAGGAAGAAGGTTGACTACTTTTTCATCTAACTTGACCGAATGGAGCGGGTTTTGGAATACAGTAGAGTGTGTAGATTTGAATAATGACGGAAAGAAAGATTTGATTCTGGGTAACAAAGGAACCAATACTTCTTATAAAGCTACCAAGGAAAAACCAATGAAATTGTTTATCAATGATTATGATAACAACGGAACAATAGAGCAAATCACTACTCAAACTATTGATGGTAAAGATGTACCCTTGCATTTGAAACAAGAATTGGCCAAACAAATTCCGATGATTAAAAAGAAGAATTTGAGCTACACCGATTATTCTAAAAAGACGTTTCAAGAACTTTTCGATACCGAGGTAATCAATAATTCAGTTCAAAAAACAGCCAAAATGCAAGAAAGTTGTATCGCCATTAACAAAGGAAATGGCAAGTTCGAAATTCAAGTATTACCCAGAGAAGTGCAGTTTTCAAGTGTCAATGCCATAACAACTTTGGACATCAATAAAGATGGGATACTAGACTTGGTACTTGGAGGGAATCAATATCCTTTTAAACCTCAATTTTCTAGATTAGATGCCAATTTTGGTAGTGTGCTTTTAGGAAGCAAACAAGGGAAATTTACTTGGGTTCCCAACAACAAATCAGGATTTTTTATGAGAGGGGAAGTCAAACATTTACAAGTGATTAAGAACAAGAACAATACGACAGCAGTTTTGGCTGTACTCAATAACAACGCGCCTAAACTTTTTATAAGCAATGAATAATTTTTTAAAAGTTGGTCTAGCCTCATTAATATTGACGGCATGTTCCCAAAAAGAAGTACCACTTTTTGATAAACTCGATCCTACGGAAAGCAATATCACTTTCAAAAATGAGCTAATTGAGTCTAAGAATATTTCGATATTAGATTATCTCT
Source organism: Flavobacterium polysaccharolyticum (assembly GCF_038739875.1). NCBI lineage: Bacteria > Pseudomonadati > Bacteroidota > Flavobacteriia > Flavobacteriales > Flavobacteriaceae > Flavobacterium > Flavobacterium polysaccharolyticum. The sequence goes on from NZ_JBCGDP010000001.1 coordinate 89,374, forward strand.
ATTATTATAATGGGGGTGGAGTGGCATTAGGCGATATCAATAACGACGGCTTAGTAGATGTGTATTTTACTTCCAATCAAGGGAAAAATAAATTGTATCTCAACAAAGGGAACAACAAATTTGAAGATATTTCAGCCAAGGCGGGTGTAGAAGGGCAAAGCGATTGGAGTGCAGGAACAGTAATGGCCGATGTAAATGGTGATGGATATTTGGACATTTATGTATGTGCAGTGGTTGGTATTCATGGTTTTGAAGGTCATAACGAGCTTTTTATCAATAATAAGAACAACACTTTTACGGAGAGCGCTGCAGAATATGGTCTCGATTTAGACAATTATAGTTCGTCAGCGGCTTTCTTAGATTATGATTTAGATGGAGATTTAGACATGTATTTGCTAAACCATGCCGTCCATTCTGAACTGTCTTTTGGTAATGCCAATATCAGGAACAAGAGAAGTTATGAATGTGGTGATAAATTGTTCCGAAATGATAACGGCAAATTTGTTGACGTTAGTGAAAAGGCGGGTATTTTTGGCGGAGCCAATGGGTATGGTTTAGGAATTGCCGTTTCTGATTTTAATTTGGATGGCTATCCCGATATATATATAGGGAATGATTTTCATGAAGATGATTATTATTATTTGAACAATGGTGACGGTACTTTTACAGAAAGTTTGAAACAATTTTTTGGACATACCAGCCGATTCTCTATGGGGGTTGATGTGGCTGATATTAATCACGATGGTTTCCCAGACATTTTAAGCTTGGACATGTTACCCGAAGACGAGAAAGTATTAAAAGCTTCTTTGGGAGATGATAATGTGCAAATGATGAAAGTACGTACTGAGAAATTAGGCTATCATTATCAATATACTCGCAACATGTTGCAAATAAATCAAGCTGGAAAACATTTTACAGAGACAGCACTTTTAAGTGGAATAGCTGCTACAGATTGGAGCTGGAGTGCCCTTTTTGCTGATTATGATCAAGACGGGGAACAAGATATTTTTGTTGCAAATGGTATACCTAAACGCCCTAATGACCTTGATTATGTTAAGTATTATTCCAATGATCAAATAAAGAGCAAACTCAATACAACTAAACTTCTTGACAAGCAAGCTCTAAAAAAAATGCCTGCAGGAAATGTTACTAATTACATTTTTCAAGGCAGTACCGATTTAATCTTTAAAAACCGTTCCAAAGATTGGATAGAAAATGACACTATCATCTCTAATGGAAGTGGTTATGCTGATATTGATAATGATGGAGATTTAGATATTATCACCAACAATACAAACACTGTAGCAACAATTTATAAGAATACTACAGATAAGAAAGCGAATTTTTTAAAAATAAAATTGCGTTTTGAAGGTAAAAATACTTTCGGAATAGGGAGTAAAGTAATCGCTTATGCCAAAGGACAAAAACAATTTAAAGAGTTGCAAACCACTAGAGGGTTTCAATCTTCCTCTGAGCCTATGCTGCATTTTGGTTACGGAAAAATAAACACTATTGATTCGTTAGTAGTGATTTGGCCTGACAAAACTTATCAAACGTTAAAAAAGGTAAAAGTAAATCAAGCGCTAACTATAAATGCTAATAAAAACAGAAAAGTATTTGATTACCAATTGCTTCATCCAAAAGTGGAGCCCGTTTTGCAAAAGGTAAAAGGAAACTTAGGAATTAATTTTGAGCATGAAGAAAATGAGTATATCGATTTTATTGTTCAAAAGTTAATTCCTTATCAAAGAACAGATCGTGGTCCTGCTACAGCAATTGATGATTGGGACGGAGACGGTAAGGAAGATGTTTTCTTTGGTGGTTCAAAAGATAAAAAAGCAGTCTTTTATCTCCAAAAAGGCAATGGTTTTGTAGCCAAAAGTTATCCTGCTCTTGAACAAGATGCTGTCTTTGAAGATGCTTCGGCAGTACTAGCAGATTTTGATGGCGATCAAAAGAAGGATTTATTTGTAGCTTCTGGCGGGGGAGAAAATGCTTCCAATTTGCAAGATCGTTTGTATCGCAACAACAATAACGTTCCTTCGAGACAAGAGTTACCACAATTAGCACAAAATGCAACAGTGATAAGAACTTTCGATTATGACAAAGACGGAGACTTAGATGTTTTTATTGGAAATAACTCTGAAACGAATCGTTTTGGAAGTACACCAGATTGCTATTTATTAAAGAATACCAAAGGTAAATTTACCCTAGACCAAACCAAAACGTTTGCTAAAATTGGGATGATTACCGACGCTGTTTTTACCGATTTTAATTCCGATGGACAAACGGATTTAATCGTGATTGGAGAATGGATGCAACCTACTTTTTTTGCCAATAAAAACGGAAAGTTCACCAATGTTACAACAACCGTTGCTTCTTCTAAAAATAAAGGAATTTGGCAAACTATTCTCCCTTTTGATATTGATCATGATGGCGATCAGGATTATTTGCTTGGTAATTGGGGGATGAATTCAAAGTTCAACGCCTCTGAGACTTATCCATTAAAAATGTATTATGACGATTTTGACAATAATGGCACTTTTGAAACTATTGTAGCAAAAGAGAAGAACGGAAAGTATTACACTACAATGGGCTTAGATGAATTGACAGAGCAATTTAGTGGTATGCTCAAGAAAAAATTCAATAGTTATCAATCATTTGCGGGTAAAACAGTCGAAGAGATTTTTGACCCTGCGATGCTGGCTATTGCAAAACAATATGAGGTACATACATTGCAATCGGGCTATTTAAAAAACAATAAAGGGAAATTTGTTTTTGTTCCTTTTTCTAACGCAATGCAAGTGGCGCCAATAACAAGTTTTGTAGCTGGTAATTTTGTCGGAGATGCCAAACCCGAAGTGTTTGCGGCCGGAAATTACTTTGGAGTTTCTCCTTATCACAGCCGATTTGACGGTTTCTCAGGCGCATTAATTGTCGACCAAAAAACAGTGCTTTTAGGCCATCAAATAGGTATTGATTTGACTCAAAAAGCAGTGCGTCATCTAGACATTCTCTCGGTTAATAGTCAAAACTATTTATTGGTCACCATCAATAACAAACCCGCCGAAGTCTATCAAATAACCAACAAAAAATAACCAATCAAACTAGATTTACACAAATGAAATTTTCTATTTTATCTCTAATAAGTGTTTGTTTCTTGGCGACTTCTTGCCATAACGAAAAAGCAATTACAATAACCTCTAATGATTATTGTGCTGCTGTTGATACGGTAACCGGAATTATGGTTCATGATATTTTTTCGCCACCGGTAGCAAGTAGGATATATGTTTATCCTAATGTCGCTGCTTATGAAATTATGGTGCAAAACAGTAAAGAATATCATAGTCTACAAGGGCAATTAAAAGGCTTGGATTCTATTCCAGTTTTAGACCCTAAAAGCGGCGTCAATGTTCCGTTGGCAGCCTTAATTGCGCAGATGGAAGTGAGTAAAAAACTCGTTTTTTCTGAAGAAGCTATTGAGAAATACCGCGATAGTTTGTACGCAAAATGGAGTGATGAAAATGAAAAAGAATTTGAAGTTTCTAAGGAATATGCACTAAAAGTGGTTGACCGTATTGCAAAATGGATGGGAAAAGACAATTACAAAGAAACAAGAACGATGCCTAAATATTCGGTTCATGCTGACCAACCGGCTCGTTGGCAACCCACACCACCTGCTTATATGGATGCTGTAGAACCACATTGGGGCAAAATTAGAACATTAGTAATGGACTCATCCGCTCAGTTTAAGCCTAAAGCGCCTTTTCCTTTTTCTACGAATAAAAATTCTGATTTTTATAGAGAAGCTAAAGAAACCTATGATGTAGGGAATAAGATTTCTAAAGATTTATTGGCTATGGAAAAGACCAAAAGCACCACTATTCCAGAAGAATCTGCTATAGCCACTTTTTGGGATTGCAATCCGTATGCTACCGTGACACAAGGACATATGATGTTTGCCAAAAAGAAAAACACTCCCGATGCGCACTGGATAAATATTGCTAAAATAGCGTGTAAAACCGCAAAAACAGATTTTAATAAAACGGTTTTTGTATATACCAAAACATCAATTGGTGTTTTCGAATCGTTCATCAGTTGTTGGGACCAAAAGTTCAAAACCAATGTAGTGCGTCCAGAAACCTACATCAATCAATACATAGACGAGAACTGGAAGCCGCAATTGCAAACGCCTCCTTTTCCAGAATATACCAGTGGGCATTCTGTTTTATCAGCTTGTTCTGCCGAGATTTTGACGGCAATTTTCGGAGATAAGTTTGCGTATGTAGACGATTCTGAGATTCCTTTTGGTTTGCCCAAGCGAAAGTTTACGTCTTTTAAACAAGCGGCCGAGGAAGCTTCGATGAGTAGGTTATATGGCGGAATTCATTACCGTGCAGCAATTGTAAACGGAGTGGAGCAAGGAAAAATGATTGGACAATACATCAACAGTAAATTAAAAATGACCAAGTAAAGCGATGAAGAAGAAAATTGTTATTTTTTGTAGTGTTGTGCTGTTTCTTTTTTTGGGATGGTATTTTGGCATTAAATCATCGGATTATACCATAACATTTACTGCAAAAGCAGCCTCTGGAACTGTTTTTCAAGGCATACAGGAATGGTCAAATATTCAAAGACAAAAGAGAAAAGAGCATTTTACTTTAGTAGAAAAAAATAATTTTGATTACCTAAAACAGCAGATGACGGTTGGAAATACTTCTTATACCTATGTTTGGGAAATTACTCCATTGAATGACTCAATGTCTAAAGTAAGTGTGGGAATCAATGAAATTGGAAAGAGTTGGTACAACAAAATCACCGCTCCTTTTTGGCCTACAAAATTCAAAACCGAACAAATTAGGAAAGTCAAAGATTTAAGAGAAGGATTGAATGAACATCTCAAAAATTTGAAAGTCAGAATTGACGGAGAAGGAACTTCAAAGCCAGTATATGTTGCTTACATTCAACTCAAAAGTGTGTTGCAAGAAAAAGCACAAACGATGATTGGGAATGATGCTGCAATTACAGGATTTTTATACACTCATAAAATTAAAATTGTTGACCGACCTTATGTAGAAATTGTAGATTGGGATTTAGACAAAGAAACACTCGTTTTTAATTATTGTTTCCCAATTGACCCTTCGACAAAAGCGATAGCTGACGGTAATGTAAAATTCAAAACGATTCCTGCGCTAAAAGGACTTAAGGCTACTTATTATGGTAATTTCAGAACGTCTGACAGAGCTTGGTTTGCTTTGATGGATTATGCTAAAAAGCACGATTTGAAAATTAAAAATATAGCCTTGGAACATTTTCTTGCTAACCCGTTTAACGGAGGTGAGGAATTAGAATGGGAAACCCAAATTATTATCCCTTACGATGTAAAGTAGTTTAATCTCCTGCAAGGTTTTTTTCAAACCTTGTAGGTATTTTGAAAGTGTTATTTGGCAGAGAAGACCTATAAGATTTTGGAAACCTCGCAGGTCGTGAAGTCTAAAGTTTTTTGACATCGGATTTCCTGCAAGGTTTTTTTTAAACCTTAGTAGGTATTTTGAAAGTGTTGTTTGGCAAAGAAGACCTACAAGGTTTTGGAAACCTTGCAGGTCGAGAAGCCTAGCGTTTTTTTTACATCGGATTTCCTGCAAGGTTTTTTTCAAACCTTAGTAGGTATTTTGAAAGTGTTGTTTGGCAAAGAAGACCTACAAGGTTTTGGAAACCTTGCAGGTCGAGAAGCCTAGCGTTTTTTTTACATCGGATTTCCTGCAAGGTTTTTTTCAAACCTTGTAGGTATTTTGAGAGTGTTGATTTGAAATGGAGACCTACAAGGTTTTGGAAACCTCGCAGGTCGTGAAGTCTAAAATTTTTTAACATCGGATTTCTTGCAAGGTTTTTTTTCAAACCTTGTAGGTATGTTTAATAATATAATTTAAAACTTGGCTTTAAAATGAAAGCTATTGAAATGTTTAAAAGAATATGAAATTAGAAGTTTTAGAAAAAGAATGTTACTATCATATCTACAATAGAGGAGTAAATGGTTGTGTAATTTTCGAGAATGATGATAATAAGATTTTCTTTTTAAGACAACTTTCAAAATATTTGTTAGACAAAGTTTCAATATTAGCTTATTGTTTAATGAATAACCATTTTCATTTGGTAGTTCAGTTAAAGGCTGAGCAAGAACTAGTAACTCAATCTTTTTCTAATTTTTTTAATTCTTATGCCAAAGCATTCAATAAACAATTTAACAGAACGGGTAGTCTTTTTGAAAAGCATTTTAAGAGGATTAAGTTGAATGATGAAACCTATTTGAGACAGTTAATAGTATATATTCATTTGAATCCAACGCACCATTTAGAAGTAGACTTTCGAACTTTTAAATTTTCTTCTTACCAAGCTATACTTTCAAGTAAAGAGACTAAGTTAGAAAAGGAGGAAGTCTTATTGTTATTTGGAGGGAAAGAAAATTTTATTTTTTCGCATAATGAAAGAAATGATTATTTATCCAAAAAATATGCTTTGGAATGAAACATAGTTAGTGTTTTGTTTTTAGTCCCATTTTCACTAAAAATCAATGAGTTCGAAAACGTTTTCGGTTGTTCCGAAAACGTTTTTTATTTTAAATCAGTGTCCTATTGATAGATTACGATTAAATTTAGGTTTTATAATTTGATTTCGAGCTAGAAGTGACAACCAACAAGGTAAACCATCTTTCTCTTTAGCCCCGACAGCAGCGGCATCCTTTGCTTTTTTTCTTTAAAAAAGCAAAGATATAGCGGATGGCGGGACGATGACAGCAAAGAAGCCTTTTGAATACTGCTCCTAAATCATACCTAAACAGTTTATAACTAACCTAACCGATGCACTACTTATGGCGATAAAGCTAAAACTCAATTTTTGGCAAATTTGGAATATGAATGTTGGCTTTTTTGGCATTCAATACAGTTTTGGACTGCAACAAAGTGCCGTGAATCCAATATATGATTTTTTGGGTGCGAGTCCAGACGAAATCCCGTTACTCAATTTGGCAGGGCCAGTCACTGGATTATTGATTCAACCCTTAATTGGGGCAATGAGTGACCGCACTTGGCACCCGCGTTGGGGTCGAAGAAAACCTTATTTCTTTGTTGGAGCTTTGCTTTGCAGTATCTGTTTGCTGTTGTTTCCCTACAGCAGTTCGTTGTGGATGGCGGCAGGCTTGCTTTGGATTTTGGACGCGGGTAACAATACGGCTATGGAGCCTTACCGCGCTTTTATTGCGGACAAGTTAGACGAAGAACAACAGCCGATTGGGTTTCAAATGCAAAGTTTTTTTACCGGTTTGGGGCAAACTTTGGCCAACCTATCGCTCTTTATTTTCCCGATGATTTTTATTGGCAAAACGGGTTCGTTGCCCACGTGGGTGTATGCTTCCTTTTTTCTGGGAGCGGTTTGTTCCATAGGTTCGATTTGGTGGAGTATGAAAACAACCAGTGAAATCCCGCCAACGCCAGAGGAATTGGCAGTTTTGCAATCGCACAAAGGAGGTTTGTTCGAACCCTTAGTTGAGATTTTCTCTGCCATTGGCGATATGCCTCGGGTGATGTGGCAACTGGCTTTGGTGTATTTGTTCCAGTGGTATGCGCTGTTTTGTTACTGGCAAAATTCGTCCAAAAGCATCGCCTTATCGGTTTGGCAAGCCACGCCACAAAGCAATCCAGCAGCGTATGAACAAGCTGTGAGTTGGACCGGATTGGTCAACGGTTGGTACAATGTAGTTACTTTTTTGACCGCATTTTTATTGGTAGGATTTGCCAAAAGATTCAGCCCAAAAGCCGTTCACGCCTTTTGTTTGCTCTTGGCGGCCTTAGGATTCTTGGCTTTTCCACACATCGAAAACAAGAATGTATTGTTTTTCGCCATCACCGGTTTCGGAATCGGGTGGGCGAGTATGATGGGCATCCCGTATTTAATGGTCGTTCACGAAATCCCCAAAGAGCGTTATGGCGTTTATATGGGCATCATCAATATGATGATTGTGATTCCAATGATTATTCAAAATGTCACTTTCGGATACATTCTCAAACATTTTTTACACAACGACGCTCGACTCGCCATCACTTTTGCAGGAGTACTGCTCTTGTGTAGTGTGCTTTGTACGTTATTAATCAAGAGTAAATCAACCGTTTTAAAAGATAATTAGGGCGTGACCACTTCTAGCAAAGGGGGCTTTTATAGGAGCGTGCTAGTTGCCCCCTTTGCTACAAGCGGTCGGGCTTTACGCGCTACTTCGGTAGCTAGCTTCAATCCCTCACGCAAAAAAAAGCAACGCAATTTATATCAAATGACAAGCAACATTTCTTATTCAAAAGCTATCGAATTACTCCAAAAATGTTCCTCAGAGCAAGGATTTTTGGCCAGCGCACAAGACATTTCCAATTACAAAAGAGTTTGGGCGCGAGATGGAGTGATTTGCGGATTGGCAGCCTTAGCCTCAGGTGAAGCCAACTTAATAGCAACCTTCAAAAAAACCTTGGAGACCTTGGCCACTTTTCAGCATAGCATTGGTACTATTCCTTCTAATGTTCAGTTCAACAACGATGGAGCTGAGGTAAGTTACGGCGGATTAGCCGGTCGAGTAGATGCTGTAACTTGGTTCATTATTGGAGTTTGTCAGTATGCTTATGCAACCAATGATGTTAACTTTCTAGCCAAACACGCCGCCAAAATTGAAAAAGGCTTAAAGCTATTAGATGCTTGGGAATTCAATAATCGCGGATTGGTTTATGTGCCTTTGTCCGGTAATTGGGCCGATGAATACATTACAGATGGGTATGTATTGTACGATCAATTACTCCGAGTTTGGGCACTCAAAAGCTATAATCATTTCGCCGAAGAAGCATCAATCGATGAAAAAATAAAACAAATAGAAGAATGCATTATCCAGAACTTTTGTCCTAAGTCCGGTGGGGAAAAATACCACGAAAGAGCTTACGAGGTATGTGATATTAGTAATTACTTGCCTTGTAGCTTTTCCCCAGCTGGTTATAAAAGTCAGTTTGATGGGTTTGCCAATTCATTAGCCTTACTTTTAGACATTGGTCCAGCCAATTTTCAAAAAACAATCGTGGACTATGCCACAACCTTACAACAAGAACGTCCTTTGGGATTGTTGCCCGCCTTCTGGCCACCCATTCACGAAACCGACCCCGATTGGTATTTGCTCAAAAACAACTGCAAATACGAATTCCGTAATTATCCTAACGAATTTCATAACGGCGGTAGTTGGCCAATGGTCAATGGTTTTTTTGGATTAGCCTTATTGTCAAAAAACGAAAAGGCAAATGCCACACAACTTTTGCAAGCCATAAATGATGCCAACGCCCTTGCCGATTTTAGTTTTTACGAGAACTTCAACACAGCTACAAAAGCGCCAAACGGAGTGCCATTCTGCGCTTGGAGTGCCGCAGGAGCCGTTCTTTTGCATCAAAGTATACATACTAATTTTAAACTCTTACTTTAATTTTGGAAAAAACGATAGATATAATATGTGCCGGCGAGATTCTCATAGATTGTATTGGGCAACAAACCAATGCTACTCTTGCGGAAACAACTTCTTACGCAAGATTTTTGGGTGGTTCACCAACAAATGTTGCCATAAATGCCGCCAAACTTGGATTGCGATCAGCACTTGTAGCTAGCTGTGGAGCTGATGGTTTGGGCGATTTTATGATAGAAACTTTACAAAAAGCCAAAGTAATAACAACGCAACTAAGCCAAAAACAGGACGCGTCAACCTCGATAATTTTGGTTTCTAAATCAACAGGAACCCCAGATTTTATTCCGTATCGCACGGCTGATTTTTTAATTGAACAAGAACAAATTCCAACTGCATTTTTACAACAAGCAAAAATTTTCCACACCACTTGCTTTGGATTAAGTAAAAATCCAGCGCAAACCACCATCATAGAAAGTGCTCAACTTGCGGCTCAGTTAGGTGTTAAAACTAGTATAGATATTAATTTTTCGGAACGCATTTGGCCCAATCGAGAGGAGGCAAAAACAATAATTGCAAGGTATCTAGCAACGAATCCTTTAGTAAAGTTGAGCGAAGATGATTGCTATCGTTATTTTGGGGAAACCAAATCCGAGTCTTTCATTTTGGATTATTTTCATAAACTAGGCGCAGCAACCATTTGTTTGACGAAAGGAAAAGATGGTGTGGTTTTATCTGACACTAGTTATGGGGAAATTGTGCAACCCGCTTTATCAATTACCGACATAAAAGATGCTACTGGAGCTGGAGATGCTTTTTGGACAGGTTTTTTATATGCGCAATTGCAACACAAAAGTTTTGAAGAAACGCTTGTAATCGCCCAAAAACTAGCAGTATTGAAGTTACAACATCTGGGAGGATTGCCCAATGATGTGGACATTGTAAGCTATTTGAATACTTAAATAACCGAATTAAATATGAAATGAGCACGACCAAAAATTGGTAGCAAGCATCGATGAAGATGTGCGACCCGAGCGATAGCGAACAGGCGAAGCAATTACATATGACCTTTAAAAAACAAATATTATCTACATATGAAAAAAAACACTATCAAATGGGCAATGTATCTCAATTACTTTGTTTTTGCTATTTTGCTTAATAGTGTAGGAATCGTAATCCTCAAAGCGCAAAGAAATTATGGTGTAGACGAATTAGAAGCGAGTATTTTAGAAGCGTTCAAAGATTTGCCTATAGCTATTGTCTCTTTTTTGGTTGCTTCATTTTTACCAAGAATTGGTTATAAAAGAGCTATGCTTATTGGGCTAGGATTGGTGTACATTGCTTGTATAACAATGTATTTTGGGAATTCATTTGCCACAGCAAAATTACTCTTTGCCACGGTTGGTGTTTCTTTTGCCTTGATTAAGGTGTCGGTTTATTCTCTTATCGGAAGAGTGACCGAAAGTCAGCAAGAACATAACAGCTTAATGAGCAGTATAGAAGGGGTTTTTATGATAGGAATTGCTTTGGCTTATTTCTTGTTTCCCGCGTTTAATTCTGAGACTGATCCCAATGCTTGGCTCAACGTGTATTGGTTGTTGGCAGGAATTTCTGGAGTCTCCTTTGCTTTTTTGTTTTTAGCAAAATCAGAAAGTCAAGTTGAGGTTACAGGAGTCAATCTATTCGACGATTTTAAGCAAATGTTCCAACTAATGGCTAAACTACTAACGATAGTTTTTGTAATTAGTGCTTTTTTGTTTGTGATGATAGAACAAGGGATTATGTCTTGGTTGCCCACTTTTAATAGCAAAGTGCTGCATTTGACAGAAAATATAAGTATTATGATGGCTAGTATTTTAGCTATTTCTTTAGCAGTAGGAAGATTGGCAGCTGGTTTTTTAACTAAAAAAATCAATTGGATTTGGATTTTAAGTGCTTGTATTATCATAGCGATGTTGATTGTGATTTTTGTATTGCCCAAAGCGGTAGGCCTCGAAGTAAAAACGATTACTTCATTATCCGATATTCCATTGATAGGATTTGCTTTTCCATTAGTAGGGCTGTTCATAGCACCTATTTATCCTTTGTTGAATTCTGTCGTGTTGAGTGCGCTTCCCAAAAGTTTACACAGTTCAATGACGGGATTGATTGTGGTTTTTTCAGCCTTGGGAGGTACTTTAGGGTCAAGGATTATTGGGTATTTGTTTAAGAATGAAGGCCCCGAAAATGCTTTTTATTACACCTTGATTCCGATGTTGTTGCTTTTGTTTTCCTTTTTTATATTAAAAAAATTAACGACGACCCGATGAAAATAGAAGTGGAAATCAATGCCGTTTTTGAGCAATTACTGCTGCAAGAAGATACGGATCAAGACAAAAAAATAACGAAAGACGATAAAGGTCCTAAACGATTTGTTTTGAATGACAGCAGAACAAAAGAGCAATTTGTAATTGAAGGAACCTATCATTTATCAAATCTTTTGCAAGAATTAGCAGAATTGAGGGAGCAAGGTACTATCTATGGTGAAATCAATCTTGACCGAATTCAGGAACTACCCGTAGACCGAATTTCAAGAAAAATTCGAACGTCTTATTGGGGCGAACTTACGCGGTCTATCGATAGAAAAGGCTTGCAGCAAATTTTGGCAGATGAGAAAACATCCAATGCGGTTCCTACTCTTTATGTGTCGGCAAAAGATACACAAGGTGTTGCCTATTTTTTAGCATTAGAAAAAGAATGGGGCAATTTTAAAGTGGCCATTTTACCTGAAAATTATACACAAGACTATGTCGAGACGCTAAATACCAAACCAGGGCTTTTGGCTTTGGCTACTTCTGAAGATGAAAACGGCATAAAAGGCGTTCCTTTTGTAGTTCCTGGTGGACGATTCAACGAAATGTACGGCTGGGATAGCTACTTTATTGGGTTGGGTTTATTAGAAGACGACAAATTGGATTTGGCCAAAGACATTGCAACCAATTTTAAGTATCAAATAGAACATTACGGTAAAATTTTAAATGCCAACAGAAGTTATTATCTGACCAGAACACAACCTCCTTTGTATTCTTCGTTGCTTCGAGCCATAGTAGATTATGAAAAACTAGATGTATCTTGGTTGGCAAGTCATTTAGAAACAGTAATTCTAGAATACCATTCGGTTTGGATGGTGATGGGCGAGCGTTTAACGCCAACTGGCTTGAGCCGTTACAAAGCGGATGGCATAGGAATGCCTTTTGAAGTAGAGCCAGGACATTTTGATGAAGTTTTGGAGCCTTTTGCTCAAAAATACCAACTCCCTTTAAGAGAATTTGAAAAAAAATATTTAGAACGAAGCATTGTCGATGCTGATTTGGATCAATATTTTGTGCATGATCGTAGTATGAGAGAAAGTGGTCATGATACCACCAACCGATTGATTAATTCGTGCGCCAATTTGAATTCGGTTGATATCAATAGCTTTTTGTATAAGTATGAAATAGATATCGCTTATTTTATTACGACCTATTTTGATGGTACTTTTGTGTCTCAAAATAAAACGTATACAACAAAAGAATGGCTCGATAAGGCCAAAACACGAAAGACATTAATCGATAAGTATTGTTGGAATGAAACGGAAGGAATGTATTTTGACTATGACTTTGTGAATAAGAAATCCTTTCCTTTTGAAGCGGCAACTACTTTTTCCCCGTTATGGGTAGGCTTATGTTCTCAAGAACAGGCGGTAAAATTGGTAGAAAAAGCGTTGCCTAAGTTTGTAATGACAGGCGGTATCGCTGGAAGTACAGCTGAAAGCGTGGCCAATGTAAACCCCGAAGCTCCTCAAAGACAATGGGATTATCCTTTTGGTTGGGCGCCCCATCAAATGCTATTGTGGGGAGGGCTAAAGAATTACGGATTCCAATCCAAATTGCAGGAAATGGTTTATCGCTGGTTGTGGTTGATTACCATCAATGCTGTAGAGTACAACGGTACCATTCCAGAAAAATTCGATTTAGAAATCAGTTCTCATAAAGTATTTGCAGAGTATGGTAACGTTGGAACCGAGTTTGATTACATTGCCAAAGAAGGTTTTGGATGGGTCAATGCGTCTTATCAATGCGGTTTAGCATTGCTCGCCCCAAAATGGAAAGACAATCTGAATCAATTGATTCATCCCAATGAATTATTTTAGAAGTGATTTAAGCTTTTTGCGTTTAAGCAAAATAAGGATTTTGCACCCAATTTTTGCCTTTTTTAAGATGCATAGCTGGGCTACGTGACGAAAAAAAAGGTGAAAATTGGAGGTAAAAGGCAAATTTTTTAGCAAATAAAAAAAGTTTAAATAACTTCTAATAATAAAAAATAGCTTTTATGTTTTTTGAATGTTTATTTTTTTAACTTTATATTTATTTAAATACAATTTATATGACTGTTAATCAAATATTAAGCACAAAGGGAAAGGACGTTTATTCCATACTTTCCACCAACACTGTTTACGAAGCGTTAACAGTGATGAGCGAAAAAAACATAGGTGCTATTCTTATTATTGAAGAAGGTGTTCTAAAAGGAATTTTATCAGAAAGGGATTATGCTAGAAAAATTGTTTTAAAATCTAAATCTTCTAAGAAAGCATTGGTTGATGAAATTATGGTTACTGAAGTATTTACAGTTAGTCCCTCGGATAAATTAGAGTACTGTATGGAGTTGATGAGCACCAAAAGAGTACGTCACTTACCAGTAGTTGAAAATGATGTGGTAGTTGGAATAATTTCTATTAGCGATGTGGTAAAAGCCATCATTGAAATGCAAAAAGAAACGATTGCACATTTAAATTCATACATTACACAGTAATAAAAATAAATTATGACTTTTTAAGAGCTGCTTTTGCAGCTTTTTTTATTTTACAATAAAGATTATAATAAAAATTAAATTTTTGATGATTAGTTTACAATTAGAGCTTTATCTTTGTAAGCCAGATAAAATCTAAAAAAAATGGAGAATAACAACAAAAGAAAGGAAGCTTTATTATACCACGCAAAGCCAACTCCTGGAAAAATTCAAGTAGTACCTACAAAAAAATATGCCACGCAAAGAGATTTGTCTTTAGCCTATTCACCAGGTGTTGCTGAGCCTTGTTTAGAAATTGCAAAAGACGTAGATAACGTTTATAAATACACCGCAAAAGGAAATTTAGTTGCTGTAATTACCAATGGAACAGCGGTTTTGGGACTTGGAGACATCGGCCCCGAAGCTTCAAAACCAGTAATGGAAGGGAAAGGACTTTTGTTCAAAATATTTTCGGATATCGATGTGTTTGATATCGAAATTGGAACCAAAAATGTTGACGAATTCATCGAAACAGTAAAAAATATTGCTCCCACTTTTGGTGGAATTAACCTTGAAGATATCAAAGCGCCTGAGTCTTTTGAAATCGAAAGGCGATTGGTAGAAGAACTAAATATTCCTGTGATGCATGATGACCAACACGGAACAGCGATTATTTCTTCAGCAGCTTTACTTAATGCATTAGAGCTAGCTGATAAAAAAGCTGAGGATATTAAAATGGTAGTTTCTGGAGCGGGTTCTGCTGCAATTGCATGCGCAGATTTGTACGTGCTTTTAGGGATAAAACCTGAGAATGTGTATATGTTTAATAGTAAAGGCTTGTTGACAAAAGACAATCCTTCTATCTCCGAATTGCAACGCAAATACGCAAGAGAGTGCGAGCCGGTTAGCTTGGAAGAAGCTATGAAAGGTTGTGATTTGTTCCTAGGATTATCTACAGCAGATGTCTTGACACCCGAAATGCTTTTAAGCATGTCCGAAAATCCAATTGTTTTTGCCATGGCCAATCCAAATCCTGAGATTGAATACAATCTAGCCATCGCTACTCGCAAAGACATCATTATGGCAACGGGACGTTCGGATTATCCGAATCAAGTAAATAACGTATTGGGATTCCCTTATATTTTTAGAGGTGCTTTAGATGTTCGTGCTACCAAAATCAACGAAGCAATGAAAATGGCTGCCGTTAGAGCATTGGCATCTTTGGCCAAAGAATCCGTGCCTGAACAAGTAAATGTTGCTTACGGAGCTACGAAACTAACTTTTGGTCGTGAGTATATTATCCCAAAACCTTTCGACCCAAGATTGATTGCGGTAGTTGCTCCAGCTGTTGCTAAAGCGGCTATGGAATCTGGTGTAGCACAAAATCCAATTACCGATTGGGAAAAATACAAAGATGACTTGTTAGAACGATTAGGACACGACAACAAATTGGTTCGAATGATTACTACCAGAGCCAAATCAGATCCTAAGTCTATTGTTTTTGCAGAAGCGGATCATTTGGATGTGCTAAAAGCGGCTCAGATTGTTCATGATGAAGGTATTGGATTTCCTATTTTGTTAGGAAACAAAGAAATTATCTTGGAATTGAAAGAAGAAATTGGATTTGATGCTGATGTTACAATCATTGATCCCAAGGAGAAAGAAGAAGAAGGTAGAAGAGACCGCTTCGCCACAGCCTATTGGGAAACCAGAAAAAGAAGAGGAATTTCGTTTTTGGATGCTCAAAAATTAATGCGCGAACGTAATTATTTTGCCGCTATGATGGTCAATGTTGGCGAAGCCGATGCATTAGTTAGTGGACATTCTAGAAGTTATCCTTCTGTAGTGAAACCAATGTTGCAATTGGTAGATAAAGCGCCAGGGGCTTCTATTGTAGCTACTACCAATATAATGATGACCAAACGTGGTCCGATGTTTTTCTCCGATACGGCTATCAATATCAACCCTTCAGCAGATGATTTGGCAAAGATTGCTTTAATGACAGCCAAAACAGCAAGAATGTTTGGAGTAGAGCCTGTAATTGCAATGGTCTCGTATTCTAATTTTGGTTCTTCTACCAATCCAAGCGCAGGAAAAGTTCGTGAGGCAGTAGCATATTTGCATGAAAATTATCCAGATTTATGTATTGATGGAGAAATTCAAGCAGATTTTGCCTTGAATCCAGAAATGTTAAAAGCTAAATTCCCTTTTTCTAAACTAGCGGATAAAAAAGTTAATACTTTGGTGTTTCCAAATTTAGAATCGGCTAATATTACTTATAAACTCTTGAAAGAATTGAATAAAGTAGAATCCATTGGTCCAATTATGTTGGGAATGGGTAAACCAGTTCATATTTTTCAGTTGGGTGCTAGTGTAGAAGAAATGGTAAATATGTCTACGATTGCTATCATCGACGCACAAGAAAAACAAAAGAAAAAAGTAGCTAATTAAACAAAATAAAGAACAACAAAAGTCTAGCAGATGGTTTTCAGTCAAATGCTGGACTTTTTTGTTATATTTGGTTCGTTAAAACAAATAAATGATTGCACATTTACAAGGTAAATTAGTAGAAAAATCGCCAACCCATATCGTTATAGATTGTGGTGGTGTGGGGTATCATATCAATATCTCGTTACACACTTATTCGTTATTGCCCAACACTGATTTTGTTAAAGTATTTACCCATCTTCAAATCAAAGAAGATGCTCATACTTTATACGGTTTCATAGAAAAATCCGAAAGAGAAATTTTTCGTTTACTATTATCGGTTTCAGGAATAGGTGCGGGTATTGCTAGAACAATGCTTTCTTCTTTGGACCCTAAACAAATTACTAATGCTATTGGTTCAGGCGATGTGGCTACAATTCAGTCCATAAAAGGAATTGGAAACAAGACGGCACAGCGCGTTATTTTGGATTTGAAAGAAAAAATAGTAAAATTATACGATTTAGATGAACTTTCAGTATCGCAAAGCAATACAAACAAAGATGAAGCGTTATCTGCTCTAGAAGTTTTAGGTTTTGTTCGAAAGACTTGCGAGAAAGTTATCGAAAAAATTGTCTTAGCCGAACCTGACGCTACTGTTGAAACAATTATTAAGAAAGCCTTAAAAAGTTTGTAAAAGAACCAAGAGAGTCCCATTGCATGCATAAAATTTGTATTTTTTTACTTGTTGTATGTGCCAGTTTTGTATCGTATGGTCAAGTAAATCCATCGGTTCAGGATACGGTAAAAAAAGGATATACGGTAGGGAAACTTCAAATTAAAGACCCTAAAAGTATCTTATCTTCCTACACTTATGATCCTGAAACTGATCGATATGTGTATACAAACTCTATTGACGGAATCACCATCAATTTCCCAATAATACTGACTCCTGCAGAGTACGAAAAGTTAGTGCTGCAAGAATCAAGACGCAATTATTTTAAGAAAAAAGCCGATGCCATTGATGGTAAAAAGAAGGGAGCTGAAGAAGCTAAAAAGGATTTGTTGCCTCGATTTTATGTGAAGTCTAGTTTTTTTGAATCGGTTTTTGGAAGTAACACTATTGATGTAAAACCCACAGGTTCTGTAGAAATGGATCTTGGGGTGCGCTATACCAAACAAGACAATCCTTCTTTTTCTCCTAGAAATAGAGCCAATACCTCTTTTGATTTCGATCAACGCATCAGCATGAGTTTAATGGGAAAAGTGGGAACCCGATTAGGAGTAAATGCCAATTATGACACCCAATCTACTTTTGCCTTTCAAAACTTAATCAAGTTAGAATTTACGCCATCAGAAGATGATATTATTCAAAAAATAGAAGTAGGTAACGTGAGCATGCCACTTAATAGCTCCTTAATTCGTGGGGCTCAGAGTTTGTTTGGGGTAAAAACGCAATTGCAGTTTGGAAAAACTACACTTACCGGAATTTTTTCTGAACAAAAATCACAAACGAAAAGTTTAGTTGCCGAAGGAGGTGGAACTGTTCAGAATTATGAGCTTTTTGCTTTGGATTATGACAATGATCGTCACTTTTTCTTGTCTCAATATTTTAGAAGCCGATATGACAAAGCCCTAGAAGGCTATCCTTTTATTGATAGTAGGGTACAAATTACACGTATCGAGGTTTGGGTGACCAATAAGCAAAATAGAGTAAATGCTACTTCGAACAATTTAAGAAATATTATTGCACTTCAGGATTTAGGAGAAGCACAATTAACGGGTTTGACAGATAATGAAGTGGTCGTTTTGAATCCTTCAACAGGAATTTTTAATAATCAGGCGAATTCACCTTCTGATAACTCGAACAATGATTATGACCCTGCTCAAATCACTTCAGGAACGGGATTGTTGAATTCAAATATTAGAGAAATTGCTACCTCAAGTTCTGGTTTTAATACCACCGTTACCGAAGGAAGAGATTATTCGAAGTTAGAAAATGCTCGAAAACTTACAGCTAATGAGTATACTTTTAATTCAAAATTAGGGTTCATCTCATTACAACAGCGTTTGAGTAATGATGAGGTTTTGGCGGTGGCGTATCAATACACCATTGGAGATCAGGTCTATCAAGTTGGAGAATTTGGTAATGACGGAGTAGATGCAACGAATGTAGTTGGAGGAAACAATAATGTACCTCAGGCGATTATTACTCAAAGTTTGATTTTGAAAATGCTGAAAAGCAACTTAACCAATGTGAAGGATCCAATTTGGAACTTGATGATGAAAAATATCTACCAAGTGCCAGGCGGCTATCAACTGAAACAAGAAGATTTCCGAATGAATATCTTATACGCTGACCCTTCGCCAATCAATTATATTACTGAGGTTCCAGGAACTCCTTTTCCCTCAAGTCCTACTCCAGAAAATAAAGTTGCAGAAACGCCTTTATTAAAAGTTTTTAACTTAGATCGTCTTAATTTTAACAACGATCCACAAGCGGGTGGTGATGGTTTTTTTGATTTTCTTCCGGGAACAACTATCGATGCTCAGAATGGTCGAATTATGTTTACCACGAAAGAACCGTTTGGTGAGCTTATATTTTCAAAATTACAAACACCAAATTCTGTAGAAAATTATAAAGATGTAGATACCTATAACCCCAATCAAAAGAAGTATGTTTTTAGAAGTATGTATCGTAATACTCAAGCAGGAGCATTACAAGACATCGATAAAAACAAGTATTTGATTAGAGGAAAATACAAATCATCAAGTGGTGACGGAATTCCAATTGGGGCACTCAATGTTCCTCAAGGCTCTGTAGTGGTTACAGCTGCAGGAAGACGCTTGGTAGAGGGGGTTGATTATAGTGTAAATTACCAGTTAGGGCGCGTGCAAATTTTGGACCCTTCTTTGCTAGCTTCTAATACACCTATCGAAGTTTCTTTAGAAAACAATTCTATTTTTGGTCAGCAAACCAGACGTTTTATGGGTTTAAATGTAGAACATAAAATATCTGATAAATTTGTTTTAGGTGGTACTTATTTGAAAATGACGGAAAGGCCATTTACACAAAAATCCAATTATGGACAGGAGTCTGTAAACAATACTATTTTTGGTTTCAATGGAAATTTTGCGACCGAAGTGCCTTTTTTTACTCGTTTGGTCAATAAGTTGCCTAATATTGATACGGATGTGCCTTCGAACCTTTCGGTTAGAGGTGAGATAGCATTCTTGAAACCAGATACGCCCAAAGCCGATCGATTTAATGGAGAGTCTACAATTTATGTTGATGATTTTGAGGGTTCTCAATCTACTATTGATTTGCGCTCGCCTTTTGCTTGGAGTTTGTCGTCAACACCTGTTAACGATGGTGAAAGTCTATACAATTTTAACGAAGGTGCCAACGATTTAAGCTATGGTTTTAAAAGAGCCAAACTAGCTTGGTATACCATCGATCCTTTATTTTATACTCAAAAGCCAACAGGGATTTCAAATGATGATATTTCTTTAAACTCAACCCGTAGAATTTTTAGTGAAGAATTATACCCTAACACCGATATTGCGCAAGGACAAACTCAAGTGGTGAACACTCTTGATTTAAGTTATTATCCTCAAGATAGAGGGCCTTACAACAATTCGACTACCTTTGCGAATAACCCAAAAGATAATTTTGGAGGGATTATGCGCGCCATCAATACAACCAATTTTGAACAAGGAAATGTTGAGTATATTCAGTTTTGGGTATTGGATCCTTATGTAGGCAAAGGTAATATCACGCCTATCAATACAGGTAAATTGTATTTTAATTTAGGAGAAATATCTGAAGACATCCTTAAGGATGGGAGGAAACAATATGAAAATGGTTTGGGACTGGATCAAATTTTGGTGACTCCAAAGCCTATTTGGGGAGAGGTTCCTGCTTCGCAATCCTTGATTTATGCTTTTGATGGAAATACCTCTAATAGAACCAATCAAGACATTGGGTTAGATGGTATGAAAAACGAGCAAGAAGCAACAGTATATTCTAACTACACTTCAGAACCTGATCCCGCAGGTGACGATTATACCTATTTCGCTAATACGACAGGAGGAGTTTTAGATCGTTATAAAAATTACAATGGAACAGATAAAAACTCAGCGGTTAATATTTCGGATGCCAATAGAGGGTCTACTACTTTTCCTGACGTTGAAGATATTAATCGCGATAATACAATGAATACCATCAATGCGTATTATGAATACAGTATTGATATGAGACCCAATATGAATGTTGGTGAAAATTACATTACTGATATTAGAAATACACAACAAACCTTGCCTGATGGTTCTTCAACAGAAGCACGTTGGATTCAATTTAAAATTCCAGTTTCTCAGCCACAAAATACAATTGGAGGAATATCCGATTTTCGTTCTATCCGATTCATGAGGATGTTCATGACGAATTTTGAATCACCTATTACCCTTCGTTTTGGAGCCTTAGATTTAGTTCGTGGGGAATGGAGAAGGTATACTAATTCTTTGGATTTTAATGATACCAATGTTGCAGATGATGACACCACATTAGATGTTTTAGCTGTCAATATTCAAGAGAATAACGAACGTTGCCCTATAAATTATGTAACCCCTCCTGGAGTAGTAAGAGAACAGCTTTACAACAACAATACTGTCATAAATCAAAACGAACAATCTTTAGCATTACGAGTTTCAGGTAATGGTTTAGAGCCAAACGATTCCAGAGCCGTGTTCAAAAACGTAAGCATTGACATGCGACAGTTCAATAAACTGAAAATGTTTTTACATGCAGAATCTTTGCCAAATGAAGTCGTTTTGAGAGACAATCAAATGGTTGGTTTTATCCGTTTTGGGAATGATTTTACAGAAAATTTCTATCAAATAGAAATCCCTTTACAGGTGACGGCGCCATCCTCAGATTGTAAGGTAGGTGCTTCTTCTGTATGGCCCGAAGCCAATGAAATGGATTTAAAATTAGATTTGTTGACCAAGTTGAAAATTTTGGCGATGAGTATCGATCCTGCAACTTTGCCTCCAGATGGTGTTTTTTATAAATTTGAAGACGAGTTGGATAATTCTTTATCTGGCAAAACCAATAGATTGCGAATAGGAATCAAAGGAAATCCGAATTTTGGTTTGGTTAGAACTTTGATGGTTGGTGTGAAAAGCGATGAATTAAGACTTCCAATTCTTGGGGAGGTTTGGTTTAATGAGTTGCGTATGGCTGATATGGATAACAAAGGTGGTATGGCAGCTTTATTGAATATCGATACCAATATGGCAGATTTTGCTACACTTTCACTAACAGGAAGAAAAACAACCATTGGTTTTGGAGCTTTAGAGCAAGGACCAAACGAACGCAGTAGGGAAGATATTCAACAGTATGGGGTAGTAACTAATTTGAATTTGGGACAACTGTTACCTAAAAAATGGGGAATCAATTTACCGTTTAATTACGGTATCGGGGAGGAAGTAATTACTCCAGAATATGACCCTTTTAATCAAGATATAAAACTCAAACAATTACTTAGGGAGACCACCGATAAAGATGCTAGAGATAATATAGAAAATCGCGCAGTTGATTATACCAAACGAACAAGTATTAACTTTATTGGAGTTAGAAAAGAAAGAAGTCCAGAGCAAAAACCACGTGTATATGATCCAGAGAATTTTACTTTTTCTCAGTCTTACAACGAGGTGGAGCGTCATGATTATGAGATAGAAAGCTATACCGACCAGTTGAGTAATACCACGGTAAATTATGCGTACAGTTTTCAAAACAAACCTTATGAACCATTCAAGAAAAAAACATTTGTAAAGAAAAGCGAGTATTGGAAATGGTTGCAAGATTTCAATTTCAATTTTTTACCAACTAATATCACTTTTAATAGTAGTGTGATTAGACAATACAATCGCCAGCAATTTAGGCAAGTAGATGTGGTTGGAATTGGTTTGGATCCTTTGTATAGAAGAAATTTTGCTTTTAATTATCAATATGGATTTAATTATAACATAACCAAATCTTTAAAGATAAATTATACAGCTTCTTCTAATAACATTGTGAAAAGCTATTTAAACGCCGACGATACACCGATTGATACCTTTACCATTTGGGATAGTTATTTTGATATTGGTGATCCTAATCAACACATGCAACAACTTATTGTCAATTATGATATTCCGCTGAATAAAATTCCAGTATTTGGTTTTGTAAAAGCAAATTTCACTTATCAAGGGGATTATAGTTGGCAACGTGCATCAAATGCTTTTGATAACGTTACGATTGGAGGAGTTGACTATAATTTAGGAAATACGATTCAAAATGCCAATTCAAAAATATTGAACGCTTCCTTTGCTATGGAAACTTTCTATAAATACATTGGACTTTCCAAAAAAACACCAGCTGCGGGTGCTGCTAAACCAAAAGTGGTTGCTCCAAAACCTGGTGAAAAAGTTGTAAACACAGCCGTTAAGCCTTTGCAACAAAGAAGCCCCTTTATGGATGGATTAATTGGGGTCTTGACAAGTGTGAAAAATGTTCAAGTCAATTATACGCACAATAGCGGAACCGTTTTGCCTGGTTTCACGCCAAGTGTTGGTTTCTTGGGTTCTTCACGTCCTTCTCTTGGGTTCATTTTTGGAAGTCAAGACGATATTCGATACGAGTCCGCCAAAAGAGGTTGGCTGACCACTTATCAAGATTTTAATCAAAATTATACGCAAGTAACTAACAAAATACTAAAGGCAACTGCAAATGTTGATTTGTTTCCTGATTTCAAAATAGACTTAACTGCCGATCGTACTTATTCTGAGAATTCATCCGAGCAGTATAGTGCGGTTTCTGGAAATTATTCACCATTGTCACCTTATAGTTATGGAATGTTTTCTATTTCTACGGTATTAATAAAAACAGCTTTTTCGAAAAGTGACGAAAGTGGGTCGGCTGCCTTTGATGACTTTAGGAAAAATCGTTTAACAATCGCTAATCGTTTGGCAGAAGAACGCTATGGGCCAATAATTCCAAGGTATGATGCTACCGCTCTTCCCGCATCTGATGCTACTGCGCCAATAGACAATATAGCTAACCCAAATAATGAAGAAAGAAAGAGAATTATTTCAAATGATGGATTTCCTGAAGGCTATGGTAAAAACAGCCAAGCTGTATTATTGCCGGCTTTTTTGGCTGCTTATACTGGTGGTAATGCCAAAGATGTGTCGACGGGTATTTTTAGAAGTTTTCCTATTCCAAACTGGTCGATAAAGTATAATGGCTTTATGAGGTATACTTTTTTCAAAAACAATTTCAAAAGAGTTTCGCTCTTGCATAATTATCGTGCTTCATATACTATTAATGATTATCGTTCTAATTTTGAGTATACCAAAAAACCGAATGGGGCAGATGCAAGTGGTAATTTTTATAACCCAACGGTGATTTCTAATGTGAATTTGGTTGAACAATTTAGCCCATTAGTTCGTTTGGATTTTGAATTGAAAAACTCTTTCAAAGTATTGACAGAAATCAAAAAAGACCGTGCTTTATCAATGAGTTTTGATAACAATCTATTGACTGAAGTAAAAGGAGTGGAGTATATTGTAGGTTTAGGATATCGATTCAAAGATGTAATTTTCTCTTCTCGTTTGGCAGATAATCCAACGGGTATTATAAAAAGTGACATTAATGTTAAGGCAGATTTATCTTATAGAAACAATCAAACGATTGTTCGCTATTTGGATTATAACAACAACCAATTGGCTGCTGGACAAAATATTTGGCAATTGCGTTTGGCGGCAGATTATGCCTTTAGTAAAAATTTAACCGCTATTTTCTATTATGATCATTCATTCTCAAAAGCGGTAATTTCAACTACTTTTCCTCTCACTAATATTCGTTCTGGATTTACTATTCGTTACAATTTTGGAAATTAATTTGTATTTATTCTATGTAAAAATTCAATACAAGATAGTTATATTTGCCCTTTATTATTAATAACACAACATTTATATATTATGAGCGTACCATCAAATTTAAAGTACACAAAAGATCACGAGTGGGTTAGTATCGAAGGAGATATTGCAACAGTAGGAATTACTCATTTTGCTCAAAAAGAGTTGGGAGATATTGTATATGTAGAAGTAGAAACTTTAGATCAAACGTTGGATAAAGACGAAGTTTTTGGAACAGTTGAGGCAGTTAAAACTGTTTCTGATTTGTTTTTGCCGCTTTCTGGCGAAATCATCGCCTTTAATGATGATTTAGAAAGCGCTCCAGAAACAGTAAATTCTGATCCTTATGGTGCTGGTTGGATGATTAAAGTAAAGATTGCTAATCCTGCTGAAATTGAAGAATTGCTTTCAGACGCTTCTTATAAAGAACTAATTGGTGCATAAACATTTTTTTTTCTTTGTTGCGCTGGCATGGACTTCTTTGATGTGCTACGTTTGTTTGATGAAGTCATCGGATGTTCCTTCTATAAACATTGTAGGAATTGACAAAATAGTCCACATTCTGTTGCATTTGTTTTTTACTTTTTTTTGGGGAATCACTTTGGTCAAAAGCGGCAAATGGAGTAGTTTTTCAAAAGTGATGTATGTTTCTTTTTTGCTTTCTTTCCTATTCGGATTGTTGATTGAGTTCATACAGGGCTATTTTACAGCTACAAGAAGTGCAGATGTTACAGATGTTCTAGCGAATATATTTGGAGCTTTTTTTGCAATCGCTCTTTTATATCAATTCAAAGAAAAAGTAGAAGTCCAATAAAATTTTTAAAAATCCCATTTCGATGGGATTTTTTTTTGAATTATAGCAGCGTTTATTTTTAAAGTTTCTTTCTTGAAAATCTTGTTTTTGTTGGTAAGTATAGAGAAAAAGTGGACTTCGCACCGGTGTATTCAATTAATAATGTATTTTTGTATGACTTATTTATCAATTCCAATTCCTTGTTAAAATGGATGTTAGAGCCTACCTAGATTCAACCTATTTAAAGACTAACCAACAAGCTAATTTATCAGAAGCCGAAAATGTATTGGTTGCAAAATCCTTTATTGAAGAGGCGATTCGAGAGCATTTCAAACTTATTATGATTCGCCCAGATCGAGTGGCTTTGGCAAAAAAAATGATTCAAGAAGCGCAATCTAACGTATTAGTGGGAACAGTGATTGATTTTTCCAAAGGCCAATCTGATTTGGCAACCAAACTAGCTGAAGCACAACAAGCCATAGTCGACGGAGCGGATGATTTGGATTTTGTTTGTAATTATGAAGCGTTTAAAAGAGGTGAAATTGCTTTAGTTAAAGAGGAGATTTTGAAAGGAACTCAAATGGGATTGGCACATAAAAAAACAGTAAAATGGATTATTGAAGTAGCGGCTTTGAATAATGGTCAAATTATACAACTTTCAGCCTTGATCAAAAATGTAGTTATGCAAAACTTTAAAGAGGAGCAATACGCTGCTGTTTTTGTAAAATCCTCTACTGGGTTTTATGTAACGCCTAACAATGAGCCTAACGGTGCTACTGTCGAAACCATTAAGATAATGCTAGAGAATGCTTCTCCTTTACCTGTAAAAGCTGCTGGTGGTGTTCGTAATTATGCGGATGCAGTCGAAATGATACAGCTTGGTGTACAACGTATAGGAACTTCGGGAGCAAAAGCCATTGTAGATGGTGCGAATACTCAAAATGGATATTAATTTCTAATAGATAACTATGAACAAACTTTACAGTGCGCTGTTCTTTTTCCTTGGATTAAACTGGTGTTGTAGCCAAAACCTGAATGTTTCGGCTTTTAATGAAGTGGAGCGTTTTCCTGTTTTTGCAACTTGTGAAAATCTTCAGCCAAAAGAAGTAGAAAAATGTTTTTACGATCAAGTACAAGATTTTGTATATTCTAACTTTAAAGTACCTCAAAACGATTCTTTTAAAGGTAATGTAAAAGTGCTGTTTGAGGTTACCGTAGAAGGAAAATTTAAAGTGTTGTATGTTGACGCAGTTGTTGATTCATATGCTGCAGAAGCAAAGAGAGTTATCGAAAGTATGCCCAAAGTGAGTCCTGCTACTTATAATGGTAAACCAACTTATTCTAAATATACAATTGCAATTGCCATTCCTTTGAAATCAAAAGAACAGTTCGAAGCGGAAGCACTTGCCAAAGCGGAAATTCTAAATGTTAGAAGTCCAAAGCTAACAGAATTAGATAGTATTGTTTATAAAAAATACCGTAATCCAGAGTATGAAAGTCATTTAAATGTGCCTTTTTCGCACAGTCTTTATGCGCAGTTTGATGCTAAGATGAATCAAGTGGGAAGTAACAATCATACCGCTTCAAAACCCTATACTTATGCTGAAGTAGCTAAGTATTATAATATGAAGGAAGTTAATGAGCAGTTGAAAAAGAAAGCTTCTGGTTGGTGGGCGAGAAAATTATGGAATGAAAACACTGTTGAGATTCAAGGCGAAGACTATTGGTTTACCTTAAATCCTATTTTTGATTTACAATTGGGGAAAGCTTCTCAAACTGAGAATTCATATACATATGTAAATACTCGTGCGCTAAATTTTAGAGGAGGACTAGGAAAACAATTGAATTTTACCACAACCGTTTTTGAAAGTCAAGGGCGTTTTGCAGATTATTATAATCAATATGCAGAATCGATTAAGCCTTCGGGAGGAAATCCTGCGATAATTCCAGGAGTTGGTATCGCCAAAAGATTCAAAGACGATGGGTATGATTTTCCTTTGGCGGAAGCTAATATTACTTTTACGCCAAATAAGTTTATTGATTTGCAGTTGGGATACGGAAGAAACTTTATTGGTGATGGTTATCGTTCTTTGTTTGAAAGTGATGGTGCTAGTCCTTATCCTTTTTTTAAAATCAATACTAATTTTTGGAAAATAAAATATACTAATACGTATATGTGGCTAAAAGATGTGCGTCCAGAAGTGACTGTAGATCGAACGTATGCTACCAAATTTATGGCAAATCATTATTTGAGCTGGAATGTTTCGAATCGTTTGAATTTAGGTTTTTTTGAATCTGTAGTTTGGACAAAAGACAACAATCGAGGCTTCGATATGAGCTTTGTGAATCCTATTATTTTTTACCGTGCGGTAGAGTTTGGATCGTCATCCAGAAGCGGAAATGCTTTGTTAGGATTAACTTTTAAGTACAAATGGGATGCATCTATTAATGCATATGGACAATTTTTGCTAGATGAATTCTCGTTGGGTGACGTTAAAGGAGGAGATAATAGTTGGAAAAACAAATTCGGATATCAAGTAGGGGTAAAGTACTACAATGCATTCAAAGTAAAGAATCTTTTATTGCAGTTAGAATACAATCATGTGCGCCCTTATGTCTATTCACACAGTAATCCTATTACGAATTACGCACATAATAATCAGAGTTTGGGACATCAATGGGGAGGAAATTTTAGAGAGTTAATTGCGATTGCTCGCTATAACAAGGGAAGGCTTTTTGCGGATGCTAAAGTTACTGCAGGAACACGTGGTCTTGATTTTAATACTACTGAAGATAATTTTAACTATGGAGGGAATATATATAAAGATTATGATGAAAAGCGTCCTTTTGATACAGGTGTAAAAGTGGGGCAAGGGAATAAAACAAAAGTATTTATAGCGGACATCCAAGGAGGCTATTTAGTCAATCCAACTACCAATCTGAAGTTTTTTGCTAGTTACATTTATAGAAGTTTTGATCCTTCAAAAAACACAGCTGCGACTTTTAATCAGAGCACGAATTGGGTGACAGTGGGCGTTCGATCCGATATTTTTAATTTCTATTTTGATTATTAATAGGCCAGTTTTTAATAGAAACTTTTTTTATGAGTTGTTTTTTGTCAAATCCCTTTTGATAACCTACTTTTGCAAAAGTTTTTATAAAAATAACACTAGTTTTAATCGTTTTGACAAATACAGTTTCCTTAAAATCCATTTATTTAGATTTCAAAGCCATCACTAAAGCGGGTCTTGCCATTAGTGTTGTTTTTTCTTCTATTGCTGGTTTTGTATTGGGGATAGATCATTTCGAAGTAAGTACTTGCTGGATATTACTTAAGTTAGCGATTGGTGGGTATTGCATGGTTGGCGCTTCTAATGCATACAATCAGGTTATAGAAAAGGACTTAGATGCTCTAATGGATCGAACTAAAAATCGACCAGTGGCTTCTGGAAGAATGCAACCAAGAGTAGCAGTAGTTGTGGCTACATTGTTAACTATCTTGGGATTGGCATTGTTATATAGTATAAATCCAAAATCAGCCATGTTTGGTGCGATTTCGATTTTTTTATATACTAGTATTTATACGCCACTAAAGACAATGACATCCTTGTCAGTTTTTGTTGGTGCGTTTCCGGGAGCAATACCGTTTATGTTAGGATGGGTAGCGGCTACAGGTGAATTTGGGATTGAAGCAGGCACCTTGTTTTTGATTCAGTTTTTCTGGCAATTTCCTCATTTTTGGGCTATAGGTTGGTTTTTGTATGAAGACTATGAAAAAGCAGGCTTTTTTATGTTGCCAACAGGAAAAAAAGATAATGGAACGGCTTTGCAGATTATTTTATATACCATTTGGTTAATTATTGCTTCTCTTTTACCGATGTTTGGCTATACAGGTTCACTTTTTTTAACACCTGTTGCGGCTGTTCTAGTGTTTTTGTTGGGATTGTGGATGCTTTTTTATGCAGTAAAAGTATACCAATTGCGTACAACCAAGTCGGCGAGAACTTTGATGTTGGTAAGTGTTTCTTATATTACTTTGTTACAATTAATATATATAGTAGATAAATTTTTAAGATAGTATGGATATGACAATGACTAAAGATGAGCATCAATCCAGAACCGCAAGATCCTATAAGTTGATTTTGTTGTTTGCTATGGTAAGTATGACCATGATGTTTGCAGGATTAACAAGTGCTTTTGTGGTGAGTAAATCAAGAGTGGATTGGTTGAAAGATTTTCAATTACCTCCTGCTTTTTTTATCAGCACTTTTGCTATTTTGGCCAGTAGTATTACGTTTCATTTAGCTAAGAAAGCTATTCAAAGAGACAATCAGAAAGCTACAACCCAATGGTTATTGATTACATTAGTATTAGGAATTGTATTTGTAGTATTGCAGTTTATAGGTTTTGGTCAAATTGTAGCTAAAGGATATTATTTTACAGGACCAGCTAGTTCTATTACTACTACATTCCTTTATATTGTGACTGTTATGCACTTGTTACACTTGGCTGGAGGATTAATTTCACTGCTAATTATTATTTATAATCATTTTAAACAAAAATATAGCGCAACTCAATCTCTTGGAATTGAACTGGGTGTAATGTACTGGCATTTCCTTGATTTATTGTGGATTTATTTATTTTTGTTTTTATATTTCTTTAAATAAGAAAAAAATGTAAATTTGGAAACTTTTTAACGAATTAATTTTTATGGGAGCGACAGTTACTACTGCAAACAACGACGAAAAGATATGGAGTGGCGGAAATGAGCCAATGGGAGCAAGTTATGGTAAATTAATGATGTGGTTTTTTATCGTGTCAGATGCCTTAACCTTCTCAGGTTTCCTTGCAGCTTATGGATTTTCTAGATTTAAATTTATTGAAACTTGGCCTTTAGCCGACGAAGTGTTCACTCACTTTCCATTTTTACACGGAGTATCAGCTCCTATGTATTATGTAGCCTTAATGACTTTTATCTTGATTTTCTCTTCTGTAACAATGGTATTGGCTGTTGATGCAGGACATCAAATGAAGAAAGATAAAGTGGCGCTTTATATGTTTTTGACCATCATCGGAGGTTTAATTTTCGTAGGTTCTCAAGCATGGGAGTGGAAAAACTTTATTAAAGGAGAGTATGGTGCAGTAGAAACAACAGGAGGAAGTTTACTTCAGTTTGTTGATAAAGACGGAAAACGCGTAGCTTTGGCAGACTTTGCTAAAACATTACCAGAAGAGCGTGAGCAATTGACTCGTAGCAAAGCCAAATGGTTTATGAGTGAGCCAGCCTTACCTTCTTATTCAGTAGCTGAAATTCAAGCAGGTTTCAAAGCGAATCCAGATTTATTGGTGAGAACAGAAACTATCACAAAAGACAAAAAGAAATTAGTGCTTTCAAGAGCAGAGTCTGAAGCTAGATTAGCGGATGCAAAATTGGTTATTGAAGGTGCTAACTTAACACATAACGAATACGGAAGTAAATTATTTGCTGACTTCTTTTTCTTTATTACAGGATTTCACGGATTTCACGTATTTTCTGGAGTTGTAATTAACATCATTATCTTTTTTAATGTATTGTTAGGTACCTACGAAAAACGTAGAAGTTACGAAATGGTAGAGAAAGTTGGTTTATACTGGCATTTTGTAGATTTAGTTTGGGTATTTGTATTTACCGTATTTTATCTTGTTTAATTTTAAAGGAACTTATTATTATGTCACACGAACACGTTTCTAACACAAAAAGAATTTGGTTTGTTTTCGGTTTATTATCTGTGGTAACTACAGTTGAAGTTATCTTGGGTATTATCAAACCTGAATCATTACATTATACTAATTTTCTTGGAATGAACTTGCTAAATTGGATATTTTACATATTGACAATTGTTAAAGCGTATTATATTGTTTGGGCTTTTATGCACATGGAAGGAGAAAAAAAATCTTTGCAAAGTGCCGTAGTTGCTCCGCTAATATTTTTAATTTTATATTTACTTTTTATTCTATTAACTGAAGGTGATTATGTATTCGGGGTTTTTAAAAATTCTATCATTAAATGGAATTTTTAACTAAATATTAATTCAGAAAAGAGCTCCGAAATATCGGAGCTTTTTTTATTTTTACACTCTCAATTCCACCCTTCTGATGAAAAAAAATATTGTTCTTTTTGTCTTGTTTATTCTTCCAATAGTAGCTTATTTGTTTTTTGCCTCTGGAGTGAATAGTTTTACCAAATTGCCTACAATTACTTCGAAAGTTACCGATTTTGGCAATTGGAAATCGTTGCGCGGCGATGAGGTTCGTTTAGATGGAAAAATAACTGTTCTAGGTTTCTCAGGTACTAATTTGCTTGCTAACAGAGGTAATTTGTTCAATTTGAATCAAAAGATTTATCAGCGTTATCATACCTTCAAAGATTTACAGTTCGTTATGCTTTGTCCACTTGGAACCGAAAAAGATGCCCAAGCTGTTTTAGAAGCCTTGAAAGCTTTTACCGATGTGAAACAATGGAATTTTGTTTTCGCAGCTCCAGAAGAAATTGCAAACTTTTATAAAAAAATGCAACTTAAGAGTCAATTGGACTCAAATTATGGTACTCCTAATGTTTTTATTTTTGATAAAGAACGTAATCTTAGAGGAAGAAAAGATAAAGAGGAATACAAAGAAGGTTATAACACTTTTCATCCAGCAGAGTTGAGTAACGAAATGCTTGATGACTTTAAGATCCTTTTGTACGAGTACAAAGCAGCTTTGAAAAAGAATAATAACGCTACTAAACAATTGTAATATGTTTAAGAATAAATCATATATCGGGATTTCCTTTATCATTTTAATTTTTGGAATTTATGCGATTCCTAAAATTATTGATCGTGTACAAGGCAATGCAATTGTGAAATCGGATCGATTGGATAAAGATAATGGATCTGGAATTGCCGCAGAAAGTTTGGAAGATATAGGTAAAGCACCGTCTTTTGAATTGATTAATCAAAACAATAAAACCATCAATAATGCATCTTATGAGGGTAGAGTTTATGTTTTAGAGTTTTTCTTCACGACCTGTCCTTCCATTTGTCCAAAGATGAATTTGAGTATGTTGCAAATCGAGAAAACCTTTTTTGGTAACCCTAATTTTGGTATTGTTTCAATTACCATAGATCCAAAAACAGATACTCCTGAAGTTTTAAAAGCGCATACTAAGTTATTGGGTGTTAAATCCTCAAATTGGAATTTTTTAACTGGAGATAAATCGGCAATTTTTGATTTGGCTAATAAAGGATTTAATCTATATGCTGCTGCTAATAATAAAGTGAGTGGTGGTTTTGAACATTCTGGTTTATTTGCTTTAATTGACAAAAAAGGACATATTCGTTGTAGAAATGATGAGTTTGGAAATCCTATTTTGTACTATGATGGATTAGATAAAAAAGGTGTTAAAGACATTCAAGAAGATATTAAATTACTTTTAAAAGAATAAAATGGAACAAAATACAGTTGAGCAGAAATACAATAAATGGATTGTTTTATTATCAATTTTAATCCCGGTAGCCGTTGCTATATTGTTTAAAGTTAAATTAAAAGACTTTGGAATTGAAGTGGCTCCTTTACGTTTTTTACCTCCAATTTATGCTACAATTAATGGAATAACAGCAATTTTATTAATTTGGGCAGTATTGGCAATCAAAAGAGGGAATAGACGTTTACACGAAAATTTAATGAAAACCGCCATAGGTTGTTCATTAGCTTTTTTGGTGATGTATATTGCTTATCATATGACTACAGATTCAACCAGTTACGGAGGAGGAGGAGTGTTGCGTTATGTTTATTTCTTTATTCTTTTATCGCATATTCTGTTGTCTATTGCCGTAATTCCTTTGGTGCTTATTACTTATGTTCGTGCTTTGGCAGAAAGATTTGATAAACATAAGAAAATTGCAAAGATCACCTTCCCAATTTGGTTATATGTAGCAGTAACTGGAGTAATCGTTTATTTAATGATAGCGCCGTATTATGCGAGTTAAAGTAAAAAGTCAGAAGAGAGAAATAAGAAGTAGTAAATTACAATTCCTGCTTTTGGGAATTTGTTTTTTTCTTTTTGAATTTTCTTCATATGCACAATGCGCGATGTGTAGAGCAGCATTAACAAGTGAAGGCAATGCTACTAAAGCAGCAGCAGTTAATGACGGAATTGTCTACTTAATGGTAATTCCATATCTTTTAGTAGCTGTACTTGGGTATTATATTTATCGAATGAAAAAGAAAAAATCATAATAAGATGAAAGGCTGAATTATTAATTTCAGCCTTTTTTGTAGTTATTTCAGTCCGTCTATGGTGACTTTAACGTTTCCTTTAATATTAATAAAAGCGATGATGGCTTGATTGGTTAATTGAATTTTTTGAAATTTAATGTCCTCCATTTTTCCATTTACAAAAACACCTGGCAATGGTGAATAATTATTGAGGTAACTCATCATACTTTTTTTACCTTCTTCTAAATTGGGCTGAATGGAATACCTACAGTTAGTTTCAATTTTGCGCAAGATAATTCCTTGCGCAAGCCAATTGGCGGTTCTTATTAGTTTGTCTTTGGTGTCTAAAACATAATCTAATTTATCAAAATAAATTTCTTTAGTTTTTTCGTTGTATTGCGGGAAACCTGATAGATATATGGTACCATTAACACTTCCCAATAAATCTAAAGCAATTACCATTTTGTCGTTTTTGTGCCAAATGTTTACGTTTTGAACGCTAACTTTTTTACTGCCAGAACCAAAAACTTGACCGCTAAAGTTTTTCGTCATAATTCTTGAAGCTTCTTGGTACGTTGAAACTGCTGCAATATTGGTATTGATTTGTTGTGGAATTTGTGTTACGGGTTTTAGTACTATTTTATTTTTATCATATTTTGACGTAGGTTTTACTCCAATTAGAGTTTCCATGTTGCATTTCATTCCCATTTCTAAAACAAAAGTATCATTTTTTAATCGGGCATTGGTAGTATAGACTTCAATAGGTGAAATTCGTAACCAACTCGAATAGGCTTGGCTCATTTCAAAAGGAGTACATATCTTCTCTAAAGCTTCTAAAACATTAGGTTTGAAATCCATTGATTTTTCAATCGAATCATCGATTTTCTTTTCGATTTTTGATCTGAAAAGACTTATGGTTGGGTTGATAATGTAAGTGATGGGTACATTTTTTCCAAGCACTACCATGGTTGGACTCTCTTTCCAATCCAAAGATTTCAATTCGGTTTTGGTATGCATGCGCCAATTGGCAAGGTTTACTTCGCTATTTAGAGTAACCACCCCATTCAAGTTGAATTCTTTGTAGGTGTACAATGCTACGCCTAATTTTTTGGTTCCGATGCGGTATTTTACCCACACTTTCAGTGGTAAAACGGTTTTGATTTT
The DNA here is from genome assembly GCF_038739875.1 of Flavobacterium polysaccharolyticum. Lineage (NCBI taxonomy): Bacteria > Pseudomonadati > Bacteroidota > Flavobacteriia > Flavobacteriales > Flavobacteriaceae > Flavobacterium > Flavobacterium polysaccharolyticum. The sequence goes on from NZ_JBCGDP010000001.1 coordinate 124,230, forward strand.
TTCGATGGTTCCTTCGTGTGCATTGTTGATGCTTATAGGAGCTTCTTTCCAAACTTTCAACTCAATGTCATCGTCTTCAATAGTGTTGTCTTCATAGATCAAACCATTTAGGGTAGTATTGGTCTTGTTTTCAATGTCTTTTAGTTTGATTGTTACCGGGAGATTAATAAACGAAGGGCTGCTTTCGTATACTAAGGGAACTGCGTCGTCTGGTTCTGGTTTTAAGGTGGCAATTTTGTTAGCTGTTGAACAACTTGCAGATAGTAGAATAAGCAGTAATAAGGAACAGATAAAAATAAATTTTGACATCTATTGTAGGTTTGTTTTTTGTAAAAGTACTAAAACAAATATTATTCCAAATATTTTGTAACATTTTCAAAGCAAAAGAGTCTTATCGGGTAGAATGCTTTAAGGTTTAACTTTTTATTATCACAAATTAGGAGTAAAAAGTAATAGTATTGATAAAAATTGTTTAAGATGATTGAAATTAAAGATTTACATAAATCCTATAAAATGGGATCTTCGGAGTTACATGTTTTAAAAGGAATTAATTTCAATATTCAAGAAGGAGAGTTGGTGGCCATCATGGGGTCTTCAGGTTCTGGTAAATCAACATTACTTAATATTTTGGGAATTTTGGATGAAGCCGATTCGGGTAGTTACACTCTCGATGGTGTGCCTATAAAAAAATTAAACGAAACCATAGCTTCCAAATACCGTAATCAGTTTTTAGGGTTTGTATTTCAGTCTTTTAATTTGATTAATTACAAAACGGCTTTAGATAATGTAGCCATGCCTTTGTATTATCAGGGGATAAAAAGAAAAGAACGCAACGAAATAGCTATGGCTTACTTAAAAAAAGTAGGGTTAGATAGCCATTCTCATCATTTGCCTAATGAACTTTCTGGGGGACAAAAGCAAAGGGTTGCAATAGCTAGAGCTTTGGCTTCAAATCCAAAAGTATTATTGGCTGATGAGCCTACAGGAGCTTTGGATACCAAAACCTCTTATGAAGTAATGGAATTGATTCAGGGGATTAATGATGAAGGAAAAACGATTCTGATTGTGACACACGAACCTGATATTGCTGCCATGTGCAAGCGTAATGTAGTTCTTAAAGATGGGTTGATTATAGATGATAAATTAGTAGAACAAGTTAGAGCTTCTTCTTATGTTTAATACGGAACGCTGGCAGGAAATTTTTGAGGCGATTGCCAAGAACAAGTTGAGAACTTTCTTGACAGGAATCTCTGTGGCGTCTGGTATCTTTATTTTGGTTATTTTATTGGGTGCAGGTAAAGGATTGCAAAACGGAATTGCCAAGCAATTCGAGCGTGATGCAGAAGGAATAATAGAAGTTTGGACGGGTACCACAACCAAAGAATATAAGGGGTTAAATCCTGGAAGAGAAGTGCAGTTTAGGAATAGTGATTATGACTTGGCTGTTACTAAATTCAGTGATAAGTTAGATCGAAGATCTGCTGTGTACTCCTATTGGAATGGTGTTATTGTCTACGGAAAAGAAACCGGGAATTATCAATTCAGAGGAATCTATCCTGATTACTTAGCTTTAGAAAATGCAACCATTGTAAGCGGACGTTTTATCAACGAAAATGATTTATTACATAACGAAAAAGTGGCTGCAATTGGTCAGAAAGTCAAACTGGATTTGTTTAAAGATAAAAATTCTATCGGGGAAGAAATCGTAATTAACAATGTCAATTTTAAGGTTATTGGAGTTTTTACGGATCCATCAGGAGAACGCGAAGAGTCAAGAATCTACTTGCCTATCACCACAACTCAAAAAGCTTTTAGCGTAGGCGACAAAATAAGTAATATGCAATTTACGCTGAATAAAATGGCGACTTATGAAGAAGCATTGGCACAATCTACCAAGTTTACAACAGAATTAGGGCAAATGTTGCGAAGTAAAAATACCGTTGCTCCAGATGATGAAAGCGCAATCGGAATCAATAATTCTATCGAAAATGCCAAACAATTTTATGATTTGAATTTGTATATCCGCCTATTTTTTTGGTGGGTGGGAATATGTACGATTATTGCAGGAGTAGTGGGGGTTAGTAATATTATGTTGATCATTGTAAAAGAGCGAACCAAAGAAATAGGAATCCGAAAAGCACTTGGGGCGTCGCCCATTTCTATTGTTGGCATGATATTACACGAGTCTATTTTTATTACTACCATTGCAGGTTTTGTGGGGTTGCTTTCTAGTTTATTGTTATTAGAATTGGTAGGTCCGTATGTAAAAAGTGATTATTTTTTAAATCCTGAAGTAGATTTTGGGGTAGCTATTACTACTTTAATTTTGTTAGTATTTGCTGGAGCAATGGCAGGTTTTTTCCCCGCCTATCATGCAGCCAAAATCAAACCTATTGTTGCACTTAGAGACGAATAATTATGTTTGATAGAGATAAATGGAATGAGATTTTAGAAGCATTGACGGCGAATACGTTCCGAACTATTCTGACGGCTTTTGGTGTGTTTTGGGGGATTTTTATTTTGGTCATCTTGCTTGCTGCTGGGAATGGCTTAGAAAACGGGGTGAAAAAAGGGTTTGATGGTATTGCTACCAATACAATGTTTATGTGGTCACAAACCGCTTCAAAACCTTATAAAGGGTTGCCGGCTAATCGAAAATTTAATTTTAAAAATGCTGATGTTGCTGCGCTTAAAGAGAATTTTCCTGATTTGTTGTATGTCTCACCACGAAATCAGTTAGGTGGTTTTGAGGGAGCCAATAATGTGGTTCGAGGTACCAAAACAGCAGCCTATACCATTTACGGGGATTATCCAGAGTTGATCAAACAAGAGCCTATGGATATCCCAAAAGGTCGATTTTTGAACCAACAAGATATTACCTTAAAAAGAAAAGTTGCAGTTATAGGTCAAGGAGTTATCAAAGAATTGTACGGGCCAGCCGAAGAAGTAATCGGGACTTATATCAAGATTAATGGAGTAAATTTTATGATTGTTGGAGTGTACAAATCAAAATCAAATAATAGAGGTGGCGGAGAGGAAGAACAGAAAAAAATCTTTATTCCTTTTACGACTTTCCAGCAAGCTTTTAATTTTGGAGATACTGTTGGTTGGATGGCATTAACGGCCAATGATGGAGCTTCAATTACGGATTTAAAGCCAAAAATTATTGAATTTATGAAAGGCCGACATTCCATAAACCCTGCCGATGATCGTGCTATTGGGAATTTTGATTTGTATGCCGAGTTTAGTAAAGTACAAGGATTATTCTCCATACTGAGATTCATTGCCTATTTTGTAGGAACCTTAGTATTACTCTCTGGAGTTATCGGTATTTCGAACATCATGTTGATTGTGGTAAAAGAACGAACTAAGGAAATAGGTATTCGTCGGGCTTTGGGAGCTACGCCGGGAGCCATTAGAACACAAATTTTAACCGAAGCCATTTTTTTGACTATCGTTGCAGGAATGTTTGGGATAGCCATGGCGACAGGAGTTTTAGGAATCTTGAATATGATATTAGATTCCATGCCAAGCGATGACATGATGTTTGCTAATCCAAGTGTGGATTTGGCTGTAGTGTTTTTTGCTTTAATCATATTAGTCGGCTCAGGATTACTAGCTGGATTTATACCAGCACAAACGGCTATTAGAGTAAAGCCAGTAGATGCTTTGAGAACGGAATAAAAAATAAAAGTAAAACGATTAACTAATCATAAAATGAAAAAAGGAGTAACCATAACTATTTTAATTGTAATCGCACTAGTGTTTTTTGGTGCGTTGTATTATTTGTATGCCAAGAATCAAGAGCCACCCGTAGTTTTTCAAACCGATAAAACAGAAAATAAAACTATTGTAAAAACAACCATCGCAACCGGTAATATTGTTCCAGATGAAGAGGTTTTGATCAAACCTAATATTTCAGGAATCATTGAGGAAGTGTACATTAAGGCTGGAGAAACAATCAAAGCAGGTGATTTGATTGCTAAAATTAAAGTAGTAGCTAATGTTTCTACTTTGAATAACACTCAAAATCAAGTGCAAACAGCCAAAATTGATTTGGATAACCAAGAAAAATTATTTCAAAGACAAAAAACATTATTCGACAAAGGCGTGATTTCTGCCAATGATTTTGATGCAGCTCAAGTAGCGTATAAGCAGGCAAAACAGAATTATGTTGCTGCCAAAAAGAGTAACGATATTGTAAAAACTGGAACTACTTCTGGAATGGGTAATTATGCGAACACTTTGATTCGTTCAACTGTTAACGGAATGGTGCTAGATGTTCCTGTGAAAGTTGGAAATCAAGTTATAGAAAGTAACAATTTCAATGAAGGAACGACTATTGCAAGTGTAGCCGATGTAGGAAGAATGATTTTTGTTGGGAAAATCGACGAATCTGAAGTGGGTAAAATCAAAGAAAATTTACCTATTGAGATTACAGTTGGTGCTATCGAAAACAAAAAATTCGATGCGGTTTTGAATTACATTGCTCCAAAAGGGAAGACCGAAAATGGCGCAATTCAATTTGAAATCAAAGCCAAAATGACCAATCGCGATAACACCTTTATTAGAGCAGGCTTAAGTGCAAATGCTTCTATTATTTTGGAAAAAGCCGATAAAGTTTTGGCTATCAAAGAAGCTTTGGTACAATTTGATAAAAAAACACAAAAACCTTATGTTGAAGTACAAACGGGACCACAAAAATTTGTTCGTAAAGATTTGGTTTTGGGTGTAAGCGATGGAATTTATGTTCAGATAAAAAGCGGAATTAAGGCTACAGACAAGATAAAAGTATGGAATCAAGGATTGTTAACCGAAGAGCCCAAGCCGTAATTAAGCCCTACAAACTAGTTGCTAATTTTGAAAAAATGTTAAATTTGTGCAGTATATTTGTTGCACTTTCATTCCCGATTTATGAAAAAAAATAATTATTTAAGTTTAGTGTTCTTTTTGTTCGCTTCCATTGTTGGAACGGCACAAATTAAAACCTGGACTTTAGAAGAGTGTGTAAAATATGCCATAGAAAATAATATTTCTATCAAAAACACCGCGCTAGATATCAAAACTGCCGAAATTAATAAAAAAGGGGCAGTAGGAAATTTTATTCCTTCTTTAAATGCTAATACTTCACACTCATGGAATATTGGTTTGAACCAGGATATTACGACCGGTTTACTCCGAAATCAAACAACTCAATTTACTTCTGTAGGCGGAACATTAGGAGTTGATATTTATAAAGGCTTGCAAAATCAAAATACATTACGTAGAGCCAATTTAGCAATTGTTGCCTCAAAATACCAATTGCTTAAAATGCAAGAAGATATTGCTTTAAATGTTGCGAATGCCTTTTTGCAAATTTTGTTTAACAAAGAAAATTTAAAGGTACAAAATGAGCAATTGGCGATTAGTGAAAAGCAATTGGCACGTTCAGAAGAGTTGGTAAAAGCCGGATCAATTCCAAGAGGGGATGTTTTGGATATTAAAGCAAACGTTGCGACCAATAAGCAAAATGTAATCACTGCCGAAAACGCTTTATTGATTTCAAAATTGAGTTTAGCGCAATTGTTACAGTTAAAAGACTTTTATGATTTTGATGTGGTAGATACTGAAAACATCAAAGATGAAAACAATATATTGGCCCAACCTGCTACGGCCATTTATGATAAAGCAAAAGAATCAAGAACCGAGTTAAAAATTGCTAAAACAAATTTAGAAGTAGCTCAAAAAGACTTGGATATCGCCAAAGGAGCTTTTCAACCAACTGTACAAGGTTTTTACAATTACAATACAAGGATTGCCTATGCTGATAGAGTTGGGCTAGATCAAAATGGAAATCCAGTTTCCCAAGCTGCTTTACCTTTTTGGGATCAATTTAGAGATAATAAAGGACAGGCATTTGGTGCACAATTATCAATTCCAATTTTTAATGGATGGTCAGTGAAAAATAATGTTGAGCGTAACAAAGTCAATTTAGAGAAATCTAAAATAGCTTTAGAACAACAAGAATTAGATTTACAAAGAAATGTATATACTGCATTTACGGATGCTAAAGGGGCTTTAAAAACACACGAATCGGCTATTGTTGCCTTGGAGTCTAGACAAGAAGCGTTCAATTACGCGAAAGAACGTTATGCGGTGGGGATGATGAATTCCTTCGATTTTAATCAAGCACAAACGTTGTTGACTAATGCGCAATCTGAAGTGATTCGAACCAAATATGACTATATTTTTAAAATTAAAATACTCGAATTCTATTTTGGAATTCCAATCTTAAAAAACTAATACATTATGTCTAAGAAAACTATTTATATACTTTTAGCCGTTGTCGTTGTCTTAATAGGAACCTTAGTTTGGCTTTCCAAATCGGGAGTAATTGGAAATAAAGATAAAGGAACCGAAATTGAAATTGCCAATGTAGCTGCATCAACCATTGTAGAAACGGTTTCTGCGACTGGAAAAATTCAACCCGAAATTGAAGTAAAAATATCTTCTGAAGTATCTGGTGAAATCATTGCATTGAATGTAAAAGAAGGACAAGTGGTGAAAAAAGGAGATTTATTGGTTAAAATAAATCCCGATTTATATACCTCTAGTTATAACAGAACGATATCCAATTTGTCAGGAACCAAAGCTGGTCTGAGTCAATCTGAAGCTTCCTACAAAGAAGCCAAAGCCAATTATGATCGAAACAAATCATTGTATGACAAAGGTATTATCTCTAGAGCAGATTGGGATAAAGCGATAGCTTCTTTTGAAGTGGCTAAAGCCAATAAACAGAACGCTTATTACAACGTACAAAGTGCTTCTGCGACTGTGCTTGAAGCCAAAGATAACTTAGGAAGAACAACTATTTACGCTCCTGCCGATGGTACAATTTCTGTATTGAATGTAGAATTAGGGGAACGTGTTTTGGGAACGCAACAAATGGCAGGAACAGAGATTTTGCGAGTAGCCAATTTGAACAATATGGAAGTTGAAGTAGATGTAAACGAAAATGATATTGTAAAAATAAAAGTTGGTGACAAAGCTAATGTAGAGGTAGATGCTTATTTGAAAAAACAATTCAAAGGAATTGTAACTAGTATTTCAAATTCAGCTAGTTCTACTTTAACGGCCGATCAAGTGACTAACTTTAAAGTAAAAGTTAGAATTTTGAAAGAGTCTTATCAAGATTTATTAGAAGGTAAGCCAAGTACTTATTCACCTTTTAGACCTGGAATGACTGCTACAGTTGATATTATTACCAATACTAAATCGAACATCTTAACTGTACCAATTAGTTCAGTAGTTGTAAAATCAGATACCGCTGCGGTAAAAGAAATTAAAGTAGAAGATCCCAACGAAGAAAAATCAAAACCGAAAAGCGATAAAAAATTCGAATGTGTTTTTGTGAAAGTTGGAAACAAAGCGAAGATTAGAATTATTAAGACTGGTATCCAAGATGATACCAATATTGAGGTTTTGTCGGGATTGAAAAAAGGCGATGTGGTTATTACAGGGCCTTATACAACGGTTTCTAAAGAGCTCAATTCTGGCGATAAAGTCTCTTTAAAAACAGACAAAGCAAAAGAAGGAAAGAAATAAAATAATAGTCTAACAGCTTAAAAAATCACGATCGTCAAAGAAGATTGTGATTTTTTAAGTTTATATAATTTACGTTTTGGCATACCTATTAAATATTGAAACAGCTACTAAGAATTGTTCCGTGTCTTTAGCCAAAGATGGGAGTACACTTTTATGCAAAGAAATGGCAGATGAAGGATATTCTCATGCCGAACGCTTACATGTTTTTATAGAAGAAATAATTCAAGAAGCAGGAATTGCATTTCAAGACCTTAGTGCCATTGCTGTGAGTCAAGGCCCTGGTTCGTATACGGGATTACGAATTGGAGTTTCGGCGGCCAAGGGCTTGTGTTATGCCTTGGATATTCCGTTGATTGCGATTGATACCTTACAAACTTTAGCCAGACAAGTAAAGCAAAAAGAGGGTTATATTGTTCCAATGATTGATGCTAGAAGAATGGAAGTATATAGTGCTATTTTTGATGCAAATTATGATCAAAAAAGAGCCATTCAAGCCGAAGTAATTACCGAAAATTCGTTTGCTGATAGCAAGGAGACTATGTGTTTTATTGGAGATTGTAACGAAAAATGTAAAACGGTACTTTCCGCTCCCAATTTTGTTTTTTTAGAAGGGATTCAATATCCTTCTGCTAAAGAAATGAGTGCTTTGAGTTTTGATAAATACCAAAAAAGCGACACCGTAGATGTCGCTTATTTTGAACCTTTTTACTTGAAAGATTTTATGATTACTACCAAAAGTAGTTATTAATTTTTAGCCGAGGATTCTCGGATATAAGGTTGGATTACAATACCAGCAGCATCAAAAGCTAATTTGCAATTTTCTAACGTTTCTGAAAAGACAGTGCCAAAATCCTCATTTTTAGCCCACGGACGCACTGCTAGATGAATGGCGTTATCGGTTAGATTTTTTACGCCAACCTCAGGTGCTGGGTTGGACAATACTTTTGGATTACTTCGCATAACTTCTGCAATAATCTCTTTAGCTTTCTTGATATCCGTTTCATATGAAATGGCGATAGTCAAGTCGGCTCTGCGTTGCCCTTGTGTCGAATAATTGATAATAGTTCCGTTGGATAAAATACCATTTGGGATAAAAATGGTTTGATTATTTGCGGTAACTAGTTTGGTTACAAAAATTTGTATTTCTAAGACCGTGGCAATCTGACCTTGTGCTTCTATAGTATCGCCAACTTTGAAGGGTTTAAAAAGAATAATTAACATTCCTCCAGCAAAATTAGAAAGAGAGCCTTGAAGCGATAAACCAACGGCCAATCCCATAGCTCCTAATATGGCAACAAAAGAAGAGGTTTCTACACCAAGCTTCGATATAAAAGCAATAAATAATAGGATTCGTAAAGCCCAAATTAAAATATCGGCTAAAAATTTAGTGAGTGTGGGATCTAAATCTCTCTTGATCATTATTTTTTTGATCAACCGAGTGATTAATCGGATAGCGTAAATACCGACAATTAGAATTACAAATGCCGAAATGATTTTAGGAGAATAATCAAGAATTGCATTCCAAAGTAGTGATGCGTAATTGGTTAATTGGTTTGGGTTTACTTCCATAATATCTGTTTTTTTAATTAAAAAAACCTTCTCAAGAGAAGGTTTAATGATATACAAAAGTACAATTTTTTAGAAATTATTTTGTAGCATCATCTACGTCTTTTTTAACTTCGTCTGTCTTTTCCGTCACATCTTCTGCGGCTTTCTCTGTTGCTTCTGAAGTTGTTTCTTTTACTTGATCCACCAAGTCTCCTAGCGTTGTTTCAGCTTTATCCGCATATTCGCTGATAGTTTCTTTGGCTTGATTGGCATATTCCCCCGCTTTTTCTATAACTGGAGCAGCTGCAGTACTTACTTTATCAATAGTTTCATCAGCTAATTTTTCTGCTTTTTCAAGGTATGGCGCAGCGGTCTCTTTTGCCTTCTCTAAGGATTCATCGGCAAACTTAATGGCATTGTCGATATGCGGTGCTGCGGCTTCTTTTATTTCTTCAAAAGTAGATTCTGCTTCTTTCGCTAATTCTGATGCGGATTCCTTTGCCGATCCAAATAGATTTTTAAAAAATGATGATACTCCCATGGTATTTGATAGTTAAAGATTAGTATACAATAATAAACAATTTATTATGAAAATCTTTCTTTTTTAATTTTAAAATAACTGAAAATTAACTATTTATATATTTTGGAAATAAAAAAGCGCCTCATTAGAGGCGCTGAATGTGATGTAGATTGAAATTATACTGCTTCTACTTTTATATTGTCATTATTCAACATGCTTTTAAGCATATTTTCGATTCCGCTCTTTAAAGTAAAAGTTGAAGAAGGACATCCATTGCAAGCTCCTTGCATCATTACTTTTACAGTATCAGTTTGGTTGTCATAAGAATCAAAAACAATATTTCCACCATCGGCTGCTACTGCTGGTTTTACATACTCTTCTAAAATGTTGATGATTTTTTGAGAAGTTTCGTCAAGGTTGTCAAAGTTTGCATCTTTTACCTTTTCATCTTTTAATGCAATATCCAATAGTGATTCGTCTATAACCGTTCCACCGTTTTCGATGAATTGCTTTATAAACGTTCTGAGTTCTAATGTGATTTCCTGCCAGTCATTGATTTCATATTTTGTGACAGATACATAATTCTCGTCTATAAAAATTTCTTTTACATATGGAAATTTAAATAATTCTTGTGCCAAAGGTGAAGAGGTGGTTTGGTCAATGTTTTTGTATTCTACAGGAGTTTTGGTAAGCATTCTACTTACTACAAATTTCAGTGCTGCTGGGTTTGGAGTAGTTTCTCCATATACTGTGATAGGTTGTTTTTTACTTTTGTTTTCGTCAATCGTTAGGATTGTTCCTCCATCATTTACAAATTTTTCAATTTGTTCAGCTACGGCATCTTTTACATCGTCCCATTCAACAATACTAAAGCGTTCTATAGCAATAAAATTTCCAGAGATATACACTGTTTTTACAAACGGTAAATAGAATAATTGTTGCGCCAATGGAGAGTTTTTGGTCTCATCAATGTTCTTGAATTCATAGTTTTCATTTTGTGTAATGAAATCTGGAAATTCGAATTTCAATATCGTTGGATTTTGGGTTTCCTTTATGGTTATTTTTGTCATGGCTTATTATTTTTTGCAAAATTACTAAAGTTATTTTCTACTAATACCTATATTTGGTTTTTTATAAGATTAATTGATAAAAACAAGGATAATAAGCATTAACTCCACTCATTTGTCTTTTTTCTGGTCTATCGATTTCATTAATAGAATTTCTAAATGTATACAAAAATTAAGTTTTTAAGTCTGGTTCTTTTTGTAATAGGTTTTGCAAATGCACAAGAAGGCATTCCTGTTTATTCTGATTATTTATCTGATAATTATTACTTGATTCACCCTTCTATGGCTGGTGCTGCCAATTGTGCTAAGGTAAGATTGACGGCACGTAAGCAATGGTTTGGACAAGATGATGCTCCACAATTGCAAACCTTAAGTTTTAATGGACGTGTATCGGATAGAGCAGGGGCTGGGATTATTGTTTTTAATGACAAAAATGGCTATCATTCTCAAAAAGGATTAAAGGTTTCGTATGCTTATCATTTGTTGTTTTCTCGTGATGAAATTGATTTGAATCAATTGTCTTTTGGTTTGAGTGCAGGAGTAATTCAAAGTCAGTTGGATGAAACTGAGTTTTTGAACTCTGGAGATTTTGATCCTAATATTAACGGTAATATTGTTCAAAGAGATTCCTATCTAAATTTTGATTTTGGTGCTTCATACAATTATTTGAATTTTTATGCTCATGCTACAATTAAGAATGTTGTTGAGACTAGACGAGAAATTTACAGTGTCTATGAAAGTGATAATTTGAGAAAATACTTGTTGAGTACAGGTTATGTTTTTGGTGACAAAGAGCGAGTTTTGTGGGAGCCATCGGTTTTATTTCAATTGACTGATAAAACTAAGGAAAAAACAATCGATATTAACTTGAAAGCATATAAGAATCTAGATTTTGGAAGCTTATGGGGAGGAGTATCTTATCGTAGAACTTTGGATGGCGCTGAATATGTTAAGAATAATAGTGTCGCTACACAAAAACTACAATTTTTTAGCCCAATAGTCGGTTTGAACTATAATAACTTTATGCTAGCCTATACATATTCTCAAGTTGCAGGAGCTGTTCGTTTTGATAATGGAGGATATCATCAAATTACTTTAGGGTTAAACCTATTTTGCAAACGAGAAAAATACGAGTGTAATTGTCCCGCTATTAATTAATTTCTTCAAATTTCAAGTTATGTTGATTAAATCTGTAAATGGAAAATCACCGCTAATTCCAGCTGATTGTTATGTTGCCGAAAATGCTACTATAGTTGGTGAAGTTTCTTTTGGGGAGTCTTGTAGTGTATGGTTTAATGCTGTGGTTCGAGGTGATGTTAATTCAATTTCTATAGGCAATAAGGTCAATATTCAGGATGGAGCTGTAATACATTGTACGTATCAAAAACACCCAACAGTGATTGGGAACAATGTCTCAATTGGTCATAATGCAATTGTTCATGGCTGTACCATTCATGACAACGTTTTAATTGGGATGGGAGCTATCGTAATGGATAATTGTGTTGTCGAGAGCAATGCAATCGTAGCAGCGGGTTCTGTAATTACTCAAAATACAGTGGTACCTTCGGGAACAATTTTTGCTGGAGTTCCTGCAAAAAAAGTAAAAGATATCGATCAATCTGATTTTGCTGGCGAAATCGAACGTATATCTAATAATTATGTGATGTACTCAAGCTGGTTTAAAGAGGAAAACGAATTATAGATTGATACGCTGAAAGAATTCGTTTTTATAGCCTTCACTAATTGGAATTCGCTTGTCAGTAATCATTACTTTATTTTTTTGAATGGATTTAATATGCTTAATATTAATGATATAAGAACGATGAGTTCTCGCAAATCCTTTTGGAGAAAGCAAACCTTCTAATTTTATTAAACTAGTTAGTGTTAACGTGAACTTTTTATCGGTAGTGTAAATTTTTACATAATCCTTTAATCCTTCTATATATAAAATATCATCAAAGTTTAATTTTACATTCTCATATTCGGCTCTAACAAAAATAAAATCGTGCTCTACTTCTGGTTGTGATAAAGGCGCTTGGTTTATGGGCACTTGTGCAGGTAGGAACAATTGTTGTGCTCGAGAAACAGATTTTAAAAAGCGATGAAACGGAATGGGTTTTACTAAATAATCAACTGCGCCAAGATTAAAACCTTCTACTGCATAATTAGAATATGCGGTTGTGAAAATAATCATTGGTTTTTTTTCTAATGCGTTGATGAACTCAATTCCATTAAAATGAGGCATTTCTATATCTAAAAAAATCAAGTCAATTGTTAATGTATTGATTTTAGCCAAAGCATCAATGGCGTTTGAAAACGTGGTTACGAGTTCTAAATAGTCGATTTTCGAAACAAAGTCTTGAAGTAATTCTACTCCTAGAGGTTCGTCGTCAATAATTACGCATTTAATCTTTGTCATTTTTCTTCAATTAATTTTGGATTTTATCCAGATGTAAACTCAAATGAACAGTGTATTTATTTCCCGTTTCACTAATAGTGAGCTTGTGGGAATTGGGATATAAAAGTTTTAATCTACTTTCGATATTAGACAAACCTATACCTGAATTTTTAGGGTCGATAGTGATTTTTTCTACTTTGTTTTCTACGAAAAAATCCAAATCGTTGTCCACAATCGAAATTCTTATTTTGACATAAGCAGCCCCTTTGTAGTCGGTTCCGTATTTAAAAGCATTTTCAATAAAAGAGATCAGTAACAAGGGTTCAATAAATTTGTTTTTGGTGTCTCCGTGAATATTTATCGTGATGTTTTCGATATTATTCAGTCGTAGCTTCTGCAAATCTATATAATTCTTGATATAGTTGATTTCATTTTCCAAAAATACATATTTATTGTCGGTCTCATAGAGCATATAGCGCATAAGCTCCGAGAGGGTGACTATAGCATCAGGCACTAAATCGGATTTTTTATGAGCCAACGAATAAATGCTATTAAGCGAGTTGAATAAAAAATGGGGATTGGTTTGTTTGCGTAAATAAATTAAATCTGAAGCATTTTTTTGAGCTTCGGCAATGAGTTTATTCTGCTGATTGCTGTAGTATTCTGATAATATTTTGATAATAGTACTAATTGCAGTTAATAGAATATAGAATAAAGAAGGGAAAAATTTAAAAAAAAGAGGACGGTTTGGAGGTCTTAATCTCGGATTTGGAAAATTTGAAGGACCATTGTTTCTAATCGGTAAATCTGTTCTGAATTCCGGCATAAAATACAAGGAGCGAATAATCATAAAGAAACCTATGATAGCAACGAGGTATATAAAATAAGTACCATATTTTTTTTGAAGCAATAACTGAGGGACACAATAAAAATAGTTAAAATAAAAAACGATGATACCAGAAGCCCATTGCAGAAAAAAATCACTCGAAATTTTATATGGAGCTTCATAAAATTGTACAAGTGATGCAATAATGAAAAAACACCAAATCAAGCCTTGAACTAGATAGCTGTTTGAAGTGTTATTTTTTAATATATTGAGATTCATGCTAGATTTTGATGGCTAATAAAATGATATCTTTTTTAGTGACTGTTGGCGATAGATCGTGGTTTAATTTATCGACAACCAAAGTACCTAATTTTAAGGCATCTTTTTCGCTTACAAAGCTTTTTTCTTCACTAATTACCGGTATAATGGTTTGTTTGATGATCGTTTTGCCACCAAGTTTTATGGTGTAGCCCCAGCCATTATTGACTCTTATCGTATGGAGTTGGTACTCGTTTTTTGGGCTACAAGCATACATAAAAAAAGCGAAAACTAAGACTAGTATGTTGTTTTTCTGGTTTATATTTAAAAACTGCTGGCTATTTTGCCAGCAGTTTTTGTTTACAATATTAATTGTCATCATCGTTTTGTTCTTCTAAGGGTTTGAATTCCCAAGTGTCATCAAAATAAGAAGTTCCTGATTTTCCTAATAATATAAAACCTCTCTGATTGATAGAAAAACCAATAGCATCAGTTCTTCCAGAACCTTCTAAAGAAGTTCTCTCTTCCCAAATATCAGTACTTGGATTGTATTCCCAAATCGATTTTGCATTTTCGCCAACTGCAATGTACCCTAATCCATTCATTGAAAAACTCGAAGCATTACTTCTGGCAATGGTATAATCATCGTGATCGTCTTCGTCATCATCAAGGTTTCTTTTTCTTGTCCAAACTTCAGTTGTGGGGTCAAAAACCCAAAAATCTGTTTGATAGACTCCACTGTTGATTCCTGTCCCTAAATAAGCTTTGTTGTCAATGATAAAAACAGTAGCATTACGTCTTTTATTTCCGCTAAAGCCATTGGCTAATGTCCAAGTATCTGTGGTAGCATTGTATTGATAAAAGTCCTTTAAATGGTTTCCATCATATCCAGTTCCAAAATATGCTTTTCCACCTACTTGAAACCCTACAGCTCCATATCTAGCGGTTCCTGCAAAATCAGCTTTCTGTGACCAAGTATTGGTTTGTGGATTATACTCATAAAAGTCTTTCAAGCGATTAGTTCCATCATAACCAAGGCCTACATAGCCTTTGTCGTTCAAATCAAAAGCCGATGCAGAGCTTCTACCAACTCCAGGGAAATCTGCTTTTTGTTCCCAATAATCACCTTCGGAATTGTATGCCCAAAGGTCTTTTAGGTAATCATCGCCAGTATAGCCAGTTGTGATGAAAGCATAAGTGTCGATAACAAAAAACGCAGCACTGGATCGGGCAGGGCCATCAAAAGCGGATCTCTTTATCCAGTTTCCCATCAATTCATCATCGTCATCGTCGTTCGAACATCCAATAAAAAATAAACTGCAAATCACAGTTACTAGTAGAGTTTTTGTTTTAAAGCTATTCATAGAATTAAGTATTTATTAAAGTTTGTATTGTAAACCAATAGCCAGTAAACAGCCATCTTTTATGAGAATTGAAGTTGAATTGTTTAACGAAGAGGAAATTTTATAGTCTTTTTGAAAAGAATATCCACACTTAAAATTGGCTTTCCATCTTTCGTCGATTTGACGTTCGTAGTTGAGGCTCGAATTAATTTGTGAAAAAGTAAATTTTTCAGTTCCCTTGTTGGTATTGAATTGGTTTCCTTCGTAGGAATGATTCCAAAAGAATACATTTCGACTGTTATTTGAATAAGATATTTGACTTTCTGGAAAACCAATTGCCGCTTTTAGTTTTTCATTTACTTGAAGATGATAGGTAAATGAAGGAAGGATTTTTGGGGCACCTAATGCGGTACTCCTTAGTATTCCTCCACTCAAGCTGTGATGAGTATTGATTTTATAATCTATCAGTATTCCTCCCAATAAAAGAAAATCATTCCAGCTTGCTTTTTTGTTATAATTAAAGGCTGTGATGGTCTTAGCTCGTATTTGAAAATGGTCATTCACTTTTCGGCTGTATGCTAATCGATTTTCAATACTTGAATACTCACTATCGTTCTTGAACGAATAGGCATTTGATTCTTGATTAATATTGGTTTTCGTATAGCTCATACTGTTTTCAATCTCGTTGTTCTTTGACCAATTTTTTTTTAATGTAATTCCAAATGCATTAGTTGTAACCGTTGTTTTTTTGGTTGGCTCAGTTCTTATGTTTAAGTAAGGAGTTAAAAGTGTTTGTGCTAAATTTATTTGTGTACTTACCAAAAAGAGAACAGTGGCAATTTTTAAAAATCTCATATCATTATCTATTGGGACAAATCTAGTTTCGATTTATGGTATTAAAAAAAGAGATAGATAAGTGCCTTGTTTTGCTAGATAGAATAGTGGATTTATCCGTTGAATGAAAAATAATTTATCAAAAGCGGTTCGTAGCAAAAAACATTCTTTTTGTCGTATAGAAAGGCTTATTGGTATATGTTATACTCTAGCCTATATGGGGGTTTTTATATTTGCGAAAAAAAAAGATGTATCGATTTTTAGTTGTATTTTTTGTTTTGGCAGTTGTGATTTCCTGTGACTCTGATGTTGATGAAGGGAAATTTATTGTTGGGTCTGATTATTTATCGGTTACCAATAAAGTCTTATTGCTTGATACCTTAACGGTTGATTTGTCTACGATTCAATTGGATTCTTTAATTACATCCAATACGAGTCGAATTTTGGTTGGTAATTATTTAGATCCTCTTTTTGGAAATGTAGTTTCAGAAAGTTATTTTCAATTGTCACCGTCTACTTATGCTATTGAAGATGCCACATCAGATACGAATGCCCCTAATTACGTATTCGATTCAATAGCGATGATTTTAAAATACGATCGATATTATTATGGCGACACTACTAAAGTTCAAAATTTGTCTGTACATCAATTGACACAAAAAGTAAAACCAGTTTCTATAGATAATTCGGTAACGAGTTTTTACAACAATTCAAAATTAAAGTATGAAAGCCAAAGTTTAGGAGCATTAACCTATAAACCCAGACCGATTGGGCGAGATTCCTTAAATGTAAGATTGAATGATAGTTTTGGAAGTGCTTTGTTCTTGAAGTTACAGAAAAAAGAAATTACAGACATCAATGAATTGATCGATTATTTTAAGGGTATCGTCATCAAAAGTGGTTCTTCAAGTTCAAATTGTGTAGTTGGTTTTGGTCCCTCAAGCGTGTTACGGTTGTATTATTCAGATTCTAAATCTAAGATAGAAGAAAAGTCTTTATACAGAGATTTTACTATTGCTGATTTAAATAAGCAGTTCAATGCTATACAATCCGATCGGACTGGTACTTTGATCGAAAATTTGCCTACTTCTAGATATAATTTGCCTTCTGCCAATGTCTTCAATCAATCGTTTACTCAATCTGGGACCGGTGTTTTGAGCCGAGTGAGTTTTCCTAATTTGAAGCAACTTCAGTACATCGCGGCGAAGGGCTCAATTATTAAAGCGGAGTTATTTATTCGACCCGTGAAGAATTCGTATTCAAAGTCCTTTCCGTTGGCGGATTCCTTACAAGTCTATACCAGTGATAATTTAAATCGAATAACCTCCAGATTATACGCGAATGACGGAAGTCCTGTATACGGAATTTTAAATACTAAAGAAGATGAATTCAACGAGTCCATTGGTTATACAATACTCATTGGAGATTTTTTAAGAAAAGAAGTTTTAAAATTGACAGAAACCAAAGCTTCATTATTACTCGCGTTGCCAAGCTTTGATAAAGGAGTAAATCGAGTGGTTTTTGGTGATCAAAGCAATAAAGAAAGTAAGCTCCAATTAAAAATATATTACATTACGTATTAATGAAAAACAGTAAAATTTACGTTGCACTATTGCTATTGGTTAGCACTTTGTCTTTCTCACAAAGTGTATCCACTTCCCCATATTCTATTTATGGAATAGGCAATCTTTATCAATCCGATTTTGGTCCCATTCCTTCCTTAGGTTCTTCAGGATTGGCATTGCCGTCATCCAAATTTATTAATAATTTGAACCCTGCTTCATTTGGTTTTCTAACTGCGAATCACTTTTTGTTTGATGTGGGAGGGAAAGTTATTCAAACGGAGTATAAGAACAATGAAACTTCCGAGAGTAGAAATAATGTTCAATTTTCCCATATAGGGATCGCTTTTCCAGTAACTTCAAAATCAGGATTGAATATTGTATTAAAGCCGTATACTAGTTCTTGTTATAAGATTACTGGTTTAAAATTACCCATTGAGAATAGTATAGAAAGCTATTATTTGAGTGTTTTAGGTAGCGGTGGACTCAATAATTTTGATGTTTCTTATGGCTATCAATTGTCCAAAAAATGGGCTTTGGGTCTTACGACTTCGTTTTTATTTGGGAATACCAATGACACACGAAATTATTATGTAGGAACTACAATTACTACAATTGACAAAGACATTCATTACAACGGAATTCGGCCTGTTTTAGGACTGCAATATCAGTCTGAGGCACTTCTTAGTTTTGGTGGAGTGGTTAAGTTTCCAGCTCAAGTAAATGTTTCTAAAGTACAAACAGTAAGTACGGTCGATAACGAAGTTACAACTCCTTTGCAAACCGATGTTGCTTCCAATCAAGATGATTTTTATCTTCCTCTTGAGTTGGGAGTAGGGATGAGTGCTAAATTCAAAAACAACTTGCAACTTACTTTAGACTATGAACGCAGTTTTTGGAGTTCAACCAACCAATCTGATTTGTATGGTAATTTTGTTGATAGTAATCGATTTGCTATGGGGTTTTTATATAAAAAACCTAAAGAGCGACTCAGTTATTTTGACCGCGTACAGTATTCGGGAGGATTTAATTTTGATACTGGTTCGCTTGAGGTGAATAATAAAAAAATTGAAGATAAATCAATCTCTATTGGCTTATCGTTACCAATAGACTATACTTCTAGCGCTTTGAATATATCTTATTCGTATGGGCAAAGAGCAAAAATTAGTGGAGGTTTAATCAAGGAAAATTACCATAAACTATCGTTGAATTTGTCACTTGATGGCATTTGGTTTGTAAAAAGAAAAATAAATTAAAAGTCTTTATAAAGAACTTCATAGTTGTTTTCTAGTATATCAGAAAGAACTTTTGAGTTTGTATTGGTATAAAAAATGGGGTGGCTCTCAGTCAAATTAGAGAGTCCTACTTTTTCCTTTAAAACATTCTGTGTCTGTTTCGCAACTGCCTCTCCAGAATCAATTATTTGAATATGGGGAGGCAGTATTTTTTTTATTTGAGGAATAAGGTAAGGATAATGACTACAGCCTAAAACAAGATAATCAATATTTGCCTCAATCATTGGTGTAAGATATTCAGTCAGTAATTGATTCATTTCTGTAGAGTCGATGTTGCCGCTTTCAATTAATTGGACTAATCCGTGACCAATTTGTTCAATGATTTTGGTGTCTTGATACATCTCGACTGTTTTGTTGAATAATTCACTGTTTAAAGTGCCTTGAGTGGCAAGAATACCGATCGTTTGAGTCTTAGAATGTGTTGCCGCAGGTTTGATGGCTGGTTCAATCCCAATAAAAGGAATATCGTATTTGGCTCTTAATTCTCTAATTGCATTGGTGGTGGCAGTATTACAAGCGACTACTATAAGTTTGCATCCCATTTCTAGCAAGAGTTCTGTGTTTTTCATGCTCAATGCTATGATTTCCTGTTTGGACTTTTGTCCATAAGGAGCATTCTTACTATCGGCCAAATAAATAGTTTGTTCGTTAGGAAGCAATTGATGGATGGCTTTCCAAATAGAAGTGCCACCGATACCAGAATCAAAAACGCCAATGGGTTGGTTATTATTCATATCAACAAAGTTACTTATTTATATAAATGGTTCAAAAAAAACTGCTCCAATCAAAAGAAAGGAGCAGTTAAAGTATAGGTAGTTGTTTCTTAGAATCCTAAATCTTTTTTTACGTCAGCAGTCAAGTCTGGGCCGTCTGCTAATAAAAGTGAAGCAGCATCCAAAATGTATTGCATTCCTTTCGCTTTACCAATTTTTTGGATAGATGTTCTTACTTTTTCATATAATGGTTTAGTAATATCAGATTCTTTTTGTTGTAATTCTTTTTGAGCATTATCTCTGTAAGCTACGATACGTTGTTGCATGTCTTGTACTTCTTTACCACGAGTTTCATTCACGGCATCAGTAACAGTTTTTGCTTCAGCTTCGTATTTTTTTAATAGATCTTGATACTCAGTTACCATTTTTTTATATTCTGCATCATAAGTAGTGCTCAATTTTTCTAATTGTTTTTGAGCATCTAGCATAGCTGGCATTTTAGTCATAATTTCACCAACATTTACATGTGCAACCTTTGCCTGAGCATTCATTGTATTTGCTCCCAATACTACCATTGCTGCAATTAATAAAGTTTTGATTTGTTTCATTGTTTTAAAAAATTTAGTAATTAATTTCCGTTTGTTTTTTGTTTTAATTCTTCTTCTTTAGCTTTTCTCTGAGCTTCTCTTTCTTCTAATATCTTTTTTCTTTTTTCCTCTAATGCTTTTTTGCGATCGGCTATTTCTTGTTTTTTTGCTTCAGCTGATTTGGCTCTTTCGGCAGCAATTCTTTCTCTTTCAATTTCAGCATCACTTTTTGTTGCTGTTACAGTGCCATCTTTTGCTGTTACAGATGTTTTTTCGGCACTAGCTTTTTCAGTAACTACTTTCTCTGTGGGAGCAGAAACTGTGCCATTTTTTTTAGCTTCTTTTTCTTCTTTTAATTTACGTCTATTCTCTTCGAATTCTTTTCTTTTCTGCTCTTGTAATTGAATACGTTCTGCTAATGCTTTTTCTTTTGCAGATTTTTTTGCGTCTAATTGCAATTGACGTTCATTTAACTCTGGATTTTCATCTAAAGCTTCTTGAATTTTTTCTTTAATCTGTTCAGCTTCTAATTGTTTTTTACTGAGTTGTTCTCGCTTATCGGTATTGTTTAATTTTCGCAATACTTGATCACTAATGTCGAATCTTTTTGCTGCAAAAAGCATAGTCATATCCGATGTTTTATCAAAAATAAAATCAAATTTTAAACGTTCTGCAATGTCTTGGACAACAGTAAAAACTTGATCTTGTACCGGTTTTGATAAAGAACTTTTTTGAATAATATAATCTCCGTTAGCTCCAAAACGTTTTTGCTGAAATTCTAATAATTCAGTGTCAAGAAACTTTATTTCTGTTTCTCTTTCTTCAATTAGTTCTCGAGTAAGCAAGGCTTTTTCAATGGTAAGAGCGTCTTTTAATTTTTTTATTTCATTTTTTTTAACCTCAATTTCTTGTTTCCAAGTTTGAGCTTTAATTTCTAGTTGATTGGTTGCATCTACGTAGCCATTTACATTTTGTAAAATATACTCCATATCAATGTAACCAATTTTTGGTCCTTTGGATTGAGTATAACCAACTGCAACTACAAAAAGGGATAAAAATATAAATAAAATATGTTTTCTCATAACTTTATAGTATTGAATGTGGTTAGTTTCAATAATTCTAGAATTGCTGGCCAATAATGAAGTGGGTTTCCCAACCATTAGCCTTGGTTTGTCCAGGAATTGGATCAAAACCATGACCAAAATCGATTCCTAATAAACCAAAAGCAGGCATGAAAACACGTAATCCAAAACCAGCAGAACGACTCAAGGCAAAAGGATTGTAATTTTTGAAATTATTATATGATGAGCCAGCTTCCATAAAAGCTAGGGCATAAATAGAAGCTGATGCTTTTAAGGTTATAGGGTAACGTAATTCCATAGAGAATTTATTGTACACAGTTGCTCCATCTTGTGAACCATTTGGAGTTAATGAATTGTTTGGATACCCTCTCAACTGAATCGTTTCTCTACCATCCATAGCAAAGTTTTGCATACCATCACCCCCTAAGAAAAAACGTTCAAAAGGCACTAATCCTCTATCTTGATTGTAAGCTCCCATGAAACCAAATTCTCCCAAAGTTCTTAAAACGAATTTACCATATACTTTAGTATACCAGTCGGCTTTGAATTTGATTTTGTAATATTCCAACCAGTTAAATTTCTTTTGATCTACTTTGGCAGGATCTGCGACGGCGTCTTTGTAATCAGTTACACTATTTGGTCGAGTAGAAGTTGTTGGTATGGCTTCTACATAATCTCCTTTATTAACTACTATTCCGTTATCTCCTACATATGAATCTCCAATGCTTCCATCGTATATGTATTTGTTTTCTTTTAATTCTCCTAAATTTTTATAATCTACCCCGTTAAACAAAGAGTATGGAGGTGTAAATTTAGCAGATAAACTAAACTCAGATCCGTAAGTAGGGAAAATTGGATTAAAACCTTTATTAGTGTGTGTGATTCCTATTGTATAGGCAAGGTTGTTAGAAAAACCATTTCCAAAGCTAAACAATCCTGTGAAGTAATTATTCAAGTCATAACTTTGAAAACTGATAGCATGTGATAAATAAGTAAAATCATCGGGCTCACTAAGACGTTTTGAGATTCCAACAGAAAGGGATAAAATGTTAAAGCTTTTACTTCTGTCAACTCTTGCATTTCCAGTTGAGAAACTTTGTAAAAATTGTTTACTGTAGGATAGAGATGAACTAAAAGAGACTGGTTTTTTCCCTCCAAACCAAGGCTCAGAGAATGATACACTATAGGTTTGGAAAAAAGTACTAGCTTGCAAACGAAGGGATACTTTTTGACCATCACCCATAGGTAGTGGTTTATAGGCTTCTTTATTGAACATGTTTCTTGCCGAGAAGTTGTTGAATGATAGTCCTAAGGTCCCAATGAAACCACCACCGCCATAACCTCCTTGTAATTCGATTTGGCTGGCGCCTTTTTCCACTAAATGATATTCAATGTCTACAGTTCCTGCACCAGCATCAACATTTTTGAATTTAGGATCAATGGCTTCAGGATCAAAAAAGCCTAATTGTCCAATTTCACGAATGGTTCGAACTAATTCTTCTTTGCTGTATTTTTCTCCTGGTTTTGTTCTTAATTCACGATAAATAACACGGTCATTAGTTTTGTCATTTCCAACTACCGAAATTTTATTAAAATATGCAATTGGTCCTTCAGTAACTCGAATTTCAAAATCGATAGTGTCATTAACAGTTTTTACCTCTACTGCATTAATGTTAGAGAACAAATAACCATTGTTTTGATATAAATTAGTAATGTCTTCACCATCTGGTTTTGATTTATCGGCAATACGTTTTTCAAGGAGTACTCCATTATAGGTTTCTCCTTTTTTGATCCCTAAAACTTGTGAGAGTCCTTGGTCTGAGTATACAGTATTTCCTAAGAATTTTATGTTTCCAAAGTAATATTTGTTTCCCTCTTCAACATTCACTTTAATCTTGATAGCGTTTAATTCTTTGTCGAAGGCTACAGAGTCCGATACAATTCTTGCATCTCTGTATCCTTTTTCTTTATAAACAGCAATTACTTTTTCTAAATCTTCTTTATATTTTGCTTTGATAAACTTAGATTTCTTAAAGATACGAGTCAATTTTTTTTGCTTCGTTTCTTTCATTGCGGCTCTCAAGGTTTTGTCGGACAATTTTTCGTTTCCGACAAAATCAATATTTGATATCTTTATTTTTGTGCCCGTGTCAACGTTGATTAACATATTGACTTGATTGCTTGTGGCAGAGTCAGCAGGAGTGTTTACAATCACTACTTTGGTGTTGTAAAATCCGTCTTTTTTGTATTTATTTTCAATGTAATTTTTGGTTGTAGTAATCAAGTTTTCGTTGACAATTTTACCTTTTGTCAAGTTATTATCTTTGATCAGTGCCTCGGTTTTATTTTTCTTTACACCTACAAATTTTACCTCTTTTAGTTTGGGTAATTCTTGAATATTCAACTCTAAAAATATACTGTCATTTTCAATTTTATTTACATAAAATGCAATCTCATCAAATAGGCCAAGTTTACCTAATTTTTTGATGGCACTACTAATTTCTTCTCCTGGTACGGTAATTTGTTGTCCTTTTTCTAGGCCAGAAAAAGTTACGACTGTTTGTTTATTAAAGCTTATTTTTCCTGTTACGTCAACGTTGGCGAGGATGTATTTTTTTCCTTGGTCAAAAGGGACACGATCTTGCGCTTTTATTTGTGAAAAACTTCCAAAAAGGATTAAGGTAAGGGCTATTTTTATACTTTTTTGCAACACTAAAATTTTATTTAATTTGTTCACTTGTTTTTCCAAATCTGCGTTCTCTCTTTTGATAACTAAGGATAGCCTCATATAAATCTTGTTCTTTAAAATCCGGCCATAAAATATCGGTAAAATACAATTCAGCATAAGCGATTTGCCATAGAAGGAAATTACTTATTCTATGTTCGCCGCTGGTACGTATTACTAAATCTACATCCGGTAAATTATGCGTGTAAAGATGCTCATTTATAATTGAATCGTCAATAGCGTCAATTGAAATTATATTATTTTTAACTTTCTCACTAATTATTCTTACTGCATTTGTTAATTCTTCTCTAGATCCGTAGCTTAAGGCTAGAGTCAATGTCATTAAAGTATTTTCTTTTGTAAGGTTAATCACTTCTAAAAGTTGGTTTTGAGCAGTCTTTGGTAACAACTCAAGATTGCCAATGGCGTTCAGTTTGATGTTGTTATTTTGTAGGGTGTCAACTTCTTTTTTTAATGCGTTGATCAATACTTTCATCAAAGTCTCTACTTCTAACTTTGGTCGGTTCCAATTTTCGGTAGAAAAAGCATAAAGAGTTAGGTTTTTAATTCCTAATTCTGCACTAGCTTGGATGATTTTTTTGACTGATTTGGTTCCGCTTTCGTGACCGAAGGCTCTAAGAAAACCTTGCTTTTTTGCCCAACGCCCATTGCCATCCATTATGATAGCTAAATGTTTGGGTAATCTTTCTGTATTTATTTGTTGTAGTAAATCCATATTAGTATGCGCAGTAGCATGGTTTTTCACCAAAAGTATACGTTAATGTTATACCTGAAAAAACATACCAGTCCGTGTTATTTATATTACCAAATCTGAATTGCTGTAAAGTAGCTCTTTCAGGGAGGCTTCCGTCTAAATTATCTGTAAATGTATATCTTGCACCTACTTCTAATCCGATGATAAAGTTACGGGATAGACTCGATTTTACACCAACAATCATTGGAATTGCCATCGAACTTCCTGTTTTTTCTTTATAAGTATCACCAGCAGTATTAATGTAAAGTTCATCATGAAAAAAATAATTGATTCCTGAAAAAACATATGGAGTCACTTTTAATTTGGATTCGTGTAGATTAAAATCAAAAAAGTTGAATTCTAATCCTGCTGAAAATTCTTTGATGTTGTTTTTAAAAGAGTATCCTCGTTGATTTCGGCTACCTTCTTTGGAGTCTAAATCATTCGATTGCAACATAGATTGAGTGTAAGAAAAACGATACGCATGTCTTGGGCTTTTATTCCATTTGTATAAAATACCAAAAGCCATTTCGTTAGGAGCGATGTAAGTGGTAGGACCAACATCGCCAACATAATTGCTTCCTCCTGCAAAAACTCCAATCTCGTGTATTTGAGAATAAGAAATTCCGTAAGAAAAAGCTATTAAAAGCAAATAAAAGAATTTGTTCATACTTATAAAATTGCGTGCAAATATAATAATATTCAATACTAATCAATGCTCAATAGCACAAATGTCTACTTTTTTGAAAAATAAACAAGTTTTTATCTAGCTACTGCTCTTGAATAGTCAAAACGGCAAATTCTATTGGTATCGTATAGAAGGTTTTAAATAAAACTTAGTTTCTTCGATCTTCCCCCCAAAGTAACTTATTTCGGAGTGTTTTTAAGAAAGTTTCATCTTGTATTTCGATCATATTAATTTGAAAGGGTGTTTTTTTGATGGTCAAGACGGATTCGTTTTGTACAGAGGTGATTCTTGAGTCTAATGAAACTAAATATTGGTCCTCACGTCCGGTCACTCTAAGAACAATTTCGGTATCATCTGCAATAACAAGTGGTCTTGCGTTAAGATTGTGTGGGGCAATTGGAGTAATTACGAGGCTTTTTACATTTGGTGTTAAAATGGGTCCTCCACAACTTAAAGAATAACCTGTAGTTCCTGTTGGTGTGGCAATAATTAGGCCATCTGCCCAATAGGAATTTAAAAACTCACCATTCAAATAGGTTTCTATTGTAATCATTGAGGTAGAATCTTTTCGACTTACGGTTACTTCATTTAGGGCGAAATCCAACTCAAGAATGGTTTCGTTTTCTGGTGAACATGAAAGGCTAAGGAGGGTTCTTTTGGATAAAGTATATTTTTTGTCTAAAACCAATTGCATGAAGGCGGCAATATTTTCTTTTTGAACATTAGCCAAAAAGCCTAATCGGCCAGCATTGATTCCTAATAGTGGTACTCCAGAATTTCGAACCAGCGTTACTGCTCTAAGCATCGTGCCATCACCACCTATACTTATTAGCATGTCAAAACTGTTGTCTAGTTCGGTGTGTGAACTAAAGGTATTGTATTCTTTTCGAACAATCTTCTTTTCGTATAACATTTCAAGAAAAGTAGCTTCAATCACCATTTCAACATTGTTTTCATTGAAAAAAACAAAAATATCCTTGATAATGGGTTCTGTACTTACTAAATAATATTGTCCGTATAGGGCTACTTTCATGTGTTTTGTGATTTTTCGATAGAATGTTCGTCATTAGAAAGTAGGTTTTAACTTTCTAACCTCGTATAACTATATATTAAGGTATTTGTCCAAATAATCGGATCGTTCTTTTAGGCTATTGATATAATTGTCTTCTTGGTGTTCAGAAATGATTTCGTAGTTGTAGCGACGAAAGGTTTGAATAATGTCGTTCATCGCCCCTAAACTTATTTTAATGGTAACTTGAACGGATTCTGTATTGGCTTCCGAAACAAAAAGGCCTAAAAGCTTGCCATTATTGCTTTCTACGATTTGTGCAATTTGACTCATGGAGTAGTCTAAAATTCCTTTTTGAACTACAAGTATACCACCTTGCTCTTTTAAAAAAGGAGTCTCATGAAAAAACTTGATGATGTCTTCTATTTCATAATACCCTTTATAGGTATTGTTTTCATCTAAAACGGGAACTAAGTTGGTGTGATTTTTGGCAAAAACTTCCAAAACATCTAGCCAGATCATCTGTGTTCTTGCAAAAAAAGGTTCTAGCGTAAAACGATAATCTGTTATTTTTTTGTCGCCGTCAAAGGTTTCCAAGTCATCTTTAATAATACATCCGATATAAATGCCATCTTCTACAATAGGGAAATGAGAAAATGGTATTTCATACAAACGGTCTTGAACAACCGCAATGGTTTCTTGACTGTCAATAGCTTTATAATCGTTGGTGATGTAATTTAAAATTTCTGTCATAGTTCTTTTCGAAATATTTCATGCAAAATAATCAAAAAAAGGCAAAAAGTCCTAGGTTTTACTTTGTATTTTTGTTTCCGCAATAATGTATTTGTATTAATTATATAAGGTAACATGACAAAATTAAGTGTAAACATCAATAAAATAGCTACTTTGCGTAATGCTAGAGGAGGTAACGTTCCTAATTTGTTACAAGTAGCCACCGATATTCAAAAATTTGGAGGACAAGGTATCACCATTCATCCTCGTCCTGATGAGCGCCATATTCGCTACCAAGATGCTCGTGATTTACAATCAATTGTCTACACCGAATATAATATAGAAGGAAATCCACAGCATAACTTTATCGATTTGGTATTAGAATGCAAGCCTACACAAGTTACTTTGGTTCCAGATGCCATTGGAGCCATCACTTCTTCTGCTGGTTGGGATACAGTAGCCAATGGGTCTTATCTGAGCGAGGTGATTCAGGAATTTCAACGCCACGGCATTCGAACTTCTATTTTTGTGGACCCAATAGCCGCTATGATCGAAGGCGCTAAAAAAACGGGAACAGACAGAATAGAATTGTATACCGAAGCTTTTGCACATCAATACAGTTTAGGCAATGAGAGAGGAATTGATCTTTATATAAAAGCCGCAGAACTTGCCAATGAATTAGGTCTTGGAATCAATGCAGGACATGATTTAAGTTTGGATAATATTCAGTTTTTCAAACAAAACATTCCTGGTTTGCTTGAAGTTTCTATTGGACACGCGTTAATTTCTGAGGCTATTTATTTAGGATTAGATAATGTGGTGAATATGTATTTGCAAAAATTGAAGTAAATGAAAAATTAAATAGTAAATGATTTAGAGAGAATTGGGGTGTAAATGCTTAATTTCGCATTTTTCTTATTAAAATCAAGTATTGAAATCAACTCTTCTCTTTTTCTTGTTTTGTTTTTACGGTTTATTTGCTCAAACAAAAGCCGTGGTAGCGGGGAATATAAAGTCTTCTGAAAATGAAAATTTATTTGGTGCCACAATTTCTTTTCAGGTAAACAATGTTGATTATTATGTACTAACTGATAGTGTTGGTTTTTTTTCAAAGAAGATTCCTTTGGGAAGGATTAAAGTTGCGGTAAAATATCAAAACTATACAGAAAAGCATTTTAATTTTAATTTATCGAAAGACACATTGATTTCTATTAGTTTAGAAAAAGAGCGTTCGGTTTTAAATGAAGTTATAATTACCAATACTAAAAAAGCAGGAATTACTAGTCTATCAGGAGGTAAACTGTCCTTTAATTTAAAAGAGCTAGTTAATGTGCCA
The DNA here is from genome assembly GCF_038739875.1 of Flavobacterium polysaccharolyticum. Lineage (NCBI taxonomy): Bacteria > Pseudomonadati > Bacteroidota > Flavobacteriia > Flavobacteriales > Flavobacteriaceae > Flavobacterium > Flavobacterium polysaccharolyticum. The sequence goes on from NZ_JBCGDP010000001.1 coordinate 153,091, forward strand.
ACTGTTTTGGGTACTACAGACATAATTAAAGTTTTGCAACTTACTCCTGGAGTGCAAAATTCCGGTGATGCTAATGGATATTTATATGTAAGAGGAGGCGATCCTGGGCACAATGCTATTTTGTACAGCGGAACTCCAGTATATGGAATGTCTCATTTATTGGGGATATTTCCTTTTTATAATGCAGACCACATCAAAGAAGTTGATTTTGACAAATCTAGTTCAAATTCAAAATATGGAGGAAGATTAAGTTCAACTACAGAATTGTTACCTAATAAAAAAATACCTTCAGCATTCCATATTCAAGGGAATATTGGGATTTTGGCTTCTCAATTAACTTTGGCTGTTCCAATAAGTAGTAAAACAGGTTTTTATTTTTCAGCTAGAAAAACATATATTGATGAGATTGTAGCACCTTTGATTAAATCAGAATCTGAGAATAACGATGTTAAAGGGATGAAATACGGATTTTCGGACGGGAATTTTACTTTTTTATCTCAACTATCTAAAAAAAATCTATTTTATATTGATGCATTTGTTAGTGCAGATGAGTTGAAAGTAAAAGATGGAAATCTTGCTCTACGAACAAATTTAAAATGGAGTAATTTTATTGTTTCTCCAACTTTGGTGACCACTTTTTCCTCTAAAGTATCTATGTCAAATGCTGTTTATTTTAGTCAATATTCAAATGACTTGAATATGGAACAAGCTACCATTCGCTTTGGAGTTTCTTCTTATGTCAAAGATTTTGGATTTAATAATTCCTTTAGATATTTAATTAAAAATACACCTATTGAATCGGGTTTTCAGTACGTTCTACATAATTTGCAGCCGCAAAAAATTAGCGTTAAAAATTTAACAGATTCCAGTAATGCCTTTCAGAACAGTGAAATCAATTCAAGTGAAGCTGCTGTTTTTACAACAATTAAGCCAAAGATTACGGATCATTTTAATGCTGAATTGGGACTTCGAATCAATTATTATTCTTCGGGAGTAAACACAAGTTCATACCTTCATTTTCACCCTCGTATCTTATTGAATTATATAGCTAATAGTCGTTATTCGTTTTATACCTCTTATAATAAACACTATCAATATTTGAGTATGATAACGACCTCAAGTGTTGGTATTCCTACTGATTTTTGGATAGCAAGTTCCGATGGTATAAAACCACAATCATCGGATGAATTTTCAGTTGGTTCTAGTTTTAATGTTGCAAAAAATCTAGTCTCAACGGTTGGAGGATTTTACCGTTCGATGAAAGATTTATTAGAATATCCTTATGGTGTCACTCAGTTTAATGAAACGACAACACTCAAAAATGACTTACTCGTTGGAAAAGGAAAAGCCTATGGTTTTGAAATGATGCTTCGAAAAAACAACGGCAAGTTCAATGGTTGGCTTAGTTATACACTGAGTTGGTCAGATCGAAATTTTGATAAATTGAATAATGGGAATACTTATTTTGCAAAATACGATAGGCGACATAATCTTTCAGTGGTTGGGATGTATGAGTTAAATCCAAAGTGGAATTTTGGATTGACTCAAGTCTTTAGTTCTGGAAACCGTTTTACAATGCCAACGTCGTGGTATTTTATCAATAATAATCCAGTCAAAGAATATTCAGCATATAATAATGCACAGATGCCAAATTATATCAGAACAGATCTTTCTGTGAATTACTTTTTTGTAAAAACTAATACAAAAGAGAGTGCATTGAATTTTTCAATGTATAACACTTTTAATATTGATAACCCCATTTATGTGGTTTTGAATATTCAGGTTAATGATGATAAAAATAGTGTAATTGTGAAACAAGAAAAAAAGGTCTTGTACCGAATGCTACCTTCAATTAGTTGGAGATTTAAATTTTAATCAATGAAAAAATGTTTGTTATTTCTTTTGGCTCTACTTATTAGTTCATTGTTCTAAAGATGATTTTAATGCGACAGTGAAAGCTGAATCAAAAATTGTGGTAGAAGGATGGATTGAGGAAGGGGATTTTGCTCAGGTATTGTTATCTAGTAGCATTCCTGTTGCTGAGGTTATTGATTCTACAAATGTTCTGAATCACGTTATAAGGTCGGCTAAAATTACTGTTTCAGACGGAGTTAATTCAGAAGTTTTGAGGGTGAAGAATGATAAGGACAGAGTACCTCCATTTGTGTATTATGGCACTACTTTAAAAGGAGAAGCTGGAAAAGAATACTCATTAAAAATTGAATATTTAAATCGAATTGTTGAAGCTGTTACAACGATACCCAAAAGTGTTAAGCTCAATTCAGCTGAGTATATTAAGAATAAAGCCACTGATACAACAGGCTATGTTTTTGTGAAATTTGAAGATCCTTTAAATGAAAAAAACTATTATCAAATTGCGACAAGGATTGATAAGGAAGAACCTATTTTTGTACCTTCATTTTATGGTAATTTAGATGATAAAAATTTTAAAGCTTCGGCTATTGCTCTACAAATAAATAGAGGTGTTTTGCTTTTTCCTAAAACTAAATTCACTCCTTATTTTTCAGACGGAGATCTTATTTTTGTGAAGTTAAGAACTCAAAACAAAGAAGCGCTTGATTTTTGGAATAGTTGGCAAAATGAAATTGTAAACAGTAGAAACCCAATTTATCCTTCTAATACGAGTTTAAAATCAAATATTAAAGGAGGTATTGGTATTTGGGCGGGCTATGGTCAAAGTACTTTGGAAGTGAAAACACCACCAAAAAAATAAAGCCGATTTGAATTGCTCAAATCGGCTTTACAGTTATAAAATTTCTTTTTATTTGTCAAAAGCTTTGATAAAGTCTTCAAATTTCGTCTCTAAATTTTCAAACCCTTCTGAGAAGTAAGTACTCATAGACACTTCGGTATTGTCATTGAATTTCAAGTATAATTCTTCATCATAATATTGAATGATAGTACCGCCGTTTGGATTGTAATCCCAATATCCGCCGTATGTATTTGAATTGTCAACGATCCAAAGGTCATACATGTATTTGTAAGAATATCCTTTTTCTGAACGTTTCACAACTTCTGCTATTTTTGTACCATCCTTTTTAGACACTAAAGTAAGTTTGATGTTTTTATTGAAGTTTGTTACACTACCTTCAGCATATTTTAGTTGATACGCGTTAAGATCAGTTAAATATGTCTTTTTTTGATAGTCAACAATTGGCAAACTTTTTTCTAAAGCCATTTCATCAGCAGCTTCAGTCGCTAAATCCATATTTGCTACAATAACAAAATTATCCATGATTTGAACCAAGCCATTAGCTTTGCCTTTGTATTGAGTTAAATTGTCATCCTCGATCAATTTATCAATACTTGCAGAACTTCCAGCATTAAAAGAAACTAAATTTTTCCCATTGAAAGTAAAGGCTGCTTTTGAAGTGTTTTCTGTTGCTTTTGTTCCACTCATTTCCCAAGTGTAACCATCGTTAAGTGTCATTTTGTATGCAAATTCATTTGGCACTTCTTTTCCGTTAGCATATTTCGCCGTTTGAGTAAATGTAGCTGCCGATACATTGTCAATGGTTAAAACAGCATCTGCGGTTGTAGGTAAAAAGATATAATCATTTACCTCAGTATCGGTCTGCCAATTATAACTGTCTTGAATTTTTACTTTTACATCAGATGCAGTTCCTTTGGTAGAAAAAACAGCATTATTAGCGGTAAGAGATGCTTTTGCAGGAAAAATAAATTTCAATTCTGTCGAAGAAGTTGTTTTTGTCCAAGTGTTCTTCGATGCATTCCAAGTGTAGATTCCATAAACTCCAGCGGTATTGATAATATCTTCTACTGAGTTATCGTTTTTTCCGCTGAACACATCCACAGAGCTTACATCAAGCAATCTTGCTAAGTTTTGTAATGCTTCAATTGCACCAGAGCTTTTTGATTTGTCCATTTGAACCAACATTTCATTGGCCTCTGCTTCTAGTTTTACCTTTTGTTGTGCTGGCGTTAGTTTAGAATAAGGTTGCTTAATAATTTCTGCAATTTGCTCACTTAAACTCTGTTCTGCTATTGGAGTTGTAGGTTCGTCATTAGAACAAGAAATAGTTAGTTGTGAGATGGCAACAGAGAATAATAAAATTTTTTTGATCATGGATAATGATTTGCAATTGTTAATAAAAGATTTGAGTATTTTTTTGTTAAAAAATCTTATGCAAAATTAGTTTTAATTAAATTTCTCACAATACCCACTTTTAGTGATATTCACCAAAAGATTACAAATAATTTTAATTAAGTAGATTGTTTATCTTTGCGACGATTTTAAATCTAAACAATGTTACACTCAAAAATAGAAGGTTCAGGGCAACCTTTACTTATAATGCACGGTTTTCTTGGTATGTCTGACAATTGGAAAACATTAGGAACTCAGTTTGTAGATCAAGGGTATCAAGTACATCTTTTGGATTTACGAAATCATGGGCGCAGTTTTCACTCAGAGGATTTTAGTTATGAGTTGATGGTGCAAGATGTGTATGACTATTGTAAAGCGAATAGTTTAGCAAATATAGATATCATCGGGCATTCCATGGGAGGAAAAGTAGCCATGTTATTGGCCACCACGTATCCTGATTTGATACGTAGATTAATCGTGGCCGATATAGGGCCTAAATTTTATGCGCCTCACCATCAGGATATATTAGCAGGTTTGAACGCAGTCGATTTTGCCCAAAAGCCAAGCCGAAACGAGGTAGATGCTATTCTTGCTACTTATATTCCAGACTTTGGTACGCGGCAATTTTTGCTCAAAAGTTTGTATTGGCAAGAGCCGGGGCAATTAGCCTTTCGTTTCAATTTAGCTGTTTTTAATCAAAAAATCGACCAAATCGGCAAAGCTTTACCAGAAAATGCCGTAGCTATGATGCCCACGCTTTTTATTCGCGGAGGAAATTCTAATTATATCTTGGATCAAGATCTAGAAAAAATTAGGCATCATTTTCCCAATATGCAACTTCAAACCATTCCTAATGCAGGACATTGGTTGCATGCCGAAAATCCAGCACTTTTCTATCAATTCTGCGTTGATTTTTTAAAAAGCAACTAGAAAACAGTTTCTTTTTATTATTTTTAATTTAAAATAAAAAACAAAATGAATATATTTTTACGACTTTTAATCACCGCAGGTTTGGTTTTACTAATTTCCAACTTTATGTCAGGCGTACATGTAGAAAGTTTTACTACCTCGCTTATTGTAGCCTTTGTTTTGGGGTTAATTAATATTTTTATCAAACCCATAATGGTAGTTTTAACACTGCCTTTTACCATCGTAACCTTTGGATTGTTTTTATTAATCATCAATGGTTTGATGATTATCTTATGCACTAAAATTGTTGGCGGATTTGTAGTTGATTCTTTTTGGACGGCCTTGCTTTTTAGTTTGGTGCTTTCCATTACACAATCTATTGCTTACAAATTATTCATAAAGGAAAAATAGATGATAAAAACGTCATCCGATTTTTGGTATAGGAGCGGAAACAAAAGGCTTTTTTGGAGGCATCGTCCCGTCATCCGCTATATCTTTTTGGTGCCGAAAAAAAGCGGCACCAAAAAGGATGCCGCTACTGCCGGGGCTATAGAGCTGCAAATTGCTTTTTGGTAAACAGGCTACTTACTAAAACGAATCACTAGAAAAAACATGCTGCAACTTTCAGAACTTTGGATTTACCCAATCAAATCATTGGGAGGCATTTCGTTAACGCAAGCTCGAATTACCGATCGTGGATTAGAACACGATCGCAGGTGGTTGTTAGTAGATGAAAACGGAACGTTTTTATCCCAGCGAGAACATGCAATTTTGGCACTTTTTCAGCCCGAAATGCGTACAAGCGGAATGGTTATAACCTATCGGAAAACGGGTTCTTTTATCGAAGTGCCTCTTTATTATACCAAGGACCAAGCTTTGTTTACAGTAACAGTTTGGGAGGATGCCATACAAGCTTTCGAAGTTGATGCGGCAATTTCTGCATGGTTTTCTGCTATTTTAGGATTCTCTGCTCGTTTGGTCTATATGCCCGATGATAGTCACAGAAGTGTAGATGCGGATTATGCAATTTCGCCTTCGGACACTAATTCTTTTTCTGATGCCTATCCTTTTTTAATAATCGGTCAATCTTCTCTTGATGATTTGAATAATCGATTAAAAAGGCCAATTACCATGAATCGATTTCGACCCAATTTCGTGTTTACTGGAGGGGAACCCTATGAGGAAGACACTTGGAGAGAATTCAACATTGGTACCTTACTTTTTTATGGGGTAAAACCTTGTGGGCGTTGTGTAATGACTACAATCGATCAAGAAAAAGGAATTGTCTCTGGTAAAGAGCCACTTAAAACTTTGGCTAAATATCGTATGAAAGGAAATAATGTCCTTTTTGGTCAAAACTTGATTGGGCCAACTATAGGCCTGGTAGCGGTGGGCGATATTTTGTCTGTAAAAAAACGGCTTTAGAACACCTACAAAATTTTAAATAGTCCAAAATCCAAAAGCTGTTTTTATTGATGCTCTAAAAAGTAGAGTAAGGCGTTTTTTCTTTTTTTCAACTTTAACTTTCGTTCAACTTGTTTAAATTCAGTGTGGTAGTTGTTTATTTTTGGCAAATGCTTTATCTTCAAGTGGAATAGAAATGAAGAGAGTATAAATGCCAAAAACAAAGAAAAGATGCTACTATATAAGACAAACGTGCAAGAGAAGTTACTACAAGATCGCCAAAAAGTAATCGATGTCGACACTTTATTACATCAAGTAGAGCAAATTTTATCTCAGAATATTCAAGAAAGAAATAGGATTGAGTCTGCCATTCGGGAGAAAAGTTCAACAAACCAAAATGAATTTGTAATCGATTTACTCGAAACCGATAAGATTTTTCATCTTGACCAAATCAAAACAATTTGTATAGCGTATCGTTTACGTTTTCTAGACAGTCATTTTTTTAAGGATAATCTTCCTGCTGAGGCTATTTCAGAGATTCGAAGACTCGAGAAATTACACCAAACCACCTTGCAAGGATTTAAAATCATGGCTACTACCAAAACTTTTCAGTTGCTTAGCTATGATGATCCACTTTTGTTTGCGCCTTTGGGAAATGGTTATTATTATTTAATTCATAAATGGGGAGAGGATTTGCACCCTGCCCGAAAGTTGTTGGTGACTCCTTTTAAAAACGTACTAAATTTTGTGATTTTTTCAGCTTTACTTAGTTTGCTTTTTAGTGCTTTTGTTCCAGAAAGCAATTTGAGTAAAAGGGTTGTCATGGCTCCAATTATTATCTTTTTGTTTATGTTTAAATCCGTTTTTGCCGTTGGTATGTATGCGTTTTTTATGAAAGGAAAAAACTTTAATGAAGCCATTTGGAATCGGGTTTACTTCAATAATTAAGGGTCAGATTTTTTAGTATTGGTTTGCTATTCTTTTTTAAAAAGTCAACTTCAACAGACGCTTGTTAAGCGTCATAACATGTCTCTTAATTGATCAATTATCGATTAAATAATCGCTTGTTTTTCAAACCCAAAGGTTGGAAATAAAAAGCTTGTTTGCCAGTTGAAAATTTTATAATTTTGCCACCCAATTTTATAATGTAAATAAAAGAAGAAGATGGATATTAAAAGAGTAGCTATAAATGCTGTGACTGAAACGATTGTGATGACTGTGGTACACATGGATTACAAAGGTCAAGTAGCCAAAAGAATCAATGAAAAAATGCCATTGGCGCAAGTTAAAGGTTTTAGAAAAGGTGCTGTGCCAAAAGATTTGGTTGAAAAACAATACGGAAAAGCAATCAAAATAGAAGAAGTTAAAAAAGTAATTGATTTAGCTTTGGAGCGTTACATTCAGTCTGAAAGATTGAATCTTTTAGGTACTCCTCTTGCAAAAGAAGAAGAAAATAGAGATTGGTCCGCTGAAGAATTGACTTTTGAGTTCGAAATAGGTTTAGTGCCTAACTTTGAATTGGATTTAGAAGCTAAAAACGACATCGTAAAATACATCGTTACTGCTGATGATAAATTAATTGACGGGCAAGTAGCGCGTATCCAAAAACAATTCGGAAAAGCAATTTCTCAGGAAGTGGTAGCTGAAGGGTGTGACTTAACTGGAATTTTCTCTAGCGAAGCAAACGGAATCAATAATCCAACAACAATTGCATTAGATACTTTCAAAGACAAAGCGACTCAAGATTTATTTATTGGTAAAAAAGTAGGTGATGTTGTAACCGTAAACACTAAAGGTTTATTTGAAGACGATCACCAATTGATGGACTACCTAAAAGTAGGACACGATAATGTACACGACTTAGCAGTTGATGTTGATTTTACTATCGAAGCAATCAATGCTTCTGAGCCAGCTGAATTGAACCAAGAATTGTTCGATAAATTGTTTGGTGAAGGTAATGTTGCTACATTAGAAGAGTTGAAAGCAAAAATCAAAGAAGATGCTGAGGCGCAATTCGCTCAACAAGCAGACCAAAAATTATTGGCTGATGTTCAAAACTTTTTGATTGACAACACTAAATTTGATTTGCCAGCTGAATTCTTGAAAAAATGGTTACAAACTGTTGGTGAGAAAAAATTATCTCCTGCTGAAGCTGAAGTAGAATATGCACGTTCTGAAAAAGGATTGCGTTTTCAGTTAATCGAAGGAAAAGCAATGGCACAAAGTAACATTCAAATTACTTTTGAAGATTTGAAAACGTTTACTACCAATGCAATCAAACAACAAATGGCACAATTCGGACAAACAAATCCATCGGATGAGGAAGTACAAGGAATTGTAGCTAGAGTATTGTCTAATCAAGAAGAAGTGAAAAGACTTTCTGACCAAGTAGTTGCTGCTAAATTATTGGAATTGTTTAAAGAAAAAGCGAATCCAACGACTAAAGAAGTGACTTACGAAGAATTTATTGCAGCTTCATACGGAGAATAAATTATAGTTAGTGGTTTGAAAATGGAAGTTAAAAGTTTGACTGCTGAATTAGAGAATTAAACTTTATGATTTCATTAGAAAACCGAAACGATAAAAAATAGTTATATTTGAGCGTCAAAAGAATATTTTTTTTGACGCTCTTTTGTTTAAACAGTAAGGATTTATAGATTGCACCTTAAACTTTTAAACTTTAAACTTTAAACTTTAAAAAAATGAACTACGGTAAAGAATTTAAAAAATTTGCTACAAAGCACCAAGGAGTAAATGCCATGTATTACGATAAAATCGTTGCAGCAATGAATCCAACGAATATGACTCCATACATTATTGAAGAACGTCAATTGAATGTTTCTCAGTTGGATGTTTTTTCTAGATTAATGATGGATAGAATCATTTTCTTAGGAACAGGTATCGATGATCAAATTGCCAATATTGTACAAGCGCAATTGTTATTTTTAGAAAGTGCAGATGCATCCAAAGATATTCAGATTTACTTGAATTCACCAGGGGGAAGCGTGTATGCAGGTTTAGGAATTTATGATACCATGCAATATATTAAGCCAGATGTTGCTACTATTTGTACAGGTATGGCTGCTTCTATGGGAGCTGTTTTGTTATGTGCTGGAGCTGCAGGAAAACGCTCGGCTTTGCCTCATTCACGTGTGATGATTCACCAACCATCAGGAGGAGCACAAGGTGTAGCTTCTGATATGGAAATCAACTTACGCGAGATGTTGAAATTGAAAGACGAATTGTATAGAATTATTTCTCATCATTCAGGTCAATCTTTTGACAAAGTATATGCAGATAGTGAACGCGATTATTGGATGATTTCTGATGAAGCAAAGGAATACGGAATGATAGATGAAGTTTTAAGAAGAAGTTAAATTAGTATTCAGTGTTCAGGTTTTTAGTATTCAGTTTTAAGAATGAGTTATGTGTTTATAATACTAACAAGTTTATTGTAAAACCGATACTGATGACTAAACACTGACCACTGACCACTAAAAAAAAGATGGCAAAACAAGTATTACAATGTTCTTTCTGCGGAAGGAAAAAACCAGAGACCAATTTGCTAATTGCAGGTATAGATGCGCATATTTGTGACAAATGTATCGAGCAAGCACATGGTATTGTTCTCGAAGAATTAAAATCAAACGGTAATTCTAAGTTAGTGGGTGATTTGATTTTGAAAAAACCAAAAGAAATTAGAGCGTTTTTGGATCAATACGTTATTGGTCAAGAACAAACTAAAAAAGTGATGTCGGTTGCGGTGTACAACCACTACAAACGTTTGATGCAACAGCAATTAGATGACGAAGTAGAAATCGAAAAAAGTAACATCATTATGGTGGGGCAAACAGGTACCGGAAAAACATTGGTTGCCAAAAGTATTGCCAAAATGCTAGATGTACCACTTGCGATTGTTGACGCCACTGTTTTGACAGAAGCAGGTTATGTTGGAGAAGATGTGGAGAGTATTTTGACTCGTTTGTTGCAAGCCGCAGATTATGATGTAGCCAAAGCCGAACGAGGAATTGTTTTTATTGATGAAATAGACAAAATTGCTCGTAAAAGCGATAACCCTTCTATAACTCGTGATGTTTCTGGCGAAGGCGTACAACAAGCTTTATTGAAATTGTTGGAAGGAACTGTAGTAAATGTTCCGCCAAAAGGTGGGCGTAAGCATCCTGATCAAAAGTTTGTTGAAGTGAATACTCAGAATATTTTGTTTATTGCTGGTGGTGCCTTTGACGGTGTTGAACGTATTATTTCTAAACGTTTGAATCGCCAAGCGGTTGGATATTCTACTTCTAAAAATGAGGATAATATCGACAAAGACAATTTATTACAATACATTATTCCAAAAGACATTAAGGATTTTGGTTTGATTCCTGAAATCATTGGTCGTTTGCCCGTTTTAACACATATGGATCCTTTGGATAGAGCTACTTTGAGGGCGATTTTGACACAGCCTAAAAATGCTTTAATCAAACAATATGAAAAGTTATTCTTAATGGATGAAGTTGTCTTTAGTATTACAGACGAGGCGTTAGATTTTATTGTGGATAAAGCTTTAGAATACAAGTTAGGAGCGCGTGGTTTACGTTCTTTATGCGAAGCCGTCTTAACCGATGCTATGTATGAATTGCCAAGTTCAGACGATAAAGTATTAGCAATTGATAAAGACTATGCTCAAGAAACATTAAATAAAAACTTATTGAAACGTTTGGAGATTGCTTCTTAAGTAATTTCAAGCTCAATGAAAAGCAAAATAAAGCTCAAAAACATTCGTTTTTGAGCTTTATTCGTTAATGATTTGATCATAAAAGAAGCCATTTATTTCGGATTTATTCATAAACACAGATGGTTTAAAACATTCTTTCCACTTTCGATAAAAAGATGAAAGTCCTTTTTTTTGAACAATAGAATGTCGATTTTTGGCACTCATTAAATCGTTCGCAAAATGACAATAGAAGATAAAGAAATAATTTTGTTAAAAGTTTCTGGGCAGGATAAATTAGGAGTAACCGCTGGTTTAACCTCTATTTTGGCAACCTATGGCGCTACTATTTTGGATATTGGTCAAGCTGATATACATGATACGTTGTCTTTAGGTATTCTATTTGAAATTGAGAAAGGATCTAATTCAGGTCCAGTGTTGAAAGATTTATTATTCAAAGCCTATGAATTGGGGATTAAAGTAAAGTTTACTCCTGTTACCATTGAAGATTATGAAAATTGGGTGAAAGCCCAACGTAAACAACGCTATATCATCAATGTATTGGGTGAAGAATTAACTGCGGTTCAGTTATCCGCAGTGACTCAAATTTTATCGAATAATAAATTAAATATCGATTCAATTATACGATTGACAGGAAGAGCCTCCGTAGTCGAAAAAGAAGAATATCCTCGTTCTTGTATCCAATTATCCGTAACAGGAAGTTTATTAGACAAAACCGCAATGACGTCAAGTTTTATGGATGTATCTCGCGATTTGAATGTCGATATTTCTTTTCAAGAAGATAACATGTACCGTCGTAATCGTCGTTTGGTTTGTTTTGATATGGATTCGACACTAATACAAACCGAAGTAATTGATGAATTGGCTGAGTTGGCAGGAGTAGGGGAAGAAGTAAGAGCCATTACCGAGTCAGCCATGAATGGAGAAATTGATTTTAGCGAAAGTTTCAAAAAACGTATGGCGCTTTTAGAGGGCTTGAGCGAAGAAGTTTTGCAAAATGTAGCCATCAATCTTCCAATTACGAAAGGAGCCCACCGATTGATGAAGGCCTTGAAGTATTATGGATATAAAACAGCCATTCTATCAGGAGGGTTTACTTATTTTGGAGAATATTTGCAAAAAGAATTGGGTATCGATTATGTCTATGCCAATCAATTAGAAATAAAAGACGGAAAGTTAACGGGCAATTATTTAGGAGAAATCGTAGATGGTCAAAAGAAAGCAGAATACTTAAAGTCTATTGCTGAAAAAGAAGGCATTCATATTAACCAAACCATTGCGGTAGGAGATGGTGCGAATGATTTGCCCATGTTGAATTTAGCTGGATTAGGAATTGCTTTTCATGCTAAACCAAAAGTAAAAGAAAGCGCGTCGACTTCAATTTCGAGTTTAGGATTGGATGGAGTCTTATATTTATTAGGCTATCATGATCGACACATCGATATGATGCAGGAATAGTGGTTGAAGTACAACCTTGTATTTGTCAGTTCGAGCGCAGTCGAGAACAATCAATCTCGACTGCGCTCGATTTGACAAAAACGATAAAACTAGGTTACAGTAAGTTTTAATTTATTTGTAGAAAAACAAAATCCCATTTACCAAGTGTAAATGGGATTTTTATTTTAAAGAAGTCGGGATGACTGGATTCGAACCAGCGACCCCTAGCACCCCATGCTAGTACGCTACCAGGCTGCGCTACATCCCGAGAGGTGCCGAAATTACTATCTATTGTAAAAAAATCAAAGTAAAAGTTATGTTTTTTTAAAAGAGAGTCAATTTAAAAAGGTAACTTTAATACTATCAATTGGTTAAAATAAAATATAGTACAATGGAAACATTACATTTTTCAATTTTGATTCAGGCTACAAAAGAAAAAATTTGGACTGTTTTATGGGAGGATCCTACTTTCAGACAATGGGCGTCTGCATTTTGTGAAGGTACTTATGCTGTTAGTGATTGGGAAGAGGGAAGTAAAATTCATTTTCTATCTCCTACTGGCGAAGGAATGAATAGTCTGATTCAAACAAAACAAGAATATGAGTATATGGCTTTTAAGCATTTGGGAGAATTGAAAAACTTTCAAGAAATGCCTATAGATGAAGCGACTCAAGTATGGACAGGAGCTATGGAAACCTACAGATTAACAACTACAGCTAATGGGGTTTTACTTGAAACAACAATGGACTGTTTAGCGCAATATCAGCAGTATTTTGAAGATACTTTTCCTAAAGGTTTAGCCATTGTAAAGCAACTTTCAGAAACTAAATAACATATCATATGACAGCAATCAATCCTTATTTAATTTTTAATGGCAATTGTGAAGAAGCCTTTTTGTTGTACCAATCCGTGTTTGGTGGTGAGTTTCCTTATGTAGGAAGATTTAGTGATATGCCTTCGGGTGATGGAAACCCTTCTTTGTCTGAGGAAGACAGTAACAAAATTATGCACATTTCTTTGCCTATAGGCGCTCATTCGGTTTTAATGGGAAGCGATAGTAATAGTGCCTCGGGTGCAGTTACTTTTGGGCAAAATATGTCGGTGTCTATCAATACGGTGAGCCGTGAAGAAGCCGATAGGTTTTTCAATGGTTTATCCGCAAACGGAAGTATAGTGATGCCTATGACTGATACTTTTTGGGGAGCATATTTCGGAATGTGTACTGATAAATTTGGTGTGAATTGGATGGTAAATTATGATGAAGTTAAAGAAGAATAGATGAAAATCAGCACTAAGCTAAAATAGTAAAGCCCTGAGATTAGGAGGTAGTCTCAGGGCTTTGTTACTAAATCAAAACAAAAATTATTTTATAATTCCTCCTCCTTGTTTTACTTTCTCCGTATCGATATTGGTATTTTCTTGTTCTAGTTTTAGGTTTCCAAAATTATAGGTCAACGAGACACGGAAAGTTCTTGAATCTTGTTTTTGGTAAAAACGAGTGTCCAAATTTTCTCCTGCAATCAAAGCGTTAACTTCATTTTTGTTGAAAACATCAAAGCAATGTACTCCTACTTTTAATTTTTTATTCATGAAATCTTTATTGAAAGAAATATCAAATTGCTGAATAGGCTTTTCGATTTGGTAAATCTCCCAGGTTCCTTTTGGTAAAATAAAATAAGAAAGTGTATTGGTAATTTGCCATGGCAATATAATTTGTGCTTGTGCACCATAGTTAACTATCGCTTTGTTATCAAATGGAAAACTATAGCCATCAATAGTAGATTTTACATAATTGATGTTGAGGTAGATGTAATTCATCTTGTCAATAGTATTCATACGTTTTTGAAACTCTGCTTTGCCTTTAAAGAAATAATCTAAAGGAATTGGAAAGGAAGCAAAAGCACTAAATGTTTTGATTTTATCAAATTGTTGAAAGGTTTGATTACTGACTAATTCCCCAGGTTTTGCACTAAAGATAAATCGGTTGTCGTCTTTTGCAATGGTGTAGTTTGCTCCCAATTGAACAAATTGTAAGGCCGTTAACTTCACTTCAAAATTATCATAAAACACAGGTTGCAAACCTAGATTTCCTGTTGAGGTATTGTACTGATTAAAGTTGGAACTATTGTTAGGGTCAATAGTATTGTAATTAGGTTGCGCAATTTTTCTTGAATACGAACTGCTAAAATTCACTTGAGGACTTATTTCGTAAAGCGCGCTTATGTTTGGAAAAAGGTTAGTGTTTCTGTACTCAATTTTGTCTGCAATGGTGCTAGCTTCTCTTTTTACATCAAAATCTTCTAAACGAAGACCAACAGTAAAGTTGAATTTTTTTATCTTTTTTCTGGCTTCAACATAGAAGGCTAAGTTGGATTCGTTGTAATTGAAGTCGATGCTTTCTGCATAATTATTGGAATCAAAAATAGTATTTGCGCTACTGTTGATGTTGTATTGTCCAAAGTTATTTACTTTAATGGAATTGTATTTTCCACCAGTATTGATTGTAAAGTCAAGTTTGTTGAATGGAATCGCAAAATCGTATTTCAAATAGTAATTGGTCAAATTAAAATCGATGATTCCGTTATTGTATGAAGGGATGACACTCGAATTCAACCCGCTTGATTGATTGATAGGTGTTTTGTCAAAAGTGTTCAAAAAAGCTGTTACATCAAGGGTTCTTCCAAGAGTGTCGAGCTTAGTTTTGTATTGAAGACTCAATTCATTGTTATAGTTTTTGTTTTTAGAAAAGCCTTCGTCATTATAATCTATGTTTTCACCAAAAGCACTAGAGTTGAAAACAGAACGGTCATTGGCAAAGTTTCCATTGTAATTAAAAAGCAAATTAGATTTTGAACTCAACTTGTAGTTTGTTCCCAATCTGAAGTATAGGTTTCTATTGGTATTCACCGTAAAATTCTCTTGAAATAAGTTTTTATCAGGAGTAAAAGAGGTAAATGTTTGACTGTTTTTAGAACGGTTTTCGCTATCAATATAGTTATAGCCTAACATAGTCTGCCAACTGAAATTTTTCTCTTTTCCGTTTAATAAAATTTGAGGGCTTGGTTTTTGATATTTATTAAAGTTGTAATTGATGTTAAAGTTTGCATTGACACCTTTAAGCCTTTTGGAACTTGTGATGATGTTTATAATAGAACCACTAGCATTGGCATCATATGCGGCTCCAGGATTATAGATAAGTTCAACCTTTTCGATGGCATTTGCCGGAAGGCTCGAAAGATAATTTTGTAAATCGGTTCCATTTAGTGTGCTAGGTGCGCCATCAATGTAAATAGTAACTCCTTTGCCATTAAGTGTCAATCCTCCGGTTGGTGAGGTTATCACTCCAGGCAATCTTTTGATAGCTTCAAGGCTATTGCCACTATTTAGCATGCCATTATCCTTTACACTAACAATCGTCTTGTCGGATTCCACTTTTAGAAATTGCTTTTTATTGCCAAAAACGGTTACTTCTTTCAATTCTTCTGCTTTTTTTGCGCTAGCGATAGAGTCTTGTTTAGGTTTAACATCCTGAGCAAAGACAATTGAAGCAATAAATAGGCTTAGAAAAGATAAAATTATTTTCATAATAATTGGTTTTGATGAAAAATACAGTCACGTCGATTCCGTTCAAATAAAATTTTGAATAAAAATGAAATGAAAAGGATGGGATAAATTCCGCCTAAAATGAGGCTTTAGATTGGTCGTGGGGACAGTTAGTTTTCATACTGATTAATGATTTGATTGATGATTGATTAAACATAAGACGGCAATCATTTTCAATTGTTACAAGACAACATGATTTTTTTTGAAAAAAAAACAATAGCAACTGTCTCCGATACACTAAAAGAAGGACTAATAGTGTGTCGGAGACAGATGTATAAACCAAAAGAGAAGTTTTTTAAGCTTGCAATTCTTTCAACTGCTCTAAGTAATCTCTTTGGTTAGAAAGACGCGGAATTTTGTTCTGTCCACCCACTTTATTTCTTTGTTTAAGCCAATCGTAAAACAGATTTTCTCTTGCTACATTGATGACCAAAGGATTTAAAGTCATGTTGTTGTAGCGTTTGGCTTCGTAATCAGAATTTAAGGATTGTAGTGTGGTGTCTAGCACTTGGTGAAAAAGGATTAAATCTTCGGGTGGAGTTTTGAATTCAATCATCCATTCGTGTGCTCCTTTTTGCTTGCCTTCCATAAAAATAGGCGCCACAGTATAGTCTACAATTTCTGCTTGTGTGGCTGCACATGCCTTAGTCAAGGCTTGATCAGTATTTTCCACCATTAATTCTTCTCCAAAAACATTAATATGATGTTTCGTTCTTCCGGTAACTCTTATTCGATAGGGGCTTAACGATGTGAATCGAACGGTATCACCAATCAAATAGCGCCATAGACCACCGTTAGTAGTGATAACCATCGCATAATTTTTAAACAATTCAACATCCGCCAAACGTACTATTTTTTGATTCGGTGTGCCGTAAGTATCCATCGGGATAAATTCATAAAAAATACCGTAATCAAGCATCAACAACAAATCGCTTGAATAATTTAAGTCCTGTATGGCAAAAAAACCTTCGGAGGCATTATATATTTCGTAAAATTTGAAGTCGTTTTTGGGTAAAATTTTATGATATTGTTCGCGGTAGGGGTCAAAACTTACACCGCCATGAAAGTAGACTTCCAGATTAGGCCATAGTTCTATCAAATTCGATTTGCCTGTTTCTTCCAAAACTTTATTCATTAATACCAACATCCACGAGGGGACACCTGCAAAGCTTGTAACATTTTCGTTGATGGTTTCTTTTATAATGGCGCTCATTTTGGTTTCCCATTCGCTCATTAAAGAAACTTTATTGCTAGGGGTACTACTAAATTCGGCCCAAATCGGCATGTTTTCTATCAAAATTGCAGATAAGTCCCCGAAGAAGGTATTGTTGTTTTCATAAATTTGGGAACTCCCGCCTAAACGAAGGCTTTTTCCTAAAAACATCTCCGAATCCTCGTTGTTGTTGAGGTATAAGCACAATAAATCTTTGCCACCTTTGTAATGACAATCCTCTAAAGCTTCAGGACTTACTGGAATAAACTTACTTTTGGCATTGGTGGTACCACTAGATTTAGCAAACCATTTTATTGGACTTTCCCAAAGTATATTTTGCTCTCCTTGGCGTGTTCTCTCTATCAAAGGTTCTAAATCTTCATAACTAGAAATTGGAATCCGAGAGGCAAATTCGGTATACGATTTTATCGAACCATAATCATATTGCTTTCCTAACTGGGTGTTTTCAGAAGCCCGAAGTAAATTCATCAATACTTCTTCTTGTACCTCATTCGGATATTTTATAAACAATTCGATTTGGTGAATACGTTGTTTTAAAAACCAAGAAGCGATGGAGTTGATAATGGATAAAGGCATGAAGGTATATCGTTTTAATAAATTAAACCGCAGTTTTTAGATTTGAAAATATCGATTCAAATGCTAACTTTGCGGTAATCCCAAAAATAGTGTTTTTTATAAAAAATAGTCCATTTGTTGTTAAATATTCTAGGACAAAACATGTTAATAGGGAGTAAAATCTTAATCTAAATTCACATCCCAAATGATATACGAAGGAGTACTCTCTAAAATGCCAACCGAAATAGGAAATCCTATTCAATATTATTTGGTTTTCGAATCTAGTTTTCTTAACATCAATCAGTTGTTAAATAAAGAAATAAGTATTCAATTTGTTGGCTATCAATGTTTGAATTGCGGTAAAAAGAAAAAAATATTTCGTCAAGGTTTTTGTTACGACTGTTTCTATTCGAGTCCAGCGGTAGGCGATTGGATCATGAAACCTGAATTAAGTACTGCGCATTTAGGGATAGAAGACAGAGATTTGGCCTACGAAGAAAAAGTGCAATTACAACCTCATATCGTTTATTTGGCTTTGTCAAGTGAAGTCAAAGTAGGAGTAACCCGTAAAACCCAGATGCCTACGCGTTGGATTGATCAAGGTGCCGAAGAGGCCATAGTACTAGTTGAAGTCCCTAATAGATATTTGGCTGGTATCACAGAGGTCGCTCTAAAAAATCATTTTGCAGATAAAACCAACTGGCGAAAAATGTTAACCAATACTTTTGATGCTGTCGATTTGTCGCAAGAAAAGGCCAAAGTTCAAGCTTGGCTTCCAGATGAAGTTCGAGAATATTTCAGTTTAGAAAAAAACGAAATTATTAGGATGCATTATCCAGTTGTGACTTATCCTACGAAAGTGAATAGTTTGAATTTAGACAAAACTCCTTTTTATCAAGGACAGCTCATAGGAGTAAAAGGTCAGTATTTGTTGTTTGCAGACGGAACCGTTTTTAATGTTCGCAGTTATGAAGGCTATATGGTTCAGATAGCAATATAAAAGAGAAGCCTCAAAATATTTGAGGCTTCTCTTTTAGGGTCGGTGTTACTGTTCTTTCTTTTTTCCAAAAAGGCCATTAATCAATTTTCCTGCTTTTTCTTTAAGAACTTCTGTTTTTTGTTCTTTAGAAGTTGCTGTTTTAGTCGTGTCTTTGGATTTACTGCTTTTGTTGATTAAATCGGTTAAAGCAGCAGTACCTTGTTTTTTTAATTTTTCTTTTTGTTGATTCGCCAATTGATTAGTTAAATTCACAACTGCACTTTTCATGTCTGTTGAAATTTTTGGAGTAGTAAAACTTCCGCTAAGCAACGCGTTAATTGGAATATTTTCTAATTTTGAGGCATCAGCAGGTGAAAGTTTAGCGATAAAAGCATTGGCCTCTGTTCCTAAATATTTAGCAGGTACGTCAAATTTAATGTTGTAATTCATAGCTTGGTCAAAACCATGTGTACCTCCAATGGTTGCTTTGATATCTTGGTATTTAATATCAAATGGTTTAACGGTTACTTTTCCGTCTTTAAAGCTAACTGCTGCTTTTAAATCGTTTAGATTTAATTTTTTTAAATCAATAAATTTGATGTTACTATCTAATGCGCTCAATAATGTAGAGTTGCTTGAATTGACTGTAGTCGAAAGTAATTGCCCTAGTAGATCACCTGATATTGTTTTTAAATCAGGAGTCATTTCATTGGCATTAAGGTTGCCAGATAATTTAATGGTAGAATTCAATTTTCCGCTCACGGCACCAGCTATTGGAGCAATTTTCTTTAGCATGTCTAGTTGAGTGAACGTTTGAGCAATATCAACTTTGTTAAGTCCTAAATCCATGTTGAATTTTGGAGTTTTCTCTTTTGTTGACACCATACCATTCAAGCCGATTTGCCCACCAAAAATTGAAGTAATAACGTTTTGTAAGGTAACCGTTTGGTCTTTTACAATCAATTTTCCAGCACAATCTTTCAAAGTTAAGTTGTCATAAAGAACAGTTTTTGCCTTTGCAGTCAAGCTACAATTTAAGAAAGCAGGGATTTTCATGGCTTCTGTTTTTGGAGCTTCCTTACTTTCTGTTTTTGTTGGTGCAGTAGTGCTTATGAAATCTGCTATCGAAATTTGGTTTGAATTCATTGTAAAGTTTCCTTTTAGCTCTTGATTTCTAAAAGCAAAACCATAAAAATTATCCAAGACTCCAGTTATACTAAGATCGCTTTTTCCTGTTGTTGCTTTGAATTCTTGTAAATTCACACGACTGGGATTAAATTGGATTTTAGCGCTGTTAATATTCATGCTTTTGCCGTTTTCATCGGTGTATTTAAATCCAGTTAAGCTCAAATTACCAGCATTATTAATGTTTTGATACTGACTTTTTTCTACCGAAGCCATATCGAATTTCGTACTTACATCGGCTTTCAAAATACCAGAAAGCGGTTTGTCTAGTTGTATTGGGTAAGCTTTGGAAAGATTACCAAGATTAATAGTGCCTTTCAAAGAAGCATCAATCAACGCATTTGTGGCTATATTTTTAATGTTGGCTTTGGTACTAAAAACATCTTGATCGATCGTAAAAGAAAGTTGGTCTAAATTGACATAGGTGTCGTTTACGATTCCAGTTTCATTAATAATTTTAGTGTCTATAACAATGTTTTTGACAGATTTTGGCAAGTCTGGATATTGAAAAGAAGCATTGTTTGAAGCAATGGCAATATTGAATTTTGGGATGCTTGTGTCAGATTTTAATCCTTTTGCAAAACCAGTTATTGTAAATTCTCCAGAGGTTTTTACGTTCTCAATACTGCTTCTGTAAGCTGCAGGAATAAGTCCCAAGAAGTTTTTAAACGAAGAAGTAGGAGTCTTGAATCGTAAGTCAAATTGTTGTCCAGTGGCTACTAATTGGATAAAACCATCAAATTCAAGTGGTAAATCGTTTATTTTGGCTTTGTTTTCTTTGAAGGTATATTTGCTGTTTTTTAAATCTATTCCAAGTACAGCATCCAATGACAGTGCTACATTATTGATGTAGTTCATTTTGTCCATAGAGAAAGAAACTTTAGTGGTAGTTTTCGTGTCTAAATCTAGAATATCATTGGTAAAATCTCCCGTTCCAGTATGATTGATGCTGTCTAATATCATTTTAATCTTAGAGCCTTCGTCTGTGAATTTGAATTTTAAATTCTCGATTTCATAGCCTTTTATTTTAAGTGCCAATGGTTTGCTTTTGCTGTCTTCCTTTGGTCCTTTGTTTTTCAAGGCAATATCATAATTCCCCAAACCATCTTTGTTAAAAATGATATTAATAAGACCATTTTTTGTAGAGATTCCTTGAATATTCATGGGGTCGTTTTCATCATTGAAAAGCTCCATTAAAGACATTTTTAAATTCAATTCTTCCATAGCTACTAAGGTGTCTCCTTCGAAAGGAGCTTTATTGATAATAGCTAATTTTTGAATGCTAATGTTTGCATTTGGGAAATTTTTAAACAAACTCAAATCGGCCTCATTGAAGCTTACTTTTGCATCGACACTTTCGTTGATAGTTTGGCTAATTTTTGCCTTAATTTGATCTTTGAATAAGTACGGAATGGTAAACGCAGCTACTATCAGTATAAGCAATACGATTCCAACGATTTTTAAAATTTTCTTTACCATGAGATTAGTTCTTTGTTTGGGGAGGTTAAATTTTATGTTTGGAGTTTATTGAATGGAGATTTCAAAAGGCATAATGGCTTGGATTCCTTTACGATTTTGAAAGCGTTTTATTTCTTGTAGCAATCGGTAATTTTCTTCGCCAATTTCTTCTTTTATAAAAACTGCTTTTGATTTTGCAAATGGGAAATTGGCAAACATATCTTCAAAATTTTTCTCGAACTCAGGATAGTTTAAGGTACTGTAAGACTTTATTTTTGCCAAACGTGCAGCTTCCGCTAAAGCTTCTTTTAATCCACCAATTTTATCTACTAGTCCAATTTTTACTGCTTCTGATCCCGTCCAAACGCGACCTTGTCCAATAGCATCTACTTGTGCAGGGGTCATTTTTCTGCCTTGGGCTACATGACCAATAAAAGTGCTGTAGATTTCTTCTACTCCTTCTAGTGTAATCGCCTTGAATTTTTCATCCATCGGTACAAACGGACTATAGTTAGAGGCATTTTCGTGTGTTCTTACTTGTTCAGAATTGATGCCATAACGATTGGCAGCTACGGAGAAATTAGGTAGCGCCCCAAATACACCAATAGAACCCGTAATTGTGTTTTTTTCAGCAAAAATAGTATTAGCGTTACAAGCAATATAATAACCACCCGAAGCGGCATAATTACCCATGGAAACTACAACAGGCTTCACTTTTTTGGTTAATTCTATTTCTCTCCAGATTAAGTCAGAGGTTAATGCACTACCACCTGGGCTATTAATACGCAGTACAACGGCTTTAACATCTTCATTTTTTCGAGCTTCTTGAAGCGAACGGCGCATAGATCCTTCCCCAATCTCGTTTACATCTCCTTCTCCACTTCCAATTTCGCCTTGGGCATAAATTATTGCAATGGCATCATTTGTATCCATATTGATGGATGTGGTGCTTGTTTTTTGAGTGTAATCAGCTATTGAGACACTATTGTATTCTTCGTCTTTAGCTACTTTCAATGCTTTTCTTATCGCATCATGGTATACGTCTTCATAAGCAATGACATCAATTAAATTTTGTGCTTTGGCCATTTCTGGAGTTCTCGCCAAAAGGCCATTGGCGATTTCATTTAGTTTCGCTACAGAAATATTTCTGCTTTTCGAAATATCAGCAATTATACTCTCCCAAATCGAGTTCAATAAAGCTGTAGTTTGTTCTCTATTGGCATCGCTCATTTTGTTTTCTAGGAAAGGTTCAACGGCACTTTTATATTTTCCATGACGAATAACTTCCATTTTTAATCCTGATTTTTCTTGGAAATCTTTAAAAAACATTACTTCGGTTGATAAACCTTTAAAGTCTAATTCACCAATAGGATTCAAATAGATGGTGTTGGCTACAGAGTTCAAATAGTACTCTTTTTGAGAATAGCCATTAGAATACGAAAGGATAAATTTCCCTGATTTTTTGAAATGCTCCAAGGCATCTCTCAATTCTTTACTCTGCGCCATTCCTAAACCAGAATTAGTGTTCAAAATAGAAATTCCTTTGATGTCATCATCTGTTTCTGCCACCTCAATGGCATTTATTACATCGGTTAATCCAATATTTTTACGCTCAGAAAAGGCTGTTACCCATGGATCTGTATATTTGCCTGCATAATCATCGGCTATACTCTCTAAATTCAATTCAATAACAGAATTGTTTTTTACTTCGACAGCATCAGATTCTCCTCCGAAAAGTATTCCAATCAGTACAATTCCGAAGAACGAAAGCATCATAAAAACAAAAATGCCAATAACGGTAGCCAAAATATTTCCTAAAAATCTCATAGTTAATTGTTTATTATAAGTAAGTCGTCTTTCCTTTTTTAATGTTACAAATGTAGTTGTATTTTTTATTTAGCAAAGCAATCCGTGGAGGTATAAATAGTAAGTTTAATTTTCTTTTCCTTACTTTGTACTTTATATGAAATCACAACATCAAGTCATTTTATCGCTAGGTAGTAATCAAGGCAATCGTCTCGAAGTACTACAACAATGCATTCAATTGTTGCATCAAGAAGTGGGAACGGTTATCAAGATTTCTAACGTATACGAAACGCCTGCTTGGGGCTTTGAGAGCGACTCTTTTTACAATTGTGCTTTATCGCTACATACTTCTTTTTCTGCTGTAAAAGTATTGCAACAGGTTTTAAAAATCGAGAAACAATTAGGTCGTGTTCGAAGTGCCGCTCAAGGCTATCAATCTCGAACGATAGATATTGATATTGTTACTTTTGACGATTTGGTACTTGATACCGAAAAACTCAAAATACCGCATCCGTTGATGCAGGATCGTAATTTTGTTTTATGGCCACTTCGCGATTTACAGTCGGATTGGTTCCACCCAATTCTAAAAAAATCAATCACCGAACTGATTTCTGGAACAACTGATAAAAGTGTATGTCAATCTGTAGCAAACATCACCGAGCCATTGAGTAGCATTCCTCTAGAAAAATACAATTACATCGCATTCGAAGGTAATATTGGAGCAGGAAAAACAACCTTGACCACCAAAATCGCCGAAGATTTTAATGCCAAAATGGTGCTAGAACGATTCGCGGATAATCCTTTTTTGCCAAAATTTTATAAAGATCAAAATCGTTATGCTTTTCCTCTCGAAATGTCTTTTCTTGCTGACCGGTACCAACAGCTGTCTGATGATTTGGCTCAGTTCGACTTGTTCAAAGATTTTATTGTAGCCGATTATCATATTTTTAAGTCACTAATTTTTGCAAAAATTACTTTGGCAGAAGACGAGTATCGTCTGTACAGAAACCTTTTTACCATTATCTATAAAGAAATGCCTAAGCCAGATTTGTACATTTATCTGTATCAAAACACCACCCGATTGCTTCAAAATATCAAAAAAAGAGGCAGAGGATATGAGCAAAATATTTCAGAAGAATACTTGGACAAAATCAATACGGGTTATTTGGATTACATCAAATCACAGCAAGATTTGAATGTCCTAATCATCGATGTTTCAGATCTTGACTTTGTCAAGAATCAGTCAGATTACCTTTTTGTATTGGATGAAATTCAAAAAAAAATCCAATTAAAGTAGGTGATGTAATTTTGGAGCAAATCAAAAGTGCATTTTTTGCCAACAGGGTTTCCCGCTCTACGCTATATCTTTGTGTAAGCTACCGCATACACAAAGGATGCCGCTGCGATCGGGGCTAAAAGCTAGCATTTGGCTTCGAATCAATAATAACAATAAGGCGCTATCTTTTCAAAGAAAAATGACCTCTTTTTTCAACCCCAGAATCATCCAGTTTCAGTATATACCAATAATCCGAAGAAGGCAGTGGTTTTAGATTAAAACTACCATCCCATGATAACTTTGAGGGAGATAATTCAATGAGTAATTTCCCGTATTGATCAAAAATAGTGATTCTGGCTTCTGGAAAAGTTTCAAAATCTTTCACATACCAGGCGTCATTAAAACCATCATTATTTGGAGTAAAAAATTTGGGAGGATCAATTACTATGAATTGCTCTTGATCCGAGTTACAAAAGCTAGTATCTCTTACATAAGCCGTCTGAATTCCAGCGGGGACATCTGTAAAAAGATTAGAACTTTGATAACTAATGTTGTCAAGTGAATATTCAAAATAAGGAGCTGTATTCGTTACTTCTATGGTTACGGTAGTTTCTTTTACCGTCACTGTTTTTATTTCAGGAACAATTTGTTGAATCACCGTAAAGTTTTTTCTACTCGTGCAGTTTTCAGGGGCAGGGCTAGT
This sequence comes from Flavobacterium polysaccharolyticum, assembly GCF_038739875.1. Lineage (NCBI taxonomy): Bacteria > Pseudomonadati > Bacteroidota > Flavobacteriia > Flavobacteriales > Flavobacteriaceae > Flavobacterium > Flavobacterium polysaccharolyticum. The sequence continues at coordinate 178,501 of NZ_JBCGDP010000001.1, forward strand.
AAGTTCTACATAAAAATTGCCAGTATTATTCACCTGAATCGTTGCCGTAGTGGCTCCTGTTGACCACAAATAAGACATGCCGGTCAGGCCAGCCTCAAGAGTTACTGGATTTGATTGACAAATGATCTTTTCTTCATCGGTAACAGCTGGAAGCGGATAAATCTTCACTTCTACAGGAACTCTAGTCCCGTTGGTACAAGTCGCATTAACCGCTTCGGCATAGAAAGTAGTATTCGTATTCAAAAATGCAGTAACGTAGGTTGTTCCGGTTCCTAATTTAGTAGTGCTTGTAGCATCGGCATACCAATTAATGGTTCCAGAAGATGGTGTTGCTGTTAGTGTTACTACAGCCGGACCACAATGGGTTACAGGTGTGTTAGTCGATGTTATGGTTGGAATTAGATTGATGGTAGCAACAACGGCCGTTCTGTTGGTAGTACATCCTCCAGAAGTTGTTGATACATAATAAGTGGTAGTAGCGCTTAAAAATGGAGTGGTAAAACTAGAGCCACTACCAACTAAATTTCCGCCAGAGTTTTGATCGTACCAATTGATGGTTCCAATAGAAGCGGTAGCTTGTAAGGTTAGAATGCCAGGGTCGCATTTTGTGGCAGGTGTCGTACTTAGAATTGATGGAATAATAATCGAAGTACTGGCAGAAAGTTGTAAAATAGGATCGCCCGGCATGCCACCATATTCCACAATATAGCCTTTGGGTTGATAATTTCCACTGACATCACCACTTAATGAAAGGTCGTTCCACGAACCAGCAATACCTACTCCCGGAGCTGTAATGTGGGCATAATCTTCGTCTCCAAGTTGATTGGGTTCATTATTATTCCAAAAAGCAAAATTAGGTGTGCTTCCATTGGTGTTTCCATTCCAGAAAATGGTTCCAGCTTCAGGGCCAGTTACCCATTTCCATACGCCTTCTGTATCAGCATCACTTCCACCAATCCAACCTGCACCTGGGGCTTGTTTTCCTGCTAATTGTGCTTCGTCCGCGGCGGTAAGTGTGGCTAGGTAGCCTTTTAGACCATAATAAGTTCGAAGTTCTGCGGCGGCTTTAGCGCTTGTCCAACTAATTCCAATAGTAGGAACGTATTCATAATAATGTCCATTTCTGGGTAAATAATTGGCTTGACCAATACTAATTGAAAAACTTCTACTGCCAGTTGCGGTTGTAGATGAGTTATTGAATTGCACATCCTTTATAGCGTTAACAAAATCGGTGTAGCTGACAGCAACTCCTGTCGGACTATTCAAAGTTAGCTTTCCTTCGTTTGCATTCCAACTACTTTTGATGGTAGGATGTGCAAGAGCATTATTTAAAAAAAGCACGTCTTGTCCCAAGCTATAGCCCGAGGATATCTGAATGTAAATAGCCTCAGTACTAGTGTCATCCGGATCTGTGATACTAATATTGGTTACAATGTTGATATTTGAAAGTAGGCAATAGGCTTGGTTTCCTGTTGCGGTAATCGTTGGAGCTATATTAGCGACGTTTTTTTTGACGGTAGCTACTTTGGCTACAGTTGTTTTTTCTTTTTTTTCAGTTGAAGGAGTTGCTGAATGGGCAAATCCAAATTGAAATAAACAAAAGACTAAAAATAAAGGTAGTGGTAAGGGGTGTTTCATTCTATAAAAATAAGATTAAAATCAATTATTTACTAATCGAAAGAAGGAATTTACAACCTAATCTTTATAGAATGTGAAAAAATAAACAATAAAGGAATTAGTAGTGATATTGTTTGAATAAGTCCCAGACAACTATACCAGCACTTACCGATATATTCAAGGAATGTTTGGTTCCCAATTGAGGAATTTCGATACATCCGTCACAAAGGGCTACCGCTTCTTGTGCTACACCATGTACTTCATTGCCAAAAACTAAAGCATATTTTTTTGAAGTATCAACTTTGAAATCTTGAAGAAAAATGGCGCTTTCAACTTGTTCAATCGCTAAAGTAATAACATTGTCTTTTTTTAGATCCGTTATAGCATCCAAAACGTTTTCATAATGTTCCCAAGCTACTGTTTCTGTAGCACCCAAAGCGGTTTTGTGAATCTCTTTGTTGGGAGGTGTAGCAGTAATGCCACATAGTATAATTTTTTCTACCAAAAAAGCATCAGCAGTTCTGAATACAGACCCAATATTATGAAGACTTCTTACATCATCAAGAACCAGAATTAGAGGTGTTTTTTTAGATTCTTTGAATCCTTCAATAGACTTTCTTTCAAGTTCGCTATTCTCCAATTTTCTCATCGTAATATCAATTTAATAAAAAAAGCCTCCTAAAGGAAGGAAGCTTTTTTTGAAATATTTATGTTTATTAGCTTTTTACTTCGTCAGGTAAAACGTTTCCTTTTATAGTCAAAGTCTTGGTTGGTTGACCAGCAGCATTTGAAGTAATTGTCACGGTTTTGGTAAAAGGACCAACTCTATCAGTAGCATATTTTACACCAATAACACCTTTTGAACCAGGCATAATAGGTTCTTTTGGACTGCTTGGAACAGTGCAGCCGCATGATCCTTGTGCGTTGGTAATAATCAAAGGGGCATTCCCGTTGTTGGTAAAAACAAATTCGCGTTTTCCGTCAGAATTACGTGCAATTGTTCCATAATCAATAGTTTCGTTAACGAATACCATTCCTGCTCCTTCAACTTTGGCTACTGTTGCTTTTATTTTTTTAGCTTTTTTTGAAGTTTCTTGTGCAGTAGCTGTAGTTATTCCTAAGCTCAAAACGAAAAGTAGGGTAAGTATTTTTTTCATAAGATTTAAAATTTAGTACCCGCAAATCTATACAAAAAACAGAAACCATGACTTAAAAAAGGCTTAAAATTTTTAATTTTTGAACCCTTCGTTATTCGCTTTAAAATCTATAAATTCGCTGTCGTAATTACAGAATTTAATTCCCACTAATTTGGCAGCAAAAGAAAAAGGCGTGAAAGAAACGCCATTGATGAAACAATATAATGAAATCAAAAGGAAGTATCCTGATGCTTGTTTGTTGTTTCGTGTAGGTGATTTTTATGAAACGTTTGGCGAAGATGCTATTCGCGCATCCAAAATACTAGGTATTACATTGACCAAAAGAGGTGCTGGGTCTGAGACGGAGACTGCATTGGCAGGTTTCCCCCATCATTCTATCAATACATATTTGCCCAAGTTAGTTAAAGCTGGACTTCGTGTAGCCATTTGTGATCAGCTAGAAGATCCCAAAATGACCAAAACGATTGTGAAACGTGGCGTAACTGAATTGGTTACTCCTGGGGTTTCTATGAACGATGAGGTGTTGCAATCCAAAACCAATAATTTTTTGGCTTCGGTATATTTTACCAATAAAAATATTGGAATTTCATTTTTAGATGTTTCTACTGGAGAATTTCTAACCGCACAAGGAAATGCAGAATACATCGATAAGTTGTTGCAAAATTTCAACCCTAGTGAGGTCTTAGTGCCAAAAAACAACAAAAATACGTTCCGAGAAACATTCGGAGACGATTACCATAGTTTTTATCTTGAAGATTGGATTTACAAAGAGGATTATGCGTTTGAAAGCTTAACTAAGCATTTTCAAACCACTTCTTTAAAAGGTTTTGGTGTCGAAGAATTGAAAGAAGGGATCGTGGCTTCGGGCGCTATTTTGTATTATTTGTCCGAAACACAGCATAATAGGGTGCAGCATATTACGGCCATACAACGAATTGCGGAAGACGCTTACGTTTGGATGGATCGTTTTACCATTCGAAATCTAGAGTTATACCACAGTTATAATCCTAATGCGGTGACTTTGCTAGATGTAATCGATCGAACGCTATCGCCTATGGGCGGACGATTATTGAAGCGTTGGTTGGCTTTGCCTTTGAAGGATGCGGCCAAAATTCAGAGTCGTCATCAAGTGGTGGGGTATTTAAAAGAAAATCAAGAAGTTTTAAAACAAATACAATATCAAATCAAGCAGATTTCTGATTTGGAACGTTTGATTTCAAAGATTGCTGCGGGGAAAGTATCGCCTCGTGAAGTGGTGTATTTGAAAGAATCTTTAGATGCGATCTTGCCGATCAAGACGATAGCTTTACAAAGTCCGCAAGAAGCCGTAAAAGTAATTGGAGATAGTTTACATAGCTGTGATTTGCTTCGAGAGAAAATAAAAACGACCTTAAATCAAGATGCACCCGTAGCTATTGCTAAAGGAAATGCGATTGCGGTTGGTGTACATGCTGAATTGGATGAGTTACGTGCGATTTCTACTTCCGGAAAAGAATTTTTAGAAGGAATTGAAAAAAGAGAATCCGAGCGTACGGGTATTTCTTCTTTGAAAATTTCTTTTAATAATGTTTTTGGGTATTACATTGAAGTTCGAAATACGCATAAAGATAAAGTGCCAAGCGAATGGATTCGTAAGCAAACCTTAGTGAATGCCGAGCGCTACATTACTGAAGAGCTGAAAGAATACGAAACCAAAATTTTAGGTGCCGAGGAAAAAATTCATAAAATCGAGGGAGAGATTTTTGAACAATTAGTACAATGGATTTCAACTTATATAAAACCAGTTCAAATGAATGCCAATTTGGTAGCGCAGTTGGATTGTTTGTGTTCTTTTACGCAATTGGCAATCGAAAACCAATACGTTTGTCCTGAATTGGATGAAACCTTTGAATTGGATATTAAAAATGGTCGTCATCCGGTAATTGAAAAACAATTGCCTGTTGGCGTGCCTTACATCGCCAATGATGTTTTCCTAGATAGAGACACACAGCAGTTGATTATGATTACTGGGCCTAATATGTCGGGTAAATCGGCTATTTTGAGACAAACGGCTTTGATTGTGCTCTTGGCTCAAATGGGAAGTTTTGTTCCAGCAGATAGCGTTAGAATGGGTATTGTGGATAAAATTTTTACTAGGGTAGGAGCTTCGGATAATATTTCGATGGGTGAATCTACTTTTATGGTCGAAATGAACGAGACGGCTTCTATTTTGAATAATATTTCAGATAGAAGTTTAGTGCTTTTGGATGAGATAGGTCGAGGAACAAGTACTTATGATGGAATTTCTATTGCGTGGGCAATTGCTGAGTTTTTGCACGAGCATCCTTCGCAACCCAAAACTCTTTTCGCGACTCATTATCATGAATTGAATGAAATGAGTGAATCGTTAGTTCGCATACAAAATTATAATGTCGCTGTAAAAGAATTAAAAGACAACGTGCTTTTTATTCGAAAACTAATAAAAGGAGGCTCTGCTCATAGCTTTGGGATTCATGTAGCCAAAATGGCTGGAATGCCGCAGTTGGTGATTTTGAAAGCACAAAAAATATTAAAGAAATTAGAAAAAGACCATTCAGGGGATGCTTTAAATGGAATCAAAGCTGCAAAAGATGAGATGCAAATGAGTTTTTTTAATCTAGATGACCCCTTGTTGGAGGAGATTAAAGAAGAAATTTTACAATTAGATATTAATTCGATAACGCCAATGGAGGCTTTAATGAAGCTGAACGAGATAAAACGAATGCTCAGTCGAAAATAATTGCAGTATAAAGAATAGGTTATCAGAAAGTTATATTTTTATTGATTTTTTTTTCTGAAAAAGGCTTGTTTTATTGAATATTTGTGCTAAATTTGCCACCGCAATACGAAACAAGTACTGTAGTTCTTTAAGAATTTGAAAACGCGAAAATAGCTCAGTTGGTAGAGCGCGACCTTGCCAAGGTCGAGGTCGCGGGTTCGAGCCCCGTTTTTCGCTCAAACACCACATAATGCTCGGATGGTGAAATTGGTAGACACGCTGGACTTAAAATCCAGTGAACAGCAATGTTCGTGCGGGTTCAAGTCCCGCTCTGAGTACAAGAAAGCTTCAAACTATGTTTGGAGCTTTTTTTATTTATGACAAATCTTAACATCGGCCTGATGAGGATGGACTAATTTGATTCTAAAATTTTTAACGTATAAATTAATGTATGGGTGCTTTTGTGATTAGTAAACGGTTTAATGATACTTATAAGTTTGTTTTTACATCGCGTAAAGGGAAGGTGATTTTTACCAGTCAAAGCTATGAATTGAAGTTTGAAGGAGAAGATGATATTGTTTTAATACAGCAGTCTATTGATGTATTGGTTTTTGTTAAATTAAAATCAGCAGCTGGTAAGTATTATTTTAGATTGTTGCTAGGAGAACGGCATATGGCTACTAGTAGAAAGTATACTACAGAGTTGCGATTGCTTAAGGGAATAGAGGAGATAAAAAAATCTGCTGCTGTGGCTGAAATTTTAGATTTTTCTGAAAACACCTTTGTTTTTCCAGATTGATCTTGTGGAGTAATGAAAAAAAACAAAAGCTTAAGATGATTCTTGGGCTTTTTTTGCATAAAAAAAGCCATCACATGGATGGCTTGATTTTTTTCTGTAATTTAAAAATTACTTAGCAGCTGGAGCTTCAGCAGCTGGAGCAGCAGGTGCAGCAGCAGAATCAACTACAGTAGCAGCAGAATCAACAGCAGGAGCAGCAGCAGAATCAACTACAGTAGCAGCAGAATCAACAGCAACTTCAGCTCCTTCAGCAGCAGCGTCAGTTTTTTTACAAGATACAACAGTCAATACAGCAACAGCAGCTAAACTTAAAAATACTTTTTTCATCTTAATTTTATTATAAAGGTTAATTATTAATTCGTGGCAAAGATATAAAAAAATTAATACGCAATATATTTTTTTGTATTTTTTTTAAATTATGTTCTCTGTTCACGAGCGTTTAAATATCAAATAGTATGCCAATATAGGGGTGTGTGCTAAAATATTAGCTGTTAGTTACTAACGTTTGCCTTTTTGGTTTTTTTTAGGATGTACCAATTGTAATTCTTCAATCAAGTTTTTTGCTCCGGCGTATTTGTCCATAATGAAAAGCACATAACGAATGTCAACCATTATATTTCTGCAAATGCTAGGATCGTAATAGATGTCGCTCATCGTACCTTCCCAAACGCGATCAAAGTTCAATCCAATTAAATTTCCTTTGGCATCTAGCGCTGGGCTTCCTGAATTTCCGCCTGTAGTGTGATTGGTACCAATAAAACATACTGGCATTTTCCCGTTTTCACCATAATTTCCAAAATCTTTGTTTTTGTATAAATCAATCAATTTTGGAGAGACATCAAATTCGTAGTCACCCGGAATGTATTTTTCCATTATACCGTCCAGATAAGTAATAGGATTGTAATATACGCCGTCTTTTGGTTCGTATCCTTTTACTTTTCCATAAGTTACTCTCAAAGTACTATTGGCATCTGGAAAAATTCTTGAATTTTCGCTCAGTTCTAGTTGCGCTTTCATATAATTGCGCTGCAATTCTGTTATTTTCAAATTTAAAGCCTCGTAAGTAGGATTTACTTCTTTTAGATACATATCGGCCATACTTTTTACTAGAACAAAAGCAGGGTCGCGGTTGATGTTTTCTAATACCGTTTTTGTGTCGCCAGTTAGTAGTTCTTTTGAGCCAGAATAGGAAGTGAGTTTGGAGCCAGAATAAATGGTTTTTGTCAGTTGGTTAATATCAACGTTGATGAGCGTGTTCGGTAAGAATTGCTTAGGTGCTTTTGTAGCATACAAACTAATGAGTTGTTCGAATACTTTTTCGTCAACTTTGGCGCTGAAATCTTTATAAAAATCACCCAATCCATTGTACAGGTTGTTTTTTCTGTCGGTAAAAGATTGCTCTCCCTTGGTGTTGTAAAGTTGCTCTAATTGATAGAATTTGTATGCAACAGTAAGTAGTTCCGTATTTCTTTGTACGGTTTCGTTAAAATAGTCTCTTGCCAAAGCGTAAGGTGCGATTTCAGTGTAATTTTTTTCGAAATCACTCAAAAGACTGCCGTATTCCTTTTCTTTTTTGGCTTTGCTAACCTTTTCTTGAAACTTCTTTTCGGCTTCTTTTTTTACGGCAATCGCATTTGATTTCTTGATGCCTAAAGTTTCACCTTGCCATTTTTTCCAATAATTGGCTGTTCCTGCATATTTTGAAGCATATTGAATTTTGATAGCATTGTCTTTTCTCATAAAACCATCGGCTACTTTAAGAGCTTGTTCTCTGATTTCGATTTTTGCAGGATTCAGTTCGTTTGCAATTTGGTTGATGGCAACAGAAGGCAAGTATTCATTGGTTCTTCCTGGATATCCAAAAACTAAAGTAAAATCATCTTCGGCAATACCGTCTAAAGAAACTGGTAAAAAGTGTTTTGGAGTGTAAGGAACATTGTCTTTTGAATAGGAGGCTGGACGATTGTTTTTGTCAGCATAAATTCTGAAAAGTGAAAAATCTCCAGTATGTCTAGGCCAAACCCAGTTGTCGGTATCCGATCCAAATTTTCCTATTGAAGTTGGTGGCGCGCCTACTAAACGAACATCTTTGAAGGTTTCGGTAACAAAAAGTAAGTATTGATTGCCATCGTAGAACGTTCGGATTTTGTTTTCTTGCCAAGCTTCTATAGGAAATGAATTACTTAAAGCGCTTATGTTTTCTTGAATTTTCTTTTGCTTTTCGGCTTCATTAGTTAGTGTATTCACTCCTTCTAATACTTGTTTGGTCACATCTTCTATTTTGACAATAAAAGTTACGACCAAATCTTTGTTGGGTAATTCATCTTCCATTTTGTAGGCCCAAAAACCATTGGCTAAATAGTCGTGTTCGGTGCTAGAATGCGATTGAATTTGTCCGTAGCCACAATGATGATTGGTTAGCAAAAGTCCTTTTGGTGAAATAACTTCGGAAGTACAGCCTCCGTTAAATTGAGGTACAGCGTCTTTTAAGCTAGATTTGTTGGTGTCGTAAATGTCTTTGGCGGTCATTTTCATACCTAGACTTTTCATTTCTTTTTCGTTCATTCCTTCCAACAAAGAAGGGATCCACATACCGCCTTGTTGGGCTTGAGTTTGGATCACAAAAAGCAATAAGAATAGTTTTAAGAATTTCATGGGAGTAATGGTATTTAAAAAGGTAATAAAATTATAATTTGAGTTTCATCAATTTTCTAGGATGAAAGGTGAAACTGTTTTTGAGGTACAATTGCTGAGCTGGAAGATTGTGTTCTTCGACTTCTAAATAAAGTAGTTTCAATCCTAATTCTGCACTTTGTGTTTTGGCAAAAGCAACGGCACTTTTTCCAATTCCTTGGCCTTGCGCTTTGGGTTGAATGTATAATTCGTCTAAAAAAGCAATCTTGCCTTGGTATTCAAAACTAAAAACAAACGTTAAAATTAGATAACCTACCACGGTGTCGTTTGTATAGATTAGCCATGCTAAACCTAATGCTGGATTGTCTATAAATTGATCCAATAATGCTTTTGTTTTTTCAATAGTAATAGGGTAGTTGTCAATAGCGTAAAAATCTACCATCAATGCGCTAATGAGATTAATGTTGTTTTTTTCTAGAGGTTTAAAATCGATCATCTTACTTTTTTAAGAGTTGCAAAGGTAGGTGATATTACGTCTGTTTGTATTTAATAACCGTAGTAACCGTTCGTCATTTCGATATAACCGTTCGTCATTTTTTGATTTTATAACAAGGCAAGGCTAACTACTTTTGAATCATCAAAAAGGAATTAATCATCAAAATAACAAAAACAAATGTCAACAAATAAAACATCAAAGACAGTAATAATAGGTCTTGTAATTGGCTTTCTTATGATAAAATTGGGTTTATGTATGCATAAAATCAATTGTTTATAATAGTACTAATCAATCAAAAAACGAACAATAATCATTAATTTAATATCAATCAAAATGGAAAAATTAAGTATCAAAAAAGTAGTGTTAGGAATAGTAACTTTAATAATTGTGTCATTTGCAGTTATTTTTCTTGCGGGAGTTGTAGAAGGTTTTTCAGACGCCATCAAATAAAGTATAATCAATCAAAAAACAAATAATGAAAAATTTTAAAAAAATTATAATGGGGTGTGGTTTGCTTTTGTCAGCTGTAAATTATGGGCAAATGACTAAAGAGCAAGTTGTTAAAGGTGATGTGTCTTTAGTAACATCTAAAGAGAAATTAGCTCAATTAGCTTCTTTTGACAATGGAAATTACAAATATTCCGTTGAAGATTTCTTTGCAAAACCAAAAGCGAGAACATTTAGATTATCTCCCGACGGATTACGCATGTCTTATTTTCAAAAAACGGATAATGGCAAAAATAATGTGTATGTAAAAGAGATAAAAACAGGCAAAGTTTCGCTTGTAATTGAGGAAAAAGAGGAGCTAATCAGAGGGTATTTTTGGCTAAATAATGAACGGTTAGCCTACGTTATGGATAAGGGAGGGAATGAAAACAGACATGTTTATTCTGCTGCCATCGATGGCTCTGCTGCTTTTGATTTGACTCCTTTTGATGGTGTTCAGGCTGAAATTACATCTGTAATTAAAAATCAAAAGGACTTTATTATTGTAACAATGAATAAAGATAATAAACAAGTTAAGGAGCCCTACAAAATTAATGTCAAGACAGGAGCAATAGAAAAATTATATACAAATACTGATCTTAAAAACCCCATACTAACGTATAGTTTTGATAAAGATGGTAACCTAATAGGGTTTGCAAAAATAGTTAACGGCATTAAAATGCAGTATTATTATAAGCCTTCAGCTTCTAATGATTTTAAATTGACAAAAGAATATGAATCGTCAGAGACATTCAATGTTGTTTCTTTAAATTATCAGACTCCTAATCCAGATGATGCTTATATAATATCAAATTTAGATTCAGATAAATCCCAAATCGTTTTGTATGATTTGAATCAGAACAAAGTCATTAAGAAAATTTATTCCAATCCGACCTTTGATTCAAATTATCTAGGGCTTTCTGAAAAAAGAAACTTCGAAGTTGATTACGTTGGGTTTAACGGAGAAAAGAGCACCATAATTCCGATAAGTAAATCTTTTAAAAAGACTTATGAAAACTTACAAAAGGAATTTAAAGAAGAGCAATTTACAATTGTTTCCCAAAGTGACGATGAAGAAAAAATGCTGATCATTGTTTCTAGTGATAAAATTTATGGAAAATACTACCAATACGATGCAAAGTTGAACAAATTGACTTATATGTTCGATTTGATGCCTAAGCTTGAACAAAAAGATATGGCCGTAATGCAACCGATTTCTTTTAAAAGTCGCGACGGAATTTTAATTCACGGTTACATCACCCTGCCTAAATCTGCTTTAGACGGAAAAAAGGTGCCTTTAATTGTAAATCCTCACGGTGGTCCACAAACCATAAGAGATAGTTGGGGATTTAATCAGGAAGCACAATTGTTTGCAAGTCGCGGCTATGCAACTTTACATGTAAACTTTAGAATTTCTGGAGGTTACGGAAAAGAATTTTTGAAATCAGGATATGGTCAAATTGGACGTAAAGTGATGGATGATTTAGAGGATGGAGTGCAGTATGTATTGTCACAAGGATGGATAAACAAAGATAAGATTGCCATTTATGGTGCAAGTCACGGAGGGTATGCCACTTTGATGGGATTAGTAAAAACACCTGATTTATATGCATGTGGAGTGGATTATGTAGGGATTTCAAACATTGAAACTTTTTTTAGTTCTTTTCCTGAATATTGGAAACCTTATAAAGAATCTGCAAAGAAAATTTGGTATGATTTAGACAATCCTGCAGAGGCTAAAATTGCAAAAGAAGTTTCGCCTTTTTATCAGGTGGATAAAATCAAAAAGCCTTTATTTGTGGTTCAAGGCGCAAATGATCCAAGGGTTAATATTGCAGAATCGGATCAAATTGTGACCGCTTTAAGAAAAAAAGGATTTGAAGTTCCTTATATGGTCAAGTACAACGAAGGACATGGTTTTGGTAGAGAAGAAAATCAAATTGAGCTGTACAAAACAATGATGGGGTTTTTTGCTGAAAATTTAAAATAATTAAAATAAAACTACCTTTGGCATTAAAAAGTGTCAGGGGTAGTTATCTTTAAACTATGATACAGTTTTTACTTTATTTGATAACTATTTTTGTGGATTTTCTAATGTCAATTTTGTTGTAATTTTTATGAGGAAGAAAAATTTTAATTCATTTAGTGATATAATAATAGTTTGGACTCTTTGCTTGTTGCTTATTTATTTTGGAAAGTCAGTAAACATGTTTCATACTGGCTACTTCAAACTATTTATTTCAGAATTTTTGTTGTGGTTAATAATTGGATCGATAACAACTGATTTTTTTAGAAAACTTTTAGAAAAAAAACAGAACTATACTTTTAATACTAAATTACTATTGCTGTTTGTTTTTTCTTTTCTCATAACAGTAGTGTTGTGGTCTTTTCTTTACTTTCCGGTTACTTATTTTACCGATATGGCATGGATTGATATGATTAAAATGTCTAATGTTTTTCTAACGTTTTATACCAACTGCTTCATAGTATCGGTTTGGTATTTTTTATATAGTAATGTTAGGCATTTAGAATCTAAAGCACAACTAGAAAGTGAGAAAATATTGTTAGAATCCACATTGAAAGAGGCACAACTCAATGCTTTAAAAGGGCAAATTAATCCTCATTTTATGTTTAATACTTTGAATAATATTAGAGGTTTAATTTTAGAAGACCCCTCTCGTTCTAGGGATATGATAACTAGGCTTTCGGAAATGTTACGGTATTCGTTGACTAAAAATGATTATAATGAGATTAAACTGGAGGAAGAATTAGAAATGGTTGTAAATTATATACAAATTTCTAAAATCCAACTCGAAGATCGATTGCAATATGTTCAGGAAATAGGCCCCGAGACTTTAAATATTAAAATACCACCAATGATACTGCAAATTCTTGTTGAGAATGCCGTTAAGCACGGAATCTCGAATTTAAAAGCTGGAGGTTTAGTAAGACTAGTAGCGAAAACAGAAGATAATTTTTTGAAAGTAACAGTAGTTAATTCAGGAAAATTATTAATTCAATCTAATTCTACACAGATAGGGTTAAAGAACATACTATCTCGTTTACAATTACTATATGGCGAACTAGCCTTTTTTGAAATAATAGAAGTAAATCAGATGGTAGAAGCACGAGTGGTAATTCCTTTGAATGATGAAAATGGAAAAAATTAAAACAATTATCGTTGAAGATTCTCGATTAGCTCGAAATGAGTTAAAAGAGTTAATTAAAAGTTTTCCTGAAATAGAAGTTATAGGCGAGGCTGATAACGTAGATTCTGGTTATGAATTGATTACAGCGAAGCAGCCAGATTTACTTTTTTTAGATATTAATATGCCTGAAAAAGATGGTTTTGAGCTGTTAGAGATGTTAGACAATGTACCGATTACGGTTTTTACTACAGCGTTTGATGAATATGCTTTAAAATCATTTGAATATAACGCTTTAGATTATTTAATGAAGCCAGTTAGTCCAAATCGATTTGCTAAGGCCATCGAAAAAATTAAGCAGAAACTTCAAGAACGAGTAATAAAGGCTGAGCAAAAAGTAGAAATTTCGAATCAAATTTTTATAAAAGATGGCGAAAAATGTTGGTTGGTCAAAGTAGCTGATATCTATCTTTTTGAAGTTGATGGTAATTACACAAAAGTTTTTTTTAACAATCAAAAAGCGATTTTAAACAAGTCGTTAAATCAAATTGATAAAAAATTGCCTGAAGATTTCTTTCGTGCTAACCGCAATCAAATTATTAACATAAATTATATAAAAAATATTGATTTGTGGTTTAGTGGTAATTTATTGGTTCAGCTGAAAGATGATCAAAAAATAGAAATTTCAAGACGGCAGTCTAGCTTGTTTAAAGAGAAAATGAGTTTATAATAAGTTATAAGTTTTTTAGAATTACTCTTGTGGCTCCTTTATTCATTTTTACAAAAGTTTGACAAATTTGCCCTTTTTCATGGCGCTTGTCAATATCCTGAACCAGTAAGTTTAACGTTTGATTTAGTTCGGTTTGTTTTGAAATTGTGATACAACCTTCTTGGTGTACTAAAGCTGTGGCTTCTGCAAAATGCGAATAATTTGGTCCAATTACGATTGGAATCCCAAAAGTGGCGGGTTCTAAAATATTATGAACTCCAGGATTTCCAAAGCCGCCACCTACATAAGCAATGTCGGCATAACTGTAGATTTTGGTTAAAATCCCAATGGTGTCAATAATAAAAACTTGTTGGTTGGATAGGGATTGATTTTCTTTTTCAGAAAATAAGACAGTCGGTTTGGTAATTTGGTCTCTTAATTTTGCTATTTGTTCTGCTTTGATATTATGTGGAGCAATAATAAATTTTACGTTTTCATTGCTGTATTGGTTAATGTATTGGGCGATAATTTCTTCATCTTTTGGCCAAGAACTACCTACAACAATAGTAATTTTGTTATTCTTGAATTCGGCTATGAAATCAAGAGTGTTGTCTTTCTCTAAAATGGCACTCACACGATCAAAACGCGTGTCTCCAGAAACCAAAACATTTTGATGACCAAGGCTCTGTAAGAGTTGTTTAGAAGATTCATTTTGTACAAAAAAGAAATCAAAAGCGTTCAGTGCTTTTCTGTAAAAACCGCCGTACCATTTAAAAAAAGCTTGATTTTCTCTCAGAATTCCAGAAATCAAATAGGTTTTAATGTTTCGTTTTTTGAGTTCGTTTAAGTAATTCGGCCAATACTCGTATTTGATAAAGAAAACCAGTTCGGGATTTGTTAGCTCAATAAATTGTTTGGCATTTTTTTGAGTATCCAATGGTAAATAAACCGTGCAATCAGCCACAGTATTGTTCTTTCGTACTTCGTAACCTGAAGGCGAAAAAAAAGTGACTATAATTTTATGGGAAGGGAATTTTTCTTTTATTTTTTCAATGACAGGAAGCCCTTGTTCGTATTCTCCTAGGGATGCGGCGTGAAACCAGATGGATTTGTCGTTGGCTTGAATTTTTTCTTCTAAAGTCTTAAAAACATCCTTTCGACCCTTTACAAAAAGAGCCATTTTTGGGCTAAAAAGGGCAACGATTTTCAATAAAAAACCTGCTATAAAAACGATTTGATTATACAGAAAAAACATGAGTATAAATTTTGGCTAAAATACAGTTTCTTTATGGTTTTTTCATTGTCTAAGAGGGATTAAATAACTATTTTTGTTGTTCTTTTTTGCGAAAACATTTTGGGTTAACCTACTTTGTTTTCAAACTTTAAATTATTTTTCAATGAAAAAAATCCAAATGGTTGACTTAAAAAGTCAATATGATAAAATAAAAGACGTTGTAAATACCTCAATTCAAAACGTTTTAGATACGAATACTTACATCAACGGGCCAGAAGTGCATACTTTCCAGAAAGAATTAGAAACCTATTTGGGCGTAAAGCACGTCATTCCATGTGCCAATGGTACCGATGCTCTGCAAATTGCTATGATGGGATTAGGATTACAGCCGGGAGACGAAGTAATCACTGCCGATTTTACGTTTGCAGCAACCGTAGAAGTAATCGCTTTATTGCAATTGACTCCAGTTTTGGTAGATGTTGACATGCACAATATGAACATTTCTTTAGAAGCTATTAAAAAAGCCATTACTCCAAAAACCAAAGCGATTGTACCCGTACACTTGTTTGGTCGTGCTGCTAATATGGAAGCAATTATGGCTTTGGCTAATGAGCATAATTTGTATGTAATCGAAGATAATGCACAGGCTATTGGTGCCAATTGCAAATTTTCAGATGGTACCAAAAAGAAAGCTGGGACTATCGGTCATGTAGGAGCGACTTCCTTTTTTCCCTCTAAGAACTTAGGTTGTTATGGTGATGGTGGCGCTATTTTTACTAACGATGATGCTTTGGCACATACTCTTCGTGGTATTGTAAACCACGGAATGTACGAAAGATACCATCACGATGTGGTGGGCGTAAATTCGCGTTTGGATAGTATTCAAGCGGCAGTTCTGAATGCTAAATTACCCTTGTTAGATCAATACAATAAAGCGCGTCAAGATGCCGCTCGCAAATATACCTTGGCTTTTCAAGGTCACGCCAATATCATTGCGCCAAGTATTTGCGATAGCTGCGATTGTCATGTTTTTCATCAATATACCTTGCGCATCATCAATGCAGATCGCAATGGATTGATGCAGCATTTGTTAGATAAAGGTATTCCATGTGCCATTTATTATCCAATTCCATTGCACGCACAAAAGGCTTATTTGGATACACGTTACAAAGAAGAAGATTTTCCAGTTACGAATCAGTTGGTACAAGAAGTGTTATCTTTACCTATGCACACTGAGCTTGATGACGAGCAAATTAAATTTATTACCGATAGTGTTTTAGAATTTTTAGGATAGTTTTTAGGAGCTATTTCCTGCTGTACGCTGTATCTTGCTTGGCGAACCCCTCCAAGCAAGGATGCCGCTTCCATCAGGGCTAACCCAAACCACACAATTATGAAAATATTGGTTACTGGAGGCTTAGGCTTCATTGGTTCTCACACCGTAGTGGAATTACAAAACAAAGGATTTGAAGTCCTAATCGTCGATAACTTGTACAATTCGTCTATCGATGTTTTAAAAGGAATCGAAAGCATATCTGGAATTGCGCCGCATTACAAAAATATTGATATGCGCGACAAAGCAGCCGTGCAGGCGCTCTTCAAAGAATATTCAGATATTGCTGGAGTCATTCATTTTGCAGCTTCCAAAGCTGTAGGAGAAAGTGTTGAGAATCCGTTATTGTATTACGAAAACAACATTGCAGCCTTAGTGTATCTTTTGCAAGAATTACAGCAAAAAGATGCGGCTTCCTTTATATTTAGTTCCTCTTGTACCGTTTACGGACAGGCCGAAAAAATGCCAATTACCGAAGATGCTCCAGTACAACAACCAATGTCGCCTTACGGGAATACCAAAAAAGTAGGGGAAGAAATCATCAGAGATACCGCAAAAGCGTCATCTATCAATGCGATTTTATTACGTTATTTCAATCCTATTGGAGCACATCCAACTGCCGCAATTGGAGAATTACCAATTGGTGTACCACAAAATTTAGTGCCTTTTATTACACAAACCGCAATTGGATTGCGACAAGAATTATCGGTTTTTGGAGATGATTATCCAACGACTGATGGTACAGCTGTTCGTGATTATATTCACGTAGTTGATTTGGCCAAAGCACACGTTATTGCGCTAGAACGATTGTTAGAAAAGAAAAACAGCGACAAAGTTGAGACTTTTAACTTAGGAACAGGTACAGGAAGTTCAGTACTCGAAGTGATTCAGAGTTTTGAGCGCGTAAGTGGTCAAAAACTACCTTACAAAATCGTACCTCGAAGAGAGGGAGACGTTACCGAAGCCTATGCTAATACACACAAAGCCAATACAGTTTTGGGTTGGAAAGCGGAGTCTACACTTGATGAAGCAATAGCAAGTGCTTGGAAATGGGAACAGAAAATACGCTCATAAATAGTACTCATTGATCAGTAAAAAGTAATCAGTAAGAAGCACCAAAGTATCGATTGATAATTTGGTGTTTTTTTCTTTAAAGAACTATTTGTAAATTCGTTAGGTAAAAATATAAAGGAATGAGTGCTAAAAAAACATCCTCAAAATTGCCCAAAGTGGAAGTGCCAGCGGTGGTTTATGAGTCTTCGCAGGTGAAGCATAAAGGAATAGATCGAGCAACATTTGATTTCGATACGGAGTTCGCTAATGGATTGACTCCAGAAGAGTTCAAAGCCGAGATGCTCAAAAGAATAAAAGCCTATCCTTGGAAAAAATAATTTTTGCAGATAAGGTTTCGAATTATTTAGATCAATTAGTATATGTGCTTTTTGAAGAAGAGTATTTTAGCTATAGTGATAATGCGCAAGTTTATGTAAATAAAATTGTTGACTTTATAGTTTCAGAAATAGCTAGTTTTCCGCATAAAAAAACACCTTTAGCACTTTCTCATTTAGGCACCTATTATATTTTTTAGAAATCGAATAAAAGAACTACTTGGTACATTTTTTTCGAAAAGAAAGCAACCGCTATTTTGATTACTGGAATTAGCAATAATCATTGTGAAGAAGCGAAAGAGTTGTAAATAAAAGCAAAGCCGAATCCTTGGGATTCGGCTTTTTTGTTACTTTTTGGCAGCTTCTTTCATTTTATCAGCGGCTTTGTCTAGTTTTTCAGCGCCTTTTTCGAGTACTTTACTCGTTTTGGCTTGTAGAGTATCTACTGCTTTTTCTACTTTTACGGTTGCAGTATCTATTTTTTCTTCTACTTCAGAGGTTACAGCCTCTTTGGCGTCATCCAATTTTGCTTTGGTTTCTTCCTTGCAAGAAACGGTTACTACAGCTAAAAATGCCAATCCTAAAATTATTTTTCTCATAGTCAATGGGTTTTATGGGTTGTTGTTTTTTTGAAAACTAAAGATAAATAAAAAATCCCCACAAACTTTACGTTTATGAGGATTCTGTTGATAAGAATTGTTATCTAAATTCTGCAATCTGCTATCTTAAATTTTTAAGCATTCGCAGTAGCGGCTTCTTTATTGATTTTTCCAATCAGCCCGGTCAATACTTTTCCTGGACCTACTTCTGTAAATAATGTTGCTCCATCGGCAATCATTTGTTGTACTGATTGTGTCCATCGTACTGGAGCAGTCAACTGAATGATTAAGTTTTTCTTGATTTCGTTAGGGTCTGAAACCGCGCTTGCTGTTACATTTTGGTACACAGGGCAAATTGGAGTAGCAAAAGTAGTCGCTTCGATAGCTGCTGCCAATTCTTCTCTAGCTGGCTCCATCATTGGAGAGTGAAACGCGCCACCAACAGGCAAAATCAAGGCTCTTTTGGCACCTGCTTCTTTCATTTTTTCACAAGCTAATTCTACGGCTTTGTATTCCCCAGAAATCACCAATTGACCGGGACAGTTATAGTTTGCCGCAACCACAACACCATCAATTGAAGCGCAAATGTCTTCTACTATTTTGTCATCTAGGTTCAAAACGGCAGCCATCGTCGAAGGGGTGATTTCGCACGCTTTTTGCATCGCCAAAGCTCTTTGAGAAACTAATTTCAATCCGTCTTCAAAAGACAAAGCACCATTGGCTACTAAGGCAGAAAATTCACCCAAAGAGTGTCCAGCGACCATTTCAGGTTCGAAATTTTCTAAAGTTTTAGCCAAAATAACCGAGTGCAAAAACACCGCAGGTTGTGTTACTTTGGTTTCTTTTAGTTGTTCTGCTGTGCCTTCAAACATAATATCGGTAATGCGGAAACCTAAAATTTCGTTGGCTTTTTCGAATAATTCTTTGGCTAATGGAGAGTTCTCATATAAGTCTTTGCCCATTCCTGTGAACTGTGCGCCTTGACCTGGAAAAACGTATGCTTTCATAATAGTATGTTTATGTCATAAATAATTTTAGTAGCCGCAAAAGTACTATTTTTATGGAATGTAAAAAAAAACGCTCCTACCTTTTCTTTTTGTTGGTTGTAACGTTTAAAAAATTAACAGACTAATAAGGAAATATCTTCATATTATGAAAAAAGTAATCTTAGTATTTTTTGCAGTTTTTATCGCATTCCTTTTGATGTATTTCGGGTTGCCGGTACTTAATTATGGCTTTTTCAAATTGCCATTCTTTCTATTATTGTTAGTTGGGCTAGTGAGTTTGTTTTTTATTAAATTAAAAGTAGATCCGAAAACCCATAAAACAACTGTTTTGAAGGCGCCTCACAAGGTGTTTTATTATAGTATATTGGTATTACTTTTTTATGTAGCCATTGTCCCTTTATTTACAACGGTAAAAATGTTCAGAAGCGAGGCGTACCAACAATTGCTTGGCAAAGTGCATAAAGGCGAAAAAATTACCCAACATATCGCACCTATTGCCATAGACAAAATCCGAGTAGTCGATGAAGAATTGGCTTATTTATTAGGCGAAAAAATATTAGGCTCGCAACCAGCTTTGGGAAGTCAAGTAGAGTTGGGACATTTTTGTATTCAAAAAGTACAAAACGAATTGTACTGGGTAGCTCCTTTGTTACATTCTGGGTTTTTCAAATGGATTAATAATTCCGAAGGTACTGCGGGTTATGTTATGGTTTCGGCTACCAATGAGCGTGATGTGAAATTGGTGCAACAAATTGATGGGAAACCTTTAAAAATAAAATACCAACCGTCTGCTTATTTTCAGTCCGAAATTCATCGCCACGCTTATCTTAACGGATACTCAACTATTGGCTTAACCGACTTTACTTTTGAAATCAACGACGATGGAAAGCCGTTTTGGGTGATTACAACCTATGACAAAACCATTGGCTTTTCTGGAAATAATGCAACTGGAGTTTTGGTAGTCGATGCACAAAATGGAGCCATTCAAGAGTATTCCATTGCCAACACACCAAAATGGGTTGATCGTATACAGCCTATAGATTTTATCGAAGACCAATTAGACGATTGGGGAACGTTAATTCACGGGTATTTCAATTTTTCAAATGAAGACAAATTACAAATCACCGAAGGGATGACTTTGGTGTATGGAAAAGACAATAAATCGTATTGGTATACAGGTATTACTTCAACCGGCAAAGACGAATCTGCAGTAGGCTTTGTTTTAGTAGATACCCGTACCAAAGAAACCACTTTTTACAAGCAAGGTGGCGCTACAGAATTTGCGGCACAAAGTTCAGCCCAAGGTAAGGTTCAAGAAAAAGAATATACTGCTTCTATGCCAATTCCATATAACATCAATTCCATTCCTACCTACGTAATGACTTTAAAAGACAAGGGTGGATTGGTTAAAATGTTTGCTATGGTTGCCATTTCTGACTATACGATTGTGGGCGTAGGCAATACGATGCGTGAGACCCTTACGGCATACAAAAATGTGTATAATATGGCCGACAATAAGATTAATCCCAATTCGGTAGCCAATAAAAAAATCATTCAATCGGTAGTGACAAGAATTCAAAACGACGTCAAAAACGGCAATAGTTTTTATTACTTCACCCTGCGAAAATCACCCACTATTTATGTAGGTTCTTCACAAATTTCGAGCGAATTACCAGTTACGGTTGTGGGAGATTCCATCAAAATTACCTATGATTTAGACCTCGAAAAAGTAGTAGATATTTCTAGTTTTCAAAATCTAACGTTGAGTAAGAAGTAAAGCATCGTTTTATTTATTTTTGTAGCTAAATCATAAAGACAATGCCTTCTGAAAAAGAAAAAATGCTCGCTGGCGAATCCTATCTCAGCAACGACAAACAGTTGGTGCAAGAGCGATTGTGGGCCAAGAAAATGCTCCAACAAATCAATGCCGAGTATATTGTAAACGGAAAAACACGCGGGCTTTTCAAGCAATTACTGCCTAATGCGCACAAGCGTTTGTACATAGAACCGCCGTTTCATTGCGATTATGGGTACAACATTCACACAGGCGAGAATGTGTATTTCAACCTCAATTGTGTGGTGCTCGATACGATGAAAATCACCATTGGTAACAACGTGTTTTTTGGGCCAGGTGTACATATTTACACCGCTTCGCATCCCTTAAATATTGTGGAGCGACGCACTTTCGAGCTGTCTAAACCCGTCACGATTGGCGATGATTGCTGGATTGGCGGCAATACCGTGATTTGCCCCGGAGTGACCATTGGCGACGGCTGCACGATTGGCGCAGGCTCGGTGGTGACCAAAGAGATTCCTCCGCATTCGCTAGCCGTAGGTAATCCCGCGCGGGTCATTCGAAAGTTACAGTAATCCTTTTTAGGAGCAGAAAGAAGCGGCTTTTTTATAGGCAAAGTCCCGTCATCCGCTGTATCTTTGCGGCCGAACCCCGGCCACAAAGGATGCCGCTACTACCGGGGCTAGAAGGCAAGAAAAGGCTTGATTAGCCAACATCCCAAAAAAAATAAAAAAATGAAAGTTATCCTACTTACCCCAATGGAAATAGAAGCCGAGAAAGTGCAAAACGCCTTGCAACGCTTTCCGTCTTTACAAAATGACTACCAAATCGTAATCTCAGGTGTGGGAAGAGAAACCACCGCCAAAGCAATGATGCATTTGCCTGCGCACGATTTGTGTGTGTTAATCGGCTTTGCCGCCATAGTAGGAAAACCCGAAAACCTTCCATCCGAATTACAATTAGGAATGCCTATAGAAATTACCAACGCCTCGCTTTATGGTTACGAAGGACAACTGTTCGAAAACGGTAAACCGATATTGACGGAACCCAAAACCAACTTGCTTTGTTTGTCTTCCTTAACTTCGGATAAATTTGTCAAAACGACGAATTTGGCCGAACGCACCGTGGTGAATATGGAAGATTATACCTTTATGTATCTCAAGCAACCACAGGATTTTATCGTGCGTATTATTTCTGATTTCTTGCCGCATACTCACGAAATTGACTTTTTTGAAGAAGTAAAACCTATTGATTTTTACAAAGCCATCGAAGCTATTGAGGGGGTTTTGTAAGTGAAAGATTAATGTGCAGCTATTTCTTGATGTAATAATTCTACATTAAAATTAACTTTTGCATTCAAAGCTCGAAAAACTTTAATAATTGTATCGAATCTTGCATCAGTTACGCTGTTTTCAATTTTAGAAATTTGAGCTTTTTTTACACCGACTAATGCACCTAATTGTTCTTGAGTCAAGTTTCTTTCTTTGCGAATTTGTTTAATGGTTTGTCCAATCAAATCAATTTTCAATTCGTTTTCAAAATTATCTCTATTTGGAGTGCCTTTTTTTCCAACGAATTTATCTGTTACTTCATCTAAACTGTACGTTTTCATACTCTTATTTCTTTTCGTTAAAATATTTTACTCTTAGTGATTCTGCTCTCTCAATTTCTAGTTTGGGAGTTTTATCGGTTTTCTTTATTATGCCGTGGGTAGAAATTACAATTGTGTCCTTTTTGTCTGATTTATCCCAAAAGGCAAACAATCTAAAATATTGTTTGTTATATAAAGTTCTAAACTCCCAAATTTCGCCATCAAGTTTTTTGAATAGTTCATTATCGTTTACGCTTCTTGATTTCCAGATATTATAAAGTATTTTTTCTCTAGATTTCGGCTCTAGACTTTCCAAAAATGTTATGACTGGTTCAAGAAATTCAACTTTAAATTTATAATCCATTGTTTACTAAGCATAATTTTTTGTAAAGATATAAGTTTCCTTTTTAAGAAACAATTTTTTCAAGTTCATCGTTTTGTTTTTTGACCACCAATCTATTATTTTATTCTATCGCCTCAATAATTTCTAGCAATTGTGCTTTCAGCTCTTCGTTGGTGATTCCTTTTTCTGCATCAAAATTGGTGGCAAAACTCGGTAACGAAAAAGCACCTTTAACATCGGCTCCTTGGAAAGGGAATCTGTTTTTGGCCATTTCCAAAACCGAAGCACCTCCTCGTGGCCCTGGTGAAGTAGCGAGTAAAAGCGTTGGTTTTTGTTGTAAGGTTTTACCGTTGATGCGGGAAGTCCAATCCAAAATATTTTTGAAAGCAGTCGAATACGCGCCATTGTGTTCCGCAAACGAAATGACAATAACATCGGCACCGCCCAGTTTGGCAAAAAAAACGTGAGCTAATTGCGGAATTCCGGTTTTGGTTTCTTTGTCTATTGAGAAAATAGGCATTTCGTAGTCGTTCAAATCCAAAACTTCAACTGTTGCGTTGGCAAATTGATGTGCGGCATAGGTTGCCAATTGTTTGTTGATAGAGGTCGCGCTAGACGATGCGCCAAAGGCTAGTATTTTTTTCATTACAGATGTTTTTATTTTTATTCATTCATATAATACGTCAATGCTCCCGAAGGGCATTTTTTTACCGTACTGATAATGGCTTCAGTAATCGAATTTTCGGGAACAATCCACGGTTTTTCTTTGGGTTTGAATACGTCGGGATTGTTTTTTACACATTCGGCAGCGTGTTTGCATAAGCTGTTTTTCCAAACAATGGTTACTTCGCCGTTGCTGTACTCTTTGGTTAAATCTTTGGCATCCATAGTATTTATAGTTGAGTGTTAATACTGACTTTGTTTTTTAATAGTTTCGAAACGGGACATTTCTCGGCTATCAAAAGTAAGCGTTCTTTTTGCGCTTCGGTAATGATTTCAGAAAAAGTGATGGTTCTCGAAATGGTAGTCTCTAATTCGGACTCGTTATTTTGTGATAGATTCAACGCAATTTGAATTTCGGGAATGTTCCAACCTTTGCGGTCGATGTACATTCGCAAGGTAGAAAGCGTACAACCCGCCAGCGAAGCCAATAAAGTAGAGTAGGGGTCAGGACCTAAATCTTGCCCTCCAATAGTTTCAGGTTCATCCATTAGTAATTCGCCGTTACGCCAAGAAATGGTGCACAAGTATTTTTGTGCACCAATACTTCCTTGAACGTCTTTTTCTAGTAAGTTTTCCATTTTAAAGCACGTCTCTAAATTCTGGAGTTTTGTCGAATACTTTTTTGGCAAACGGACAAAGCGGAATGATTTTTATGTTGTTTTCTCGCGCATAAGTTACCGCTTGAGCGACCATTTGTTTGCCCAAACCTTTTCCTTCATTGCCTGGATTTACACCCGTGTGGTCAATTATGATTTTATCTTCCCCAGCAAAAACAAACGTCATTTCTGCTTCTTGTTTGCCTTCAATTTCAATAAAAAAACTCCCTTTTTTATCGTTCATTTTTACTTGTACTTCGTTCATAACTTACCTTTTTTATTGAATACTATCTGCTGACGACTGACTACTTTTTTTATTGTTCCATCGGGATTTCCATCACCAAAAATTTAGCAGCTGTTGTTGCTTTGATGTCAATTTCTGGAGTATCCCAAATTCCAAGGGCATCTCTTTTGCTTAGTCGTTCTCCGTTGACTTCTATTTCGCCCTCAATAGTCATAATGTAAAAACCGTTACCTTCTTTTTGTAAGGCTAATTTTTTAGAGAAATCGGCATCAAAATCAGACAAATAAAACCAAGCATCTTGATGAATCCACACACCAGCATCGTCTGGATTTGGAGATAGAATTTGAGCAAAATTGTTTTTTTGTTCAGTAACATCCAAAGTGATTTGTTGGTAACGAGGTGCTACATTGCGGTATTTTGGGAACAACCAAATTTGGAACAGCTTGGTTTGTTGGTCCGCATTCGGATTGAATTCACTGTGCTGAATACCCGTTCCTGCACTCATTACTTGTACATCGCCTGTTTTGATAGTTGCGGCATTGCCCATGCTGTCTTTGTGTGCCAAATCGCCTTCTAGCGGAATGGTGATGATTTCCATATTGTCGTGTGGATGCGTGCCAAAGCCCATTCCAGCAGCAACAGTATCGTCGTTCAAAACGCGTAGCATACCAAACTGCACTCTATCGGGGTTGTACCAACTAGCAAAGCTAAAACTATGATAAGCATTCAACCATCCGTGGTTAGCATGTCCTCTTGAATCTGCGGTATGTAAAACTGATTTTTTCATCTTCGTATAAATTTAGTGATTACTAGGATACAAAGGTAAGCTCGTTGTGAGCAGAAGTCACTTAACCTAGATTAAGAAAAGCATAATCTCAAAAAAGCAGGTGTTGTAGTTCTATAAATGTAAGTGCGACTTTTGATTCTCGACTTGTGAAGGCTACTCCAAATGGAAGTGTTTTTATTTTGATGAATGCTCTGGAAACAAATTGGTATGGGTTGCTGAGGTTGGGGGCGCTAACCCAAACGACTTACTGCCCGAAATGACTTCGAAAAGGTTGCCGTTTTGGGTGCGGAGGGTTTGGATGGTTATTATATTAATTTAGATATCTTTCTATCGATTTTTTAAATTCTATTGGGACATTTTTTATTGACTCATTAAAAGTTATTTCTTCCGAGTTGATGGACTTAATGTGTTCATATAAATTTTCAATGTCTTCAAATGATAAACCATATCTTAGCATCCATATTTCCTTTTTATTATCCGTTCCAAATTTAATATAATTAGCAATTTTTTTTGCTCTTATATCATTTGTTTTTTCATGAAAATTAATAAATGCAGCATAAAACTTATCTGTTAGTGTAAAACCTATTAATTTGTCAATATAGTCGTATGTGTCATAAACAATTCTATCATAATCTACATCTCTTGATAAAGTTTTTCTTGAATCATACAAAGGATATCTCCCTAAATTTTTATTAGGTATTTCGTGAAACCCTGTTATATAACTTGCCATTTTATCGATTTCATTGTTTATATGTGATTTAATTGCATGTGAATATCTATACCAACAAACTTGTTTGAAAGTTTTGCCATAAACTCTCCATAACATAATTTTTATTGCTGTATTTAAAACATCAGCTTCAGCATTAGTCAAATCTCTTTTTAAGAAACTTTCAAATAATTTTATAAAATTATTATATAGATCCAATCTGAATTCTAAATCATTATTGACTTTATTTAAAGATATTAGCTCACTTTCAAAAAAAACACTATTTAAAATCTTGGAAATTATTTTTTGAGTTGAATCTTTTTCTATGTTTTCTAATTCTTTTGGGGTTAAATTAAATTCATCATTAAAAGTCCCATCTTTTATTGATTGTTTGAAATCATTATAATCGTCATCTTTTGCATTATCTAATTCTATTTCAGATATGTTTTTTAATTTCTCTGTATTTAGCATAACATTTCTAAAACCACTCATGTTAGATTTAATTATAATAGTTCCAAAATCAAACTTATTCTCCAAAGTTGACCTACCAGCTCTTCCGATAAGATTCTTTAATGCTAATCCATCTTTAACCTCTAGCATATCTATAAAGACAATATCAAATGGCATATTTATTCCTTGTTCAAGTGTCGATGTTGCAAAACAAATTCTGCAGAGACCTTCCTTTGTAAATTCTTCTACAAGTATTCTTGATTCTAGAGGCATTGAGCCATGATGTATTACTATACCTCTTCTGATTAAATCAATAAATTGTGAATAATAATATTTTCCAGAATTTATATTTCCACCAATTAATTTTTTTAATTCATCAACATAATAATCTATTCTTTCATTCTCTAAAATTGGACACAAATCAATATATTCCTTAAAATTTTCTAATATCCTTTTGTCATAAATTTTTTGTTTTGAGACATAAATCAGCATTCCGCCATTATTTTCTAAAACCTGTTTTATTGGGTCATAATTGCATTTTACTTTTTTATTACCCATTATCTTTTTGTCAATTCCAAAATGGTAATAATTTTCATTTTCTTTGTAAATAAATATTTGACCAACATTTTTTTGATTATAAGGTTTTGAAAACGATTTATGTTTGTCAAAGAAATTTTTTTCAATTTGTGATTCTGGGTTTGAAATAAAAGGATGCGCAAAAACAAATTTAGAGTCAGGGTATTTTTTGTAAGACCTTCTAACTATACTATCATAGTACAAGCCTCTTTTATATTCGTCATTGCTTAGCTGTGCTTCATCAAAAAGAAACAAATCAACATTAAAGGCATCTTCATTTTTGTATTTAAATAATTCTCTACATCTTTCTGGGGTAACAATAAAAATATTTTTTTTTGCTCTTTTAGTATTTATTTTATCAATGAAGGTTAGAATATTTATTGTTTTGTCTTTTATTAAGTTATTTAATTTAATAAAATACTCATTTATCAATGCTCTTGATGGTACAACTACTATTACATTATTTTTGCAATCAAGAATTTTTTTCATGAATACAAAAGACTTTCCTGTACTTGTAGGAGCAGAAAAGCTAAAACAATTATTACTATCAATTCCTTTAATGATATCGGCTTGAACTGGAGTAAAAAACTCATTGTTTTCCAAATAATTATCATATTTATCATGAAGATATTTTTTATACTGACCAAATACAACTTCTTTTAGAGTATCTCTTGGAGAGTCTTTATAAAAAATACCCATATAATTTAATACTGAGTTTTTATGTAATTCAATTTTTTCTGCTTGGTATATAAACAAATATGTTAATATTTCCATGTCAGAAATATTAACAGGTCCAATTCTAAAAAGCCTATCCAATACATAAGATATTATTTTGTCAATATCTTTCCCTTCAATTATATTTTTAATTATGTTATTCATATATCAACAGCAACACAAATAAGTTCCTCGTATTTTTTTAATTCAATAAATTCTTTATTCTTTTTAATATTTTTAATTAAGTTTTCTGTTTTATCTTTTTTAGAAGAAAAAGCAGCAGCAAATGATTTTTTACCTTTAGTAAAGTTCTCTTTTGATTTTTTACAACAAAATTTATCAATATCAATAATATCAGATGAATCTTGTTTTCTATTTACAAATTCAATAATACCTTTTAATGCCTTCCCATAAGCATTTTGACCTTTAAGATATTTAGATTCTCCAAAAATCAAGACATCATTATTATTTTTACTATAAAAATCAAAACCATGATTTCCTACGTCCTTAATTTTTATCAATTCTGCTAATGGAATATCTAAATATTTAAGTTCATTAACTATAGATTTTCTTGCAAGTTCAGAGACAATATATTCTGCTGAGTTTTGAGTAATCGAATCATCATTCTCTTTAATAATGTTTTCAGAAATATATTTTATTGTTGCTTCTGTTCTAACTTGGAATGCATCTTTTATTGTGTATTCTTCATCAAATTGATTGAGCCAACTCAAATCAGATAATGAATCAAAGATATTTCTTAAAGTTAACCCAATGTCGGTTGGAGAAATTCTAATGAAAGTTATATGCTCTTCAATTTTGATTTTTTCTGTTATTTTGTAACCAATCATAAAATTATTTTTTTAAAAACTCCATCCAACTCCTCACTCATCTTCTTCCCACTTCCCAACTTACTCGCATTGTCTTGATTAAATTGTACTGTTTCTATCAAAAAATCAGTGATCAAAGTTTCTTTTGGGTGGAGATAACTTTCGTCTTGGCGGGCTTTGAGTTGCATTAATTCTTTTATTTTATCTTGTATGTTTTGTGGCGCAATGAGCAGCAATTCGGCAAAAGCAACGGGCGGAAAGCTGTTGTTTTCTATGATCCATTTTCCGGCTAAGGCGGTGCGTAACGCATAAAAATAACTTTTTAGTTTTACCTCATCTTGCTCGCATACGGTCATGAATTTTTTGGCCGTGCCCAAATAATGGTGCAAACAGGCGATAGGCGAGAAGCATTCTTTGGCCAAAGCACGCATTTGGGTAGCAAACGCCTCATGTTCATAATACACCACCGGAGAGTACAGCCACTCTAGCAAAGGTGCATTGCTTTTGGCTAATAATTTTACGGTTTTCCGTAAATCCCAACCGCTACCGTCTAAATCGTCTTTGGTCATGAACTCAATCACATCGGGTTGTTCCCAAAGCGAGAGGTAATAGTTCAAATCGTGGCGGTATATAAAACGTATGTCATAATCACTATCGGGTGAGGCAAAGCCCCAAGCACGACTGCCCGATTCTACGGCATAGAGTAGGGTGACGCCTTTTTCGTGTTCGATAGCTTTTAATTGGTTTAGTATGTTTGTTTGCATGTTTCTCAAATTTAAAAAATATATATGACTATTCGTTACTAATACTATTTTAAGAATAAAGTAATTCTCGATTCATCACACAAGCTTTATCCTTTTCATTCTTAGTGACTTTGCTAGTCCAATTTCACGCAAAGGCCTTGAATCAGAAAGTATATCTTCAATACTTAGACTTTTGGTATGTGTTACTATTCTTTTCAATTATTTCTTGATTTTAACATTTTTGTATTTTTCACGTCGTCTAGCCTCAATCGGTTTTGATATTTAGTATAAACCAACGGGTGGCCTGAGGGAAATAGTAAAGAACTAAAAAATAAAGTTTTATGCTAGAAAAAAAACATCCTTGAAGAGGCTGCTGCGCTTTCAAGAGCAGTCCAAAACGAAAGTAAGGCTATAGGTGGTTACCTTCTTGCTTGTTATTTCTTGATGGCACTCTAGAGTCGCTCATGCCAGCACTTGTGAAGCTGTAAATGATATGGTTTGGAGATTATTTTTATAAAGTGGATTGTTTAGCATTTTCTCTTTTTTTTTGTTTATTCAAGCTGTGGTACGTTATTTCTACAGCCAAAGTTGAAATATCACTACGTAGCTATTTTGCGTACTCAGTACTACATTACAGGATAATATGTTAATAATTGTTAATTTTAAGCCAAAAAGAGAAAAGTTATAAAATTAATTATTAACTTTAACTAATTGATTTTAAGTCAATTAAAATATTTTTTTTAACACTAACTTTTAAATATTACGATTATGATAAAAAAAATTTTAGACTTGGGAAGTGTTCAGATGCTAACAAGAGAAGAACAGAAAAGAATTAAAGGAGGAGATGATGAGTTTATCACTTGTCCTTGTCAGGACGGAACGAGAGTGATTGTTCCATCAACAATGTCTTGCGAAGAGGCTGAGCTATTGTATTGCATTACAGATATGTAATTTAGTTAAAGAGTATTGCAGATCATTTGAGATCTACGATTGGGGACATCTTAGACTCTTGAATTACTGAACTACTTCTTAAACATTTAAAAAGTCTCCAATTGATGAAATTGGAGATTTTTTTTTCTTCTTGGCTGTGTTAATTTTCACTGTCTTTATTTTGAAAATAGTAGTAAGTTGTTGTTTTTGAATAGGATATAAAAATTGCATTTGACCAAAACAACAATAGTTACAGCAAAATAAATTGATTCACTGCTCCGCTAAAAAAATTAAAAAAGATGAAGTAATTTAGTTGTAGTTGATTTCTAATGCGGATTTTGGGTTTATACAAAACAAGTTTCGCACTATGCAGTTGTTTTATTAGCACGAAAAAACCTATTTTTTTAATTCATTTCTTTTAAATATTGCTCTATTAATTTGCCAAGGGAGAATAAATATTAGGTATGATTGTGATGGGTAAGTTTTAGGTTTAAAATGCCCGTTACCTCTTAAAATATGGGGAAAATTTGCTTTTATTTTTTTTAAAAAGTCTAAAGAGTAGATTGTGTTATTTGAATTCTATTTTCGTATTTTAACAGTGATAATGTAATTAAATTCGCATTTGTTTTATTTTTTTTATTAAATTCGTATTCTATTCTTAAATCCCGTGAGGAATTTATAAACCAAAAAAAACCAAAAAACTCAAAAAAATGCTAAAAAACTACTATTTTAAAGGAACGCTTTTTACTGCGTTATTTTGTTCTATGCTTACGACTTTTGGTCAGACAAAGTCACAAAGAGCACAAATTACAAAAGAGTACAACGCTAAAGAGATTAAGAAACTATCAAGTTCATTTTTAGAAAAACAGAAAACCAATAAAAAAGCAGCGATTACGTTTGCAAAAGCAAATAATATTCCTGTGTCTGTTACTCTAAAAGATGGAGGATTTGCTGAATTACAAAAAGTAAATGCAGATGGAAGTTTACTATATTACAGAACTTTTAACGTCGCTGCAGCAAGATCGACCAGAACAAATTATTTAAATACTGGTGGAGGTCTTGGATTAAGTTTAGATGGACAAAACATGACTGCTTATGTTTGGGATGGAGGACATGCAAGAGTTACACATCAGGAGTATGATGGTGCTGGAGGAACAAATAGAGTGTCAGTAGAAGACGCCTCTACTGAAGGAGGAACACAACTTAATTTTCACGCAGCTCACGTAACAGGAACAATATGTGCTAGTGGTTTTGCGGCTAATGCAAAAGGTATGGCTTCACACTCTAAAGTAAAGGGGTATATGTGGAATAATGATTTGTCTGAAGCTACAACTGAAGCAGCAAATGGAATGTTAGTTTCTAATCACTCTTACGGTTATCGATCAAAAGATGATGCAGGAAATAATATATTGCCCAATTATTTTCCAGGAGCCTATATAGAAGATTCTAGAGACTGGGATAATCTTATGTATAACGCTCCTAATTATTTAATGGTGGTAGCAGCTGGAAATGATGGAAGTCAGTCGATTACTGCAAATCCTTTAGCTGCAGGATTTGATAAATTAACAGGACATTCTACCTCAAAAAACAACTTGGTTGTAGCTAATGCACAAGATGCTACTATTGATTCAGCTGGAAATTTAGTTTCGGTAGCCATCAGTTCGTCAAGTAGCCAAGGACCAACAGATGATTTAAGAATCAAACCAGATATTGCTGGAAATGGATCAGGTGTTTATTCTTCTTACCAAAACTCGGATTCAGCTTATGGAACGATATCAGGGACATCGATGGCATCGCCTAATGTTGCAGGCTCTTTGTTGCTTTTACAACAACATCATAGAAATGTTAAAGGTAGTTTTATGAGATCAGCGAGCTTAAGAGGACTTGCTCTTCATACCGCTGATGATGCTGGATTGACTGGCCCAGATCCTGTTTTTGGTTGGGGGTTATTGAATGTAAAAAGAGCGGCAGAAACCATAACTAATACTGGGAATAGCTCAATTATAAGTGAATTGACATTACAGCCTGGACAAACGTACACCATTAATGTGAACAGTGATGGAGTAAATAAGTTATTAGCATCTATTTGTTGGACAGATCCTGCTGGAACTGCAACCACTGCATTAAATTCTTCAAGTGCAATTTTAATAAATGATTTAGATATTCGTATAACTAAATCAAGCTCTGTATTTTCTCCTTGGAGGTTAACTGGTGCAAACACAAATGGAACAGGTGACAATACAAAAGATAATTTTGAAAGAGCGGATGTTACGGGTGCTACTGGTCAATATACAATTACAGTAACTCATAAAGGAACAACACTTTCAGGTGGAAGCCAAAATTATACTTTGATTGTTACAGGAGTGACTACAAATGCAGTTACTTGTAATGCAACAGTGCCAACTAACTTAGCAAGTTCAGCTATAACTGCTACTGGAGCTACAGTTTCTTGGGGGGCAGTGACTGGAACTACTTATGAGTACCAATATAAAACTACAGCTGCAACAACATGGACAACGGGAACATCAGCAAGTGCGTCAGTTTCATTAACAGGTTTGACAGCAAGTACTGCTTATGAATTTCAGGTAAAAAGTATTTGTCCAAACAATACATCCTCTGCTTTTTCAACTAGCTTAAACTTTACGACGTCAAATGTACCTGCTCCAACTTATTGTACTTCTACATCAACAAATACTACTGATGAGAGAATTGCAAGAGTTCAATTAGGCACTATCAATAACGCTTCAACTGGTACAACAGGTTATGAAAACTTTACTTCATTATCAACCAACTTAACTAGAGGTACAGCAAATACAATTACAATTACTCCGTTTTGGAGAAGTACTACATATGCTGAAGGATATTCAGTTTGGATAGATTACAATTCCGATGGAGACTTTACTGATGCTGGTGAGCAGGTTTTCACAAGAACAGCAACTACAACTACACCAGTAGCAGGAACATTTACTGTGCCTGCCGCTACAACTACAGGTCCAAAAAGAGTGAGAGTTTCAATGAAGTATAACGCAGTTCCTACTTCTTGTGAATCATTTACATACGGGCAGGTGGAAGATTATACTGTAAATATTGTTGCTCCTAGTGTTGTGAATGCAATAACTTCTGATCTAGCAATTGTTAGTGACAAGAAGAATTATGACTTTGTTGTCTATCCAAATCCAACCAAGGGGATTTTGAATATCAGTACATTCGATAATAGAGCAGTAACTTATGTTATTTATAGCTTAATTGGTAAAAAAATAATTTCTGGTAATGCTATTGAAACAGGAATTGATGTATCTGAGATTCCTTCAGGAATTTACGTTATTGAATTGAATGACGGAGAGAAAACAGTTTCAAAGAAATTTGTTAAAAAATAAAACGATATATTTATTACTTAAAAGAGGCTGTCCGAAAAGGGCAGCCTTTTTTATGCAGCAAATTTACGGATTGGTTTTGCGTTGGTTGATTTATGAAAAAATATTCTGTTAGGGTTTTAAAAAGGTAAATTTCGACTTCTATAAGTCTATTTCGAACTCGCACAGAAAATTCTATATGAGTCTTGTGCTTTTTATTGTTATTTGTCGCCATTTTTCGAAAATTGTATCCGATAGCCATCAATAGAAATTCCATTTCTGCTTTATCTAAGCCTTTAAAGGTAAATCGATTAAATTTATTATTACTTTTTAGCTGTCCAAAGACGGCTTCAACTTCTATTGGGCGTTTACTTCGATGCTCGAGTCCTTTTTCGCTCATGAGCAGCTCTTTGGCCTGAGCCCTTAATTGGTTCAGACGGTGGTTTACCTCTATTGTCCTGTTTCCTTTGGCTTGATGACATAAACTTCTAAGTGGGCATTCATCACATCTTTTTACTTGATAATAAGATACTTGTGATTCGTATCCGTTGGCCGATGTCCGTTTTCCACTGCCAATGTTTTCCATCTTTTGCCCCATTGGGCATACGTAAAAATCCTGCTGTATATTGTAGAACAAATTCTGGACAAGAAACGGGTTGTCCTTCATTTTTTTCTTCTGCTCTTTGTGAAAATAATTATACTTTACATAGGCTGTTATGTCTTTATTTTCAAGCATTTCGTAGTTTTATTCGCTTCCATAACCAGCATCGGCCACCACTGTTTTGCTTTGTCTTGGTACCTTTTTTTAAATTCCTCCAGATGGGATTTTAAAGTCGTAGCGTCGTTAGGTGTTTGATGAATGGTTACGTTGGTAATGAATTGATTTTCTGTGGATATCTGAGGGTTGTATGCAGGTTTTAACTGTCCGTTTTTCATATGGTCTTCCTTCATTACTCATTAATATTATTTGTTTTTTTGATATTCGTGAATCTTCGATTTCTCATAAAGGTAGCGTCAGGATCTGTCTTACTGTAGGAGTTTCTATTGCCTAAAATCACTAAATCTTTTTCGTATTTTTCGAGCTTTGGCAGGTGTTCTTCCTGAAGCTTTTGAAGCTCTTTGGCTGTTTTTTTGTTAGGCTCCTTGAGCTTTTTATTTAGCTCAGCCAATTTTTTTTTCAGCTCTTCCGAGTTTATTTTTTTTGGTAATTCTTCCTTGTTAACTTCTTGATTATCGGATAAAACTGTTGATTTTTACTTCGAGTTTTTCTTTATATTTTTCTATAGAACCCCGCCAGACAAAGGTGTATTTGTTGGATTTGGCTTCTATTTTTGTTCCGTCGATGTATTGGATATCCAGACTGACATAGCCCATTTCCACAAGCATTTTGACTACCTCGGCAAATAAATCTTTGATGTTCTCTTTTAAAATCTTTCCTTTAAAATCGTTGATGGTTCTAAAATCAGGGGTTGAGTAGCCTGAAATAAACATAAAATGAATGTTCTCGGTGAGTGCTTTTGCTATTTTTCGACAAGAGTAAGTGTTGTTCAAATAACTGTAAAACAAAACTTTAAGCATCATTCTGGGATGATAGGCAGAGGTACCGCCTCCTTTATATTTTTTAAGTATATGGCTTATATCCAATAAATTGACGACCTTGTCCACTAAGCGAACAGGGTGATTTTCTGAAATTTTATCAAAAATATTTATCGGAAAAAGTTCCGGAGTATTGATCGATTGCGATTTAAATATTACTTTAGCTATTGCGCGTTTTTTGTGCAACTCTAAGATGCTATTTTAGATTAAAAACAGCAAAAAAAAGCTGTCCTTACTTTTCGGACAGCCTCGTTTTCTTATAATTACAACACATAGAAATTACCCTTTATTTTTTACCTTAAGTTTATATTTCATTACATCTTTTAACAATGATTTATTGTTTTTATTAAAATGTACTAATTCTGAGGCAATTTCGGGACTTCCATTAATTCTTTCAGCAGCGATTTCATACGCTATATTTCTGATCATTTCTTCAAGCTCATCATGTTTTGTAAATTCGTGTTTCAACAAATGAAGAAATACCGGGGCATTTACTGAAGACACTTCACTTGTATAAATATTTGTTATAGCAGTGGATAACTCTTCAGCCGACTTACAGTTTGCAAAATAATTATTCAGGCATTTTCCGGCATCTTTATTCGTTTTCCAACCCTCTAAAAGTAATTCCTGAGCATTTGTAATATCTCCAATTTTATTTTTATAAACTAAAGATGCTTTTAAGTATTGAAAATTCGTTTTATAATTTTCTATTACTTTATTAAAATACTTATCTGCTTCTGATTTATTATTTAGAATCGCATACAAATCTCCCACTTTTTCATCTTCATTTAGTTCTTTGTAAAGTCCGATTGCCTCTTTATAAGCGTGTCCTTTTTCATAACATTCTGCCGCTTTGGTTTTATTTTGAAGATACTTCAAATAAACCGCTCCCGCTTCACGGTATAATTTACCATTCTCTAAAGCCGATGCCGCTTTATGATTGTTTTTTAAAAGCTTTAAATAAATATGAGAAGCTTTTTCGAATTGTTCTCTGGCAATATAATCTTCTGCCAGTTTCTCATATCTGCTTTGCAAGGTACTAAACCTGTTCGAATCAATTAAAAATGCACCTCCGCCTGAAGAACCTGAAGAACCTGATTGCGATCCTGCCCACAACGAAATCATAAAAATCACAAAAATTACGATTCCAATAAAAACCAGGATAGATGGTAAACTTGATTTCAATTCAGAACCTTTACAACTTCTGGCCAAAACCACAAACAGTAAAACAAAACCATATCTAAAAAAACCAGTAGAGCTATCTCCCGAAGAAAGATTGGCAAGAAATCGGTGTATCCAGGAAAAATTAAACAGCCCGCCAATTCCGGTATTAAAAGAAAAACTACCTCCATTACCACCTCTTCCGGTTCCAAGTGTATCCAATGGAATTGCTAACTTCATTGCCATTTCAGGATTTTTCTCTAAATAAGCCAGAAATTTATCCATTTCCCGGTTGTTGCCATTCAACAGTTTCTTCATGTTAAAAGGCAATTTTTCAATCATTTCTTCTTCTGAAACCGGATTTTCAATGCCTTCTAAAATCTTTTCCTGATCCACCTCAATTCGCATCGAAGTAATAAATTGCGGAATCAAAACAGTTTTTGAAGGTTCCGTTATTTCGATTTGTTTTAGATTCGGTAAATGAAGTAAATCTAACCAGTTAACTTCTTCTTTCAATTCAACCAAACCAATTTCCGGATGTAAGAAATGATATTCTTCCGAAAACAACTTATGCCATTCTTCTTCTGTTAATTCAGGTGTAACCAATGTATTTTCAGGAATAAACAATTTATTTTCTGCTAATTGGTAAAAATTGTTTTTGCCGATGTCTGCAATTTTACTTTTGTTCTGATTAAAAACTATCAAACAGCCAAATAATTCATTTGCACGTACACCTGGAATAGGAAAAACTTTAATAGAATCAAGTGTTAACCCAATATTTTGAATTTCATGAAGCCACACTTCCGCTGAGGTACTTTTAATAAAAATGCCTCCTTTTGGAAATGTGTTTTTCGAATTTATCTTTAGTTTAAGCTCCATGATGTACGATATTCAAAATAAATGGTTTAAAATATTTTTCCATAAATCTGTCACCTGTTGTTACATTTTGTCCATGTTCAGGTGAAATAAAATATTGATTCCCTGCAAATTCATCTACTGAAGCCATAGCTGTCTGTATGTTTAGAACAAAAGGAACGTAAAACTTGTCTATACGTTTGTCGCTGCTTTCAAAAACCAGAATTCCATCCTGATTGGTAATTTTACTGCCATCCTCAGACTCGAAATATTGGGATTCTACATAACACACAGCTCCGTTTTTTTCGATTTCTTTTTTCAGATTTTCAGCAGCACTTTTTGTTACGTCTTTCAAAATAACACTAAATCGTTCATCGACAATTTCTTTAGCCTCTTTTAAAGTTTTATCCGTATTTTCTTTTATTGTTTTTACAACTGCCAAAGGTGATACCCCTTTGTTTTTTAAAATAAGACTGACACTTTCTTTAAATACAACATCAGCTTCCGACTTAAATGAAAATTGATCCTTTACAAATTTTAAATTTCTAAAATGACAATCATTTATCTTTAAAACATCTTTGTCTATCACAACATTGTTTAATCTTTTTATTACAGTGTATTTAACTTTACTCGACTTGTAATTACTGATAAATGCATCTTTTTCTTCGAGATTATTATTAAAAGCCTGCCTTACTTTTTCGTTTCTCATTACTGTTAGACTAAAGTCGTTAGCAATCTGGTAAAAATCCGGCAAAAGATCGATGACACCACCACCAAAATAAAAATCATTATTGTATTCAAACACTTTAAGTACCTTTTGATTGATTTTTTGGTTAAAATCTTTATAGTTTTTTAATTCTTTAGTACTAAGATTTATGGTACTGGCATAGTGTATCAGATCATAATAATGATACCAAAGTATTTTCTCTCCTTTACTACTGGTTTTCAAGGCAAAATTGCCATTTTTAAACGGAAGGTTTGATGCTATTTTCACGAATCCCTTATCAAATCTATCATTTGAAAACGCAAACAAACTGCCGTTTATGTACATATAAAACTCATTTTCGTAAGAGAATATATTTTGATAAGACCGCTCAACCGGATAAAGGAGAGATATACTTTCATCTGCTATTTTTTTTGCTTTCTCTTTTTGTTCATTATGATTTCTTATCCATAATTCATCTAAAGGCAATACAATTTGTTGGAGTATTTTCCTTCCTTTATTCTGATTTTTATAGACATTAATATTTTCCATGCCAATTGCAAAAACGTATTTAATATCATCAAAATAAGTATTCATGGCTCTTTGCATCGGAATTAGTTTTAGACTTTCTTCTGAGGAAAAAATAAAAACTTCCTGGTTCTTGCTATTGATTTTATTCTCCAGAAAAAACGAATCTAATCCAGCTGAGCAATCTAGTTTACCGCTAAGCTCGCTTAAGGAATTTATAACTTCATTGACGTTTGTAACAGCAATTTCTTTGAAATCTTCTCCAACCACATAAACCTGACATTCAATATCTGTTTTAGGATGTCTGGCAATGGCAATAGCCGAAGCAAAAGCCAAAATTTTAGGATTCCCCCAGTTTTTTAATGTATTATCGATTAATAAAATACGCTTAAATTTATCTGCTTCCGGTGGTACTTCACGCTGAATATACAACGCTTCATTATTAGCAATTCTGGACATAAAAACATCGTCATCATAAGCAAACTCAGAAATTACGAGTTTATCAAAGTCACCTTTATTGGTTAAATCTGAAATCCCTCCCAAAGGCTGTTCACTTGGATGATTGTGATGAAGCGGAATATTTAATCCGGACCAAAGTCGTTTAATAAGACTTCCTACATAAAATGTTTTATCTTCCTGAATAAGCTGATCGACAAAATCAGTCATTTTATCAGATAGATTTTTTTCTTCCAAAACTTCCTCATTTAATTTCTCATTTAAATCCTGATGCGGAACACTCTCCATTGCATTTATAACGGATTGAACTGTTGGAAACTTAACTTTTAGTAATGCAAGTGTTCTGAAATCTTTTCTGAAATTTGCCTCATTAAATTCGTCTTTAACAGATGATCGTACTAAATGATGTCTATGGTTTTTATATTCTTCAAGAATTTTTTTTGCTTTTTCTGCTGAAATTCTGTTATGACACTCGTGAAAAATAGTCTGAAACAAATTCATTCTTTTTTCGCCAGCTTTATATTCATTCGGCAAATGAGAAAGTAATTTCAAAAAATCAATACCTGCTCCAATTCTAAAAGACTGAGATTGTGGAAAAGCAGTTACTATATTCTTACTTTTTACCAAATTATGAATCATTTCAATGGCATTTTCACTTTCCGGATTCGTGGCTATAAGTGCCAATAGTAAAGTCCCAAATGGCGGAATACTGTCTTCTGAAAGGTATTCTAAAATTTCGAAGACAAATTTTTCGTAGCCAATTGTTTGCCCATTCGGAATAGCTATAGATTCAAATACACTATCTGCAGAAAATATCTGATTGTCCCATTCCCAGAAATAGTCCTCGTATGATTGAAAGTATTTTTGA
This sequence comes from Flavobacterium polysaccharolyticum, assembly GCF_038739875.1. NCBI lineage: Bacteria > Pseudomonadati > Bacteroidota > Flavobacteriia > Flavobacteriales > Flavobacteriaceae > Flavobacterium > Flavobacterium polysaccharolyticum. Next base: position 218,388 of record NZ_JBCGDP010000001.1, read on the forward strand.
AATTCCATTTTTTTTATGAAAAAGTTAAACGAAAAGAGCTTATTGAAAGCGGTTTTATATTTTTAATTGGTATTTTTGAATACGTATTATCGGTGTTCCAAAGCACCAGATCTTCTGCCGAAGGATTTATTTTTTCCTGCAGCGTTTTTGCTAATACATTCCATTCAAAATCATATCCAGAAGGAATTAAAAAGTCATTCTCAAACCAATAGGTAATGCCCTTTAAAGGCAACAAAGGTGTTCCAATAATCAATACTTTTTTATCGATAACAACCCAGCGCAATAGTTCCAGCCTATATTTTGGTGCCGTTAAAATGTATGACTTCACTTCCTCGTAATCTGCCAATAAAGCATAGGCTTCTTTTACATTTTCTGAAGGCTTTAAAACCATTTTTATTTTTTGATCAATACCAAAAAAGTTATGATTAAACATTGGAAGAGAAACTGGTAAAGCTCTCAAAATGGGTGCCCATAATAATCCTGAAGAAAGTTTCTTTACTGGTAAAAGTTTTCCTTTTTCAAACAGTAAATTGTCCTTTAGCTCATAGAGTTTTGTATATGGAATCTGAAGAAGCTCAGTTGAGATTATCTGTTCAGCCGAAAAATCTTTTATCCAGATTGTATCCGTTTCAAAAGCTACTTTAAGATTGTCCCAATGCCTGATTGCTCCCAAAAAATCTTTGTGTTCTTTTTTAATTTCTAAAAAATACATATTATTAAATAGTTTGTAGAATTTTCTGCCACAAAGATTCTATATGATCCTGAATATACTTTTTCTGTTCTGAATCTTTAATCCAGTCGCAACGGGTCTGAATGTATCGTAGTTTATCTTTAATAACGTTTTGTTCTTCAAACGAAAGATTCTCATCCTGCCATTTTTCGGTCAGATAATTCACTTCTTTTATCACGCTTTCGGCATCTGGTGTTTTATTGTATAAAGCCTGTGGGTGAGCTGATTCAGAATTATCTTTCTCTATAATTTTATTAATTATTCCTTCTAATATTTCAATTTGTTCTTCATTGTCCCAGATATATTTTAGAACCCAAAAATCAGACACAATTGCTTCATTTCTGCCACACATTAATGCGCTGGCAGCGATAAGATTCTGAAGTTTTACGGCACGTCTGTCTGATACTTTAATACCCGTATTTCTAAGGCTGTGAATTATGTCAACATATTCATTTCGTATCGCAGTCAAATCTACTTTACGGCAAAGCTGCTGCAGTTCACGAACCTCATCGGCCGAAATTGTTGATCTTTCTTTTGAATCCCCACTTTCTAATTTCCATCCTGCCAATAATACTTGCTGCAATAAATCCGGTTCTACATAGTCACATTTTATTCGAATTAAAAAACGGTCTAATAATGCATTTAGAGATTCATCTTCTGGCAAAACATTACTTGCGCCAACAAACATAAGTGCCGGAAGTTTTTTAGTTTCTTTACCGCGACGAAATATCTTTTCGTTAAGTGCCATTAGTAAACTGTTCAAAATTGCCGAATTCGCATTAAAAATTTCATCAAGGAAAACCATTGAAGCTTCTGGCATCATTCCCTCTGTGTTTGTTATCAATTCACCTTCTTTAAGTTTACGAATATCAAAAGGTCCAAAAATTTCATTTGGTTCTGTAAATCGGGTTAATAGATATTCGAAGTTTTTATCTCCTTCAATTCCTTTAGACAATGATCTGATGATCGCACTTTTTGCCGTTCCCGGAGGTCCTAACAAAAAGGCATTTTCTCTGGCCAGTAAACCAATTCCAAGCAGATCAATAATTTCATTTTTTCCAACAAAAGTCTCCTTTATATGCTTTAAAACAGTATTTAATTTATCGGTAGCATTCATTCTTTTCTTTCTATTTTTTTACTTAATTCAATTATCTGCTTAAAGTTGTGCCCAAAATATTTTTTTATAATCTCCAAATCCTATTTCTAATTGCTTTTTGATGAAATCAGATTGAGCAAATTTTACTGCTTTTCTATGCACGATTCGGTCAATATAAAGCTGTCGCAAACAGTCATCTACCGAAACAATATCGTAGTTCATCTTTTCTGTATCGATCTCAAATCCGATAGCTGAATAATGAAACTGTATTAAATGCTTTTCTAAAATAGGAATCACTAAATCTTCAGGATCTATTCTTTTCATTTCAGCAACAATCTGTGGTAAAAATCGCAGGCATATATCAGCTGAAATGATTGCAGAAGCATCATGTTTTTCTCTACATTCATGCAAAAGCAACTCCAAATCACTTATTTTATGGGCTCTGTTCAATAATAGTTGTGCTGCTAAATATACCGTTTTGGCTGCCCACAAAGCGGCCTCTTGATTAAAAGCCGGAACAGTCCCAGGATATTCTAAAATTTCCCTTTCATATTCTGCTTCCAGAAATGAAACGGTATCAGTTTCTTCTTCTTTAGAAATAGTAATTAATTTATCATACAGAATAACCTGCTCAATGGTTCTGAGATGATAAATGGTATCTAAAAATGAGGTCTTGGTTTTATCCATCTCTCTTATATTGTAATTATTTTTCCCAGGTTAATTATTTCGAAAAGTATCAATAGCTATCTTTAATTAAAACTCCTGTTCACAAATATATCATTAAACCAGAACTTTCTTAAAATATTATTTGTATACTGAAAAGTATTAAAATCAGCTTTATTTATATTAAAGAGGAACCGCAAATGTAAATATTTGCAGTCCCCTTCTAAAACTATCAATTGATAGCGGTCAACAAAAAAATCTAATTCTTTAAACACCAATTTAAGATTTTGGCAATATTTTTTGCATCATCAATTCCGCGGTGATGCGTTCCTTCCAGCGGGATTTCCAACAAGTGCAAAGCTCCGTTCATGCCAGTTGGTTTTTGCAGTCCAAATTTTTCTGCAAACAATACTTTTACATTAATATGGTCATTACCCATAGGATAAAGTACTCCAAACGATTTACATTGTTTTTTAAGCATATTCAGATCGTATTGACCGTAACTTGCCCAAGTATATAAATCTGGCTGATATTCATCTGTCAATTTCTCGATTGCTTCCTCGAAACTCACTCCGTTTTTATCCAGCAGATCCTGAGTAATAGTGGTCAGTTCTGTACAAAACGGACTTACAGCTGAACGCTGAGGTTTAATCAAGATACCTTGGCTTTTAGTTATCTCACCTGTTTCTGAATCCAGAACTGCTAATCCAATTTCAATAATTTCATTTTCCTGCCCCTGCGGTACCGTGCTTTGCCAACATGTGGCTTCTAAATCGATAATAATAATTTTATCTGTAGTTTTCATTTTTTCTAATTTTTAAATATTTTATAGTTCTCTGTCTCCAAAAGGAGCTTTCCAATTTTTCTTCATAATGAGAACTTTTACTTCTTCATAAGAAAGAGGTTCGTAATTGTGGCAGTCTACACCAACATCAAACGAACGGGATGTTTCATCATCAAACAAATGACCGTGTGAGTGACCGTACAAGTGCCATGTTCCTCTAAAAGAACTTCTCCAGACTTTCATGGCGTAGTGAAACAAGATTATTTTCTGTCTTCCGTTTGATCCTTCTGCATCTTCAACACTTAATTCATAATAATCTTTAATCCACTCAAATCGTTTCGCATAGCTTAATGCCGATTTATCATGATTTCCCTTTACAAGAAAAATAGATCCATTCAATTGATCTAAAATTTCTTTTGTCCGTTCAGGTCTTGCGAGCGAAATATCACCTAAATGATAGACAATATCTCGCGGACTTACCTTTTCATTCCATCGCCTAATGAGCTCCGCATCCATTTCTTCAACGGTAGCAAAAGGACGCTCACTAAACCGGATTATATTCGTATGACCAAAGTGATGATCAGACGTAAAAAATATTTTTTGATTCATTTCTAATTTAAATTTTCAAACTAAAACCATCAGCATTCCCGTTGATGGTTTTTCTTTATTTCACGAAGATTTCCTTCAATTGACCGATTACGTTTCCGCTTCCGGAAATTGTAATTTCTCCAATTTTATCCGCGATTTTTTCAACGTATTCCATCTCTTTCAGCTTCCACAACATTTCGTTTTCTTCCATCAGTTTTGCTGTATTAAGTAAACTTCTTGTTGCAGCTGTTTCTTCTCTTCTCATGATACTATTTGCCTGCGCTTTCTTTTCAGCAACCAAAACCTGATTCATGATTTCTTTCATATCACCTGGCAGGATAACATCTCTAATTCCTGCATCAGAAATTTTTAAACCTAAGTTTTCAATTTTAGAAGCTGCTTCTTTTAAAATCTCTTCGGCAATAGTATCTTTTTTACTCAATAATTCGTCGAGAGTCAGACTTCCAACAAAAGCTCTCAAAGCCAGTTGCATCACAACATACAATTGTTTCTCAAAATCTTTGTTTTCAATCAAAGCCTTCATAATATCAACAACCTGATATCTCACAAAAAAGTTGATTCTCAATCCTGCTTTATCTTTAGTCAACAATTCCTGACCTGAGATTTCAACTTGCTGTTGTCTCATATCAATCGTTTTAACTTCTATTGTAATAGCGTTATTCCAAAAATAATGCGTTCCGGATTTTAATTCTTTTACAAAATTCCCGTTTACAAACAACAAAGCTTTGTCGTTGCTTGCTACAATAAATTTTCTTGTAAAATATCTTAACTGATTACTTTCTAATAAGTTTACTGGAACATTTTCAGTGATTTCAATTTTAGAAAGATCTGCTTTTGTAAACTCATTTTTTACAATTCCTTTCCAGAAAGCGTGTCTTCCAGGAGTTAAAACACCTTTAAAGTTTCCGTTTACGAATTGCAAAACGATCTCGTTATCACCTATCTCAACAACTTCTAGCATTGAGGCCAGAACTTCATTCTGCAACAAAACACTCAACTCAAACGGAGCCTGAAAAACGGCATTCATATCATAGATCAACACATTTTTGTCTCCAAAAATCCAGTGTAAACCCTCTTCTACTACTTTTACTAATTTTCTGTTTTCTAAAACCAAACCTACTTGGTAACCTTCGATTTTAATTCTTTTAATCATAATATTTTTGTTTCAAGTTTCAAGTTTCAGGTTTTGAAACAGTTGAAAACTTCATTTATATTTTTACTTTTAACTTTTTACTTCTAACATCTAACTTTTTAATAAAAAAACCTCTTTGCCTTTCTCCTCCGAAAAAACGGATGAAGAGTCTGTAATTTGTTTACTTGAATTGTTTTCAATCGTATTTTGTAGCGACGATCCCCAAATCATCTTCACAATCAAATCGAGAAGAAAACAAGTATTTCAAAAAACAGTACTTTTCGCACTGGCTTTATCATGAGTGTGAAATTTTAGATTCTAAAACCTTAGTTTCACTGACAAAGACAAATCAGCTTTTTTTCTGGTCATCTTTTTAAGAGTGATGGTCTCTACTGTTTACAGATTTTCAGTCTGTTGACATACCAATTTGTCTAACCGAAACGTATTCGGTGCAGGACTCGAACCTACATAAACACTCTAATGTTCTATCCTGTTTGAACTACCGCATTACTACGAGTGGGATTCGAACCCACAACCCTTAGATCCCTTGTGTCGAATAGTTTTTTGGAAAACCATACGAAAACCTCCAAACCAAGCTGCATAGAAAAACATAATTCGCTTTCGCGGAAAGTTCCCTACAATGGTGCTATACAGAAACACGCAACTGGGCTTGTTTGATATTTTTAATCAAGGCCGAAGCTTTGATGTATTTCATTTTATAAAAGAACTTGTTTTATTTCCTGAACAAATATTCAAATTACACTGCGCAGTAATTTTGCGCAGTGTAAAAACTTTTAGTTAATCCATTCTATTACAGTCGATAAATAGACTTGTCTAACCTCTTCAAATCGGGTTATGTTCGGAATGTGATTGACTTCTAATAAATATTTGGAACCGTCTTTTGCAAGGATATAATCATTCCCGATCATATCCATTTTCAAAGCTTCTTTTATATGAAGCGTATCAGCGAGCAAATCATCATCAACAGGCATAAAACCTGCGCTATCAGGATGAATAGACTTTAACCAATCGTCTCCTTCTAATTTGATCTGCCAATACGTATCGCCAATCATCATAATCCGAACGGCTTCTCCTTCATAATAAGGTTCAATGGTTGCGGTAAATTCGCTTTCCCATTCTCCCGTAAAGCGATGTTTGTTTTCACCGCAATGCCAGTTTCCCCATTTTGCAATCGTATCTCCGGTTGTGTTTACAGAAGTGCCTGCACTTATAAATCCGCGTGGGGCACTGAATCTTGAAAGAGACAACGCTTTTACCAGACAAGGAATTTTAAAACGGCAGTCCAGCATTGCTGAAGCCTTTGGATAACAATCGCCATTCCAGATCGCAAGCCCCGCAATAAAATCGAAATCATTATCGTAAATTCCGTAATAGACTACTTTATCTACAGGCAACATCCCAATTCCGTTCGATTTTTCCATATACAAAACGGTATCTTTAACCACAATTTTTGGTATGGACTGGTGCCAGATAATATGTCCTGAATATTGGGCTTTTATACTATCGTATTCTTCCTGTTCAATACCCACAAGGGCAATTCGGTTGTATTTTTGTTTCATCGTTTTTAATTTTAAATGTTACTTGTTTTTGCTTCTAAACGGCTTCCAGTTTCAGGCGTTTAATTCCAAAATCTGTTTTTCTCAATTTGCACATTCTTTCATCTGAAATGTGGTGGAAAACAATTCCTTCAATATCATTTTCCGACAAGAAATTTTCTAAATCATCGAAATTGAGACTTACAGAATCTACTATTTCTGCACCGTGTTTTACCAAAGTATGTTTCTCAAACTTTTCAGGATTTCCTTGTACTTTCGGGCCGCATAATTCGTATGTTCCGTCAACTTTGTTTTCTAATTGATCGAAAGCTTCGAAAAAATGTTTATCCTCAGATTTTGATCTGTCGCATTTCAGCCAGTGTGGGTGATGTCCTGAAATTGGATCGGCTTCCTGACACGGAATTGCTCCTTCCGGAATTGTTCGTCCTTTTTTGGCATCGAATCTTTTGAACAATTCTCCGCCTATAATGGCTGCTGACGTACCGTCGAATTTTCTGGTTGCAATAGCTTTTCCATCAAAAACCCATTTATTTTCGATATTGATTTTATTAATTACCCTTCCTAAATCAGCAGGGTTTTTAGCAAATAATGTGGTTATCTTTTTCATTGTTTCTTTTCTAATTAAACGTTTCTTTTTGTACAGGAAGAGAGACTCGAACTCTCAAAATACAGATCCTAAGTCTGCCGCGTCTACCATTTCGCCATTCCTGCTTTTATTAATCCTCAGTATTTCAAAACTGAAATTGGTGGAAATAGTAAGATTCGAACCTACTCAGTCAAAGACAACGGTGTTTAGCTCATCATTTTTATTGTTTTTTTGGTTTCGCTGAATGAAAAATTTCATTTCAGACCGCCCTAACTCTCCAGCTTTAGCGTATTTCCATTTTGTCTGGGAAGCAGGATTCGAACCTGCGACCTCCCGCGTCCAAGGCGGGTAAACAACCACCGTTATCTTCCCAGATTTTTGGGTGTCTTCGGGAATCGAACCCTGTTCTGCGGATCCACAAACCGCCGTTTTACCAAATAAACTAAAAACACCATTTTTTTAAGCCTCTAAGATTCTAAGGTTCTAAGTTTTATTTTACTTTGAACCTGTGTTCCTCAGAACCTTAGAACCTTTTCACAAAAAGCGGCTCATACGGGAGTCGAACCCGTTTCTCCCGAGAGACAGTCGGGAAGGTTAGCCAGTAACCCCAATGAGCCAGTTCCTTCTAGAGAACAAGTGGTTTTGGAAGGGTTCGAACCTTCAACCTCCAGCAAACTCGCTGACTATCTACCAATTGCTATACAAAACCATTATTTTTTGGGCATAAAAAAAGCACCCGGTTAAAGGTGCTTACAAGATTTATAAGATATACGTATCCTATTGCCCATGTTCATGCACCTGTATTGTGTTACATCCAAGATCGTGTCCCGGGTGTAGTTGTTCTAAACTGTATATTTTTAAATCAAAAATCATTTTATGTGTTGTATTATATTTTGAAATCATTTTTATCTGAAAATCTTTGTTCTGATTTTCTTCGGCAAAGATAAAGTCGAAAAAATCAATTATCCAAATTATTTTTTAAATTACTCTACTGATTACCAATTACTTAAGCTTTGTTAAAGTCCATAAAAATCCCTTTCCGCATACTTGTGCAGATCCCTTTTTGTATCAAATGACTGTCTCTCATTGGATTATTTTTCAAGATTATATTTCGCTATTTGGTTTTATCATGTAACATTTGGTCTATTATTTTTTTAATTATTTTTAGTTAAAGATTATTTTTCTATCATTTTAGTCTTCTTTTCTGTCTGATTTAGCGATATCAAAATGCTGTAAAACAAAAAAAGCGTCCCGATGAGGACGCTTTTATATTTCTATATTGAATTTTAAATTACAATTTATTCTTCAATTCTATACAATACCTATCACGTCCATAACCATCCGCAGGAAAATTTCCTATCAGATTATAGTTTTTATGTGCTACAGACAGTTTCATAAATTTATATTTTATTCTATTTCGGGAGCAAATGTAATTATTTTATTAATATGTACTAAAAAATTAATCTTCTTAATCCTGTTTTTTGAAATTATACACATAATTTTTAACCAATATTTTCTTTATTCGCCACATAATATTTTTTAATAATTTATATTTTTGAGAATATCCTAAGCCTAAACTTTTTTATATAATCCCTATAAAAACAGGATGAAGAAACATCTTAAATACATTGACGGAAATTCAGATAAATTTTGGCAAATAGAAGCCTCAGGACTTGAATTTACAGTAACCTACGGTAAAAATGGCACAAGCGGAACCAGTCAGACCAAAAGCTTTTCAAGTCCGGAAGAATGTCTTAAAGCGGCTGAGAAAATACTGGCCGAAAAAACAAAAAAAGGATATTCGCAGTCGCAACAAAAAACGGCTGCCTTTTTGAGGACAGCCGTTTTTATTTATTGATATAGTTCTTCCCTTATTTTGATGAGAGTTTGAAATACTTTTGCTTCATCCGGCTTTTCAGGCAAAGTTGAGACTTTATAATGCTTTTCGATTGAAGCAATAAGATTATCCGCCATTTCGAGTAAATCATCGTATTCTCTGTTTCCGACTTTAATATCTAAAAGTTCCTCACGATTGGAAACACGGATATTTAATTTTCCCGTCGAAAGAATTTGTTCTGCCGTTTGCAAAAGACGAATCGTGTGCATCATGTTTTTGCTGTCGTAATTTTTGCCGTGTTGTTGGTTGGTATTGTAACGCTCTTCGTTGCGTTTTTTGATCCAGTTCCAGTATTCAGTGTATTCTTTGCAGTATTTTGAATATCCGTCTTGATTACAGGACAAATAACCGATTAGTTTTTCACCTTTTGGAATCGATGAAAGCGAAACTTCATTGGAGTTTTCTTTCTGAATAATGCCTTTGTAACCCAATGTTTTCCCGTAATCGTAAAACATCGCAAACATTCCTTTTGAATTGGGAAGATCGACCAAACCAATCTGTTCTTGCTTTAAATTCTTTTCTGTTATAAATTCTAATACCGAAACGGTTTTATAATCTTCTAAAACATAACAAAAATCTAAAAGGCTTTTCTTTTCCTTTGGCAGCGGATTTACGATTTTCTTGTTTAAGCCTCTTGCTTTTTTGATTTGCGTTACGGCATAACCCGCAAAAGAATCTTTGCATAATTTGGATAGAAAGTCTTCTATTTTCAAATTGTCCATTAACGGATGTTTGTACAAAATACAATCTTCCGGCGAAGCCAGAATTTCGAGAATATTAGGATTGTTTTTGAGTAACAATTCTACAAAACGACCAATCTCGTAATACACCTCATCATTGGTTTCATTGCTTATTTGTGGAATATAATCTAAACCAAAGAATTTTTCTTTTGGCAGATAATAAACTCCTTTGATATCGGTATCTGATGTTGGGGTCGCTAGCCCAAACGCTTTACTGCCCGAAATAACTTCAAGAAGGATGAGGTTTTGGGATTTTAGATCTTGAATGGTCATTGTTTACTTTAGTTTTTTTTTCTTTTTAGGAAATCTTACTAATATATGATATAAAGAAACATTTTTTTCGTCCCTATTGTGTAAAGTTTTAAAAATTCTTATTCCAGTATTTGCAACTCCACTGGTAGATGGAATATTAATTTCATGTATCTCATTCAACTTAAATTTAAAACACTCACCTTTTTCTATAAACTCTTTATATTTATTAGATTCAACTCCAAAGGAATTATCTCCAACATTATAATATATTACAACAAATTTTATTGGAAGACCAAGATTGATATCATATCTGTTTTCTAACTTATTTATATGCTCAGTGATAACATTTTTAGCTGTAGAATGATTTTTATAACTGATTTTAGTTGATGACAAATTAAAAAACTCAACATACGAAATAGTCCTTTGATTTAAATCTTTAATAATTCCGTCAGCTTCTCCAGAATTAATATCTTTTAAATTACCTGATAATCCAACCTGTTCTTGATTTGCTACAATATATTTATTACTAAATTTAAGTAAACTTAAAATTTGCCTATTTCTACTATTTTCATCGCATTGAAAGAATGTTTCGTTAATTTGAGTTTCTTCACAAGATTTAACAATATCTTCTAAAAGTGGAATCTCTCTAAAATTTTTGATATTAATATTTTCGAAAATAATATCATCTATAATCGATACAAAATCTGGAAAAATATATTTATAATTATATTTTAAAACTTTTAGCAATAGAGTATTATAGTGAATAAAGTAACCACATAATTCTTTTTGGATTTTATTCGATTTATCATGTCTAGCACTAAAATCATCATTTTTGAATTTCTTCAAAAACCATATTGAATCTGACAAATATTGAATTAATGAGTTTAATATCATCTTTGCATTAGAATCTTTTATAGCATTGAAAACTACATTTTCAATTGACTCAATTGTTTCAATAAAAAGATCTCTTAAGACAATCTCTTCAAAAAAAGAATCGAACCGATGAGAATCAAAATCATCTAAAAAATCTTCATAATTTAAACCTGTCAAATAGATAAAATCGCCATAATTTTCTTCTACGGCCTTAAAATACGCTTCTTTTGTGATATTACATTCAGTTATGTCATAATCATTTTCTCCTATTTGATAATATTCAACACATTTAAAAAATCTTTTAATTTCTATTCTGTTTTTTACATTTCCATTTAAATGCTCTTCAATTTGATCTCCAGTACTTCCATACTTTAGGATAATCTCATCTAGTTCATAATCATCTTGAATAATAAATTCAAGATGTGAAATATCTTTTAATAATCTCATCTAATTTTTTTTAAATAATTTCTCTCCTAAAAAACAAATCCAACTCCTCATTCATCTTCTTCCCGCTTCCCAACTTACTAGCATTCTCCTGATTAAACTTTACCGTTTCCATCAAAAAATCAGTTATCAAAACCTCTTTTGGGTGCAGGTATTTTTCGTCTTGGCTGGCTTTTATCACCGTCAATTCTTTTATTTTTTCTTGTATGTTTTGTGGTGCAATTGGCAATAATTCCATGAAATTAACTGGTGGAAAACTGTTGCTTTCTATAATCCATTTTCCAGCCAAAGCGGTTCGCAAAGCATAGAAATAGCTTTTTAGTTTTACTTCTTCTTGTTCACATACCTCCATGAAATTCTTGGTAGTTTCCAAATAATGATGCAAAGTCGCTATGGGCGAAAAGCAGTCGTTTGCTAGTTCACGCATTGCATTTGCAAATTCCTCATTTTCAAAATAAACCACAGGCGAATACAGCCACTCTAGCAAAGGTGCATTAGATTTTGCTAATAACTTTACGGCTTTCCGTAAATCCCATCTTGAGCCGTCGAGATCGTCTTCGGTCATGAACTCTATTACATCGGGTTTTTCCCAAAGTGACAAATAATAATCCGCTTCGTGCTTGTATATAAAACGGATATCATAGTCGCTGTCGGGCGAAGCAAATCCCCAGGCACGACTGCCTGACTCTACCGCAAAAAGTATTTCTACGTTTTTCTGTAGTTCTATTTCTTGTAATTTTTGGCGTATTTTTTCTTTCATGATTGCTTTCAAATGTAAATAAACAAAAAAGTTTAAACCAAGTAATAATACCTGAATTTAAAAGCTAACAAATAATCTTTTAAATAATACCTAACAGGTTTTAAAAACCTGTTATAAAACATCTAAATCCCAAAAAAACTTTTAGCATTCTTAGTCGTTTCTTCGGCAACCTTATTCAAAGGAATTCCTTTAAACTGTGCAATTGTTCCCGCAACATACGGCAGAAAAGCAGGTTCGCAACGGCGTTCGTGGTATTTCTTCAAGAGGCTGTTCGGGACATTTTTAGGAAGCATAAACGGCGCATCGGTTTCGATCATCATTTTGTCGAGCGGAACATATTGAATCACTTCTTTTAAATGTGCAAAACGTTTACTGTCTGAAATCGCTCCAGTAAAACCCAAATAGAATCCGTTGTCGAGATACGTTTTGGCTTCCTGCAGACTTCCCGTAAAACAATGCACAACGGCTTTTGGTAATTGCGGTAAATAGTCTTTAGTGATATTCATAAAACTATTAAAAGCGGCTCTTTCGTGCAGAAACAAAGGTTTCTGAACTTCAATCGCCAATTCGAGCTGGGCTTTGTAGCATTCTTCCTGCTTGTTTCGGGGCGAAAAATCACGGTCAAAATCGAGCCCGCATTCGCCTACTGAAACTACGTGTTTTTGTTTTAATAAATTCCGCAGTTTTGAAATGCTTTGTGCATCAAAATGCTGCGCATCATGCGGATGGATTCCGGCTGTCGCATATAAAACGCCCGGATACTGCCTCGCAATTTTTGATGATTCTTCGCTGTTTCTTACGCTGGTGCCAGTGAGTATCATTTTGGTTACATCGGCATCGATTGCGTCTTGTACGATATCGTCTGTATCGTTTTGGAATTGTTTATTCGTTAAATTAATTCCGATATCTATGTATGTATTCATTTTTTTAATTTTTTTAGAGTAAAGAGTAAAGAGTAAAGAAGAAAGAAAAAAGACTTCTGCACTTAGTTCTAAAGTCTATTTTCTTTACTCTATTCTCTTGTTTCTTGTTTCTTTTTCCAATAATTAGTCTTCTCTACTCCCATCATCCGCCATTCTGACCATTTTAGGTGTAAATCTGGCTATGACATCCACCAAATCCTGTTGCGCTGCCATCACCTGATTGATATCTTTGTAGGCCATTGGAGCTTCATCCAGACCTGCGCCGATAAGCGTTACGCCATGATCTTTCAGAATGGACTGCATTTCGGTTTTAGTGATGTTTTTTATGGCTTGGGTTCGGCTCATTTGTCTTCCTGCACCGTGTGAGGCCGAGTTGATGGCATTTTTCTCGCCTTTTCCTCTCACCAAAAATCCTGGCGCAGTCATACTTCCTGGAATAATTCCCATAACGCCTTTTGCAGCTGGTGTTGCTCCTTTTCTATGCACAATTACTTCTTCACCATTCCAAATTTCTTTCCAAGCAAAGTTGTGGTGGTTTTCGACTTTTGTCAAAACTTCTGCGCCTAAAGCTCTCTCCATTTTATTATGGATAATCTCGTGACAAGCCGAAGCGTAATCTCCAGCCAAATTCATCGCTAGCCAGTATTCCTGACCTAGTTGGGAATTTAGGTCTAAATAGGCCAAGTTTTTTGCCATTTCTGGAAGTTTACAAACTTCTTTGGCAATTTTGGTATACTGCCCTGCGATGGTTGCGCCCATTCCACGTGAACCAGAATGTGTTAGCAAAGCCACATATTTTCCTTTTGGAATATTCAAAAGGACATCGTCTTGTTCAAATTCGATAATTCCAAATTCCACAAAATGGTTTCCACCACCAGAAGAGCCCAATTGCGACCATGCCTTATCTTTTAAATTCTTCACAAACGGATTCAAATTGAAAGCATCATTTTCTAAAACTGCATGATTTGATTTGTATTGTCCATGAAAGCCATGTCCTGCACCAAACTTAGTATGAGCAATCAATTCTCTTTTGAATTTTGCTTCGTTCTCATAATAAAAAACCTCTGGAATATTATAGACCGATAATGCCATTCTGCACCCAATATCGACTCCTACACCATAAGGAATAATGGCATTCTTGGTGGCTAAGACTCCGCCAATGGGTAATCCGTAACCCTGATGGGCATCAGGCATTAAAGCACCTGCAACAGTAACAGGAAGTTTCATCGCTACTTCCATTTGTTTTCTGGCACCTTCTTCGATATGCCCGGCTCCGTAAGAAGTATAAGTATTCGGATTTTGGTTTAAAGGGATAAAATCTTCTGGTTTTTCATTGGCTTTTTCGATCAATGCTACTGCCAGTTTGCTAAAAATAGCGTTGTCTATATAATTTTCCGGTGCTGCTAAAACGTTTTTGAAATTAGCAATCATTTCTTCTCTTGTGAATCCGTTTCTTTTGCTGTTTATTTTTAATGCTATTCCGATTATTTTTCCTTCCGGGAATCCTAATTCTAATATATCTGTACCGTTTATTTGTGTTTTCATTGTTTGTTTTATTTTGATAGTACAAAGGTTAATTACTACTGCGCAATTATTTTGCGTAGTTTTTTATCTCACGCAGATTCAAAAAGATTTTAGCAGATCTGCGCAGATTATTTATTTATAAAAAATCCTTTTTAGATCTGCTTAAATCTGCAAAATCTGCGTGAAACCTTTGTTACTAATCTACTAATAATTGCGTCACAACCGCTGGGTTCATCGCCCATTGCGCTGTGTACACCTCATCAGCCATTTCATTTTCGGTGATTGTTAAACCTTGAGCTTCTGCTTTAAGCTGTAATAAATTACCAATATTCAATTTGCTGGTCAATTTTGCCAATAAAGCCTGAACTCCTTTAAAATCCAAACCTCCAACAACCTGACCTCCGAAAGTCATCTCTAACCAAACGATTTCTCTTTTGGCTACATCCAACACTCCAAAAACCAAACCCTTGGCAACATTCTGTGTCACACGAACCTGATGATCGACACAGGACGGATCGTAGGCAACACCTGTTCGTTCCGAAATTTTCATCGGATATTTACTATTCATCCAACCTACAACCAAATTTGGAGTTATACTTCCGTTGCTGTACGCATTGCAAGTAAAAGTTACAAATTTTGCCTTGGCTTTCGCCAATTGGTCGATATTAATGTTGATATATTCAGCCGTTCCAATTTTATTCGGAATACTTCTGATATCACCACTATGCTGACAGCCCGTTGTTGTCAATCGGCTGAAAGAACAAATATCTGAACGGTCTTCGTACGCGATATGACAGCTTAAATCCATATCTAAATGCTGCGCTGGCAAATCTTTACCCCATTGCATAAACAATCGCACTTCATTTCCTTCGATTGGAAAACGTGTTCCCATTAAAGCAACCGGCAGATCCTGAATGGTTTCGCTTCTATCACCAATCGAAACTGGCATATTGTACAATTGCGGATCAATATAGATCGTTTTGTTTGGGTTTGAAACCGACGCAAATCGTTTTTTCATCGCCAAAATAGTCAGGTCTTCAATTTGAGTTTTCATTGTATTCAACTGAGCATCATCATACAACTTCAACAACTGATTTGGCGCAATTCTTTTGTTTGTTCCGCCCAAAGGTTTCACACTTCTCTGCATGTTTACATCAAAGTAATTCTGCGCATACATGTTTAATGTAAACACCAGTCTTGCCGGAACTTTATCGATGATTTCTTCAAAATGAGTAACAGTTTCCTCTGCTCCAAACCATAGCATGTTCGAAAATAACGAACGTGCAAATAAACCCGGACGCTGTTTCAATAAGGCAAATGTCTTATCGGCATCAAATTTCAATCTTGACGAATTCACTTTACTTTGCCAAACATCATACACCTGGTTGTAGAATACATCCATTAAAAAATTCAATTTCTCAAATCCTTTTCTTTTACTGTATTCTGCCAAACGCAACGCTCGGATAAAACGAACCCACATTCCTCTTTTTGGATGCATGATCTCGCACATTGCTTCTACATCCAAATTCATATTATTTAACCAATTTGCTACCATCAAACATTCTTTTCGGGAATATTTCAGTTTCAAATCTTGTTGTGATGTAATTCTTGCTGGAACACTTGTGTCTAAAACATTGTAAAAATGATATGCATTTTTTGATGTTTTTTTGATAATCGTTTTTGGCTCCATAATCTGAAGTATTCCTGTATTTTTATACCATAAATAACGTAAGATATCTGTTGGCGTTTTCAAAAACTGCGAAGCCATATCTTCAGTGCCATTTTCAATCAAAAGATCGATAACCAGCATTAAAGTTTCCTTCATTGCTATTTCAGTTTTTGGCAAAGACAAATATTGCATCGCCATTTTTAAACTATCTACCTGAGTAGCGTCTAAAGCTGTTTTAGATTGCAATAATGAGATATAGAAATCATTTAAATCTTTTTCTGTCCACAATTCAAGTATTTTCAATTTGCTTCCTTGTCCGATATTTTCCAGTTTTCCAAATTCAAATGGAGTTCCGCAGAACGGGCAACCGTTATATCTTGCTAACGGAAAAGTATTATCAGGGATAATATGTCCGCATTGTAAAGTTGTTCCGTTTTTGACACCTAAAACATTCCAGAAATAAGTTAGAATATGATCCAAAACAGATTCTCCTGTTGGAATATTCCATTCTTTTATCAAAGGTGTCCAGTTTTTATTGGTTCCTAAAACTTCTCTTAGAACTTCTAAAACCTCGATTTTATAATTTGGGCTGACATTATTTAAAGCATGTAATAATGATTCAGAAAATGTAAATCCGAGTTTTGAAACATTGGCTAATAAAACCGATGTTGTTCCTGATAAATTTTTAACATCATTAGTAATCATTTCTGACGGAATGAAAATAGCATTTTGACGTAAACTGATTTTTAATAATTCTCTTGTTTTCATTTTTTTTAATTTTTAAAATTTAGATAATGGTGCTTCTGAGTTCTACCTAAAAGAGTGTTTGAAGTAAGAAGCACTTGACCTTAAATTCGAGTGTAATTGATGAACTATTTTATCTGGTGGGTTTCCCCAAAGAAGTAAGTTAATCTTGACCCTCTTTTTTATTAATAATAATTTTAAAACTTGCCGGACTCGAACCGGAAAAACCAATTTCCCGAAGTAAGTTTTAATTGACCATTAATAGTGAAGCAGATGGGATTCGAACCCACGACCCGGACATTAGAAGTGTACGAAGTAAGTTTAGATTGACCTTTGAAGGATAATTTCAAAACTACCTGCTCTAACCGCTGAGCTACTGCCTCATAATAATTGAATAAAAAGGTAATGGTGTAAGTATGTACGTGGAAAGTGTTTTCGAAGTAACTCAAACTTGACCTGTTTTATTCTTTATTTTATTTCTATGAACGTTTGTTTTATTTCTTGAACAAAGATTTTAAAAGTACTACGCAGTTATTTTGCGCAGTAAAATAAATTATTTTAAAAAACAAAAAAAAGCGTTCGGTATGAACGCTTTTAAAACATTAAATTCAATCTAAAATTGACTAATATGCACTAAATCAAATTTTTTGTATTTCGATATTATTTTACCAAAACCGCATTTACTTTGTTATTGGGAAATTTGTATTTAGCAATAAAATCTAAATTGTTAAGGTTTGATTCCCAAATTGTACCTTCATCGTTCATTCCTTTTTCATCTAATCCGGATCCCGCAGTATAAATTTTATTGTTTTTGATAATGATAGATTTAGGATTAGCTCCATTGATTTCCTTAACAAGAGTTCCGTTTTTCCAAATTTTACCAACAAAGTCATATTGATGTGTGTCGATATGACAACCTACGACATATACATCTGTGTTGTGGACAAATAAAGCATTGGCTTGTGAAAAGTCGTTTTCATCAGACAATGTAGCAGGACTATTATTTTTCCAAAGTATAGCCTTAGATTTAAATGGATTTCTTAAATATCCGGTTACATAAATGGCATTAGCATCCACATAAATATCTGTCGCTATACTCTCCAAATCATCTTCCTCTGAAGTTAAAACAGTTTCAACGCCATTTTTCCATACAATTGCTGTTTTTTTATCATCGATTATTTTGTAACCCGTTGCATATACATCATTTTTATACAGATAAATAGCATTGGCCTCTGAAGTTTTATCACTTAGGCGAATGGCTTGTCCGTTTTTCCAGATCGTTGCGATTGAAGAATTCAAGGTTCCAATAAATTCATTTCCGGATATATAAACATTTCCTTCGTTTACAGTCAGGTCTGTTGCTTCTACCGTATGGTTTCCGTCTGTTAAACTTTCAGCAGTATTATTTTTCCATATTTTTAGTATAGCGTTGCCATTATTCAAAGATTCAGTTCCAACAATATAAGTGTCATTGTTATAGAAAGTAACAGCATTAGCCACAGATGATGATGCTGTGTTTGATAGAATAGTTGGTTCCCCATCTATCCAAACCGAAGCAAGCTGGGTAAAATTATTGTCTTTATTTTTTCCGTATGTACTGCCAACCGCATAGTATTTTCCGCCGCTTATCTGATTGTCATCAGCGGAATCATCTGAATTAGAACAAGAAATAATCGATTGGGTAAGTATCAAAAATGCAATTATTTTTTTCATGTTTTTTTTTGTAGGTTAATTAACGCGCAATAATACAAGTTTTTTCTACTATTAAAATCATCATATTTAATGATTTATAAGATAATCTTTTACGCAATTGTTTTACGCAGTTAAAAAAGAATCTTATTTTTGAGAAAAAACATCATGAACCTCAAACAAAAATATTCTGAACTGCTTTTGAATATTGGTTTTAATGAAAAAGAGATTCAGCAAAACTGGCTTGATTTGGAAAAAGCATATTCAAAAAAATCAAGGCATTATCATAATCTGACGCATCTAAAAGAAATGATTGATGCTTATGAAACTTATTTTGATCAACTTCAGTTTCCGAGCGAAATATTATTATGCATTTTTTATCATGATTATGTTTATCTAAGTTCAAAAAAAGATAATGAACTAAAAAGTGCTGAATATGCTTTAGCCATTTTACCTGAAAATGCGAAACTTGATAGGCAATTGGTTTTTGAAGCCATTTGTGCGACACAACTCCATCAGCATAATGAGATAGAAGATATCAACTGGCTGATTGATTTTGATTTGAAAATCCTGTCAAAAGAGTGGGAAGATTACAAAATTTATTTTGAGCAAATACGAAAAGAATACCGCATTTACCCTGATTTTTTATACAAACCCGGACGTGTAAAAGCATTGAAACATTTTTTGGAAAATGAATTTATTTTTCAAACAGAAACCTTTCGAAGTTTGTATGAGGAAAAAGCAAGAACCAATATTGAAAAAGAGATTTTATTATTAACGTAATTGCGTGAGGGATGGAAACGGCATCCTATTGTGGCGGGGTTCGCCACAATAGATATAGTGTACAGCCCGACCCTTGGGGCACGCTCAAAACAAATCAATGCAACTATGGCTCAAAATAAAAATGCTTTAATTCGTTATAAAACTATTGATAAATGCCTGCAAAACCGATATAGAACTTGGACTTTGGAGGATTTAATAGCGGCGGTTAGTGATGCTTTGTTTGAGTATGAAGGCAAAGAAAATCCAGTGAGCAAGCGCACCATTCAAGCGGATATTTAAATGATGCGGAGTGAGAAATTGGGATACAATGCACCTATTGTGGTGTATGATAAGAAGTTTTACAAATACGAAGACGAAGATTTTTCTATTACGGATATTCCACTTTCAGAAACGGATATTAATGTGCTGAGTGAAACGGTTTCGATGCTAAAGCAGTTTAAAGATTTTTCTTTGTTTAATGATGTTTCGGATATTTTACAGCGGTTAGAAGATAAAATTTATGCCGAGAAGTCGAATACGCAACCCATAATCTATTTGGATAAAAACGAAAACTTAAAAGGACTACATTTTTTAGATGAATTGTATCAAGCAATCATTAAGAAAGTGGTCTTAAAAATACGGTACAAATCATTCAAATCTAGAGAGGAAAGTGAATTTCTCTTTCATGCTTTTATACTGAAAGAGTTTAATAATAGATGGTTTTTGGTGGGTAGGAAAAAGAAATCACAGCCTATTACTAATTTGGCTTTAGACAGGATCATTGCGATTGATTATGATTTTCAAACATCCTATATTGATGAAGTATTCGACGCTGATCACTATTATAAAAACATTATTGGTGTAACTGTAAATTCGGGATTACAAGCCAGGAAAATTGAACTTTGGATTGACAAAACCAATGCACCTTATGTGATAACGAAACCGCTTCATGCTACGCAGCGCCTTATTACAACCAATGACGATGGTAGCATAATAATACATTTATTGATTATTGTGAATTATGAATTCGAACGCCTTTTGTTGGGTTTTGGACAAGGTCTAGAGGTCCTAAAGCCGACAGGTCTGCGTAATAGAATGAAGCAGATTTTAATTGGTGCTCTTGAAAAATATGATGAGAATGAATCACTTCTTCAATAACCTGCTCTTCATTTTGCTAAAGAATTCAGGTGTTACGCCAATATAAGAAGCAATATGTTTTGGGGGAGTTTCGGTTTTGAAATACTATTGATAAAATGATGGTGTAATATAAAAAACGGTATCAATGAAATATAAGTTACCTTCATATGTCAGTACATTTTCATCATGTAAATCTTCCAGAATAATTCCTAAATCAGGATTAAAATAATCATTATTTCTGGTGTTTTTAAATCCATTTTCATCAAGAAAATTTTTTACATTTTCTAAGTCTGTATCTTGATCTGATTTTATGAAAGCTTGCTCAACTACGGCATATAAAACGGATTCGGATTCATAAAAACCAACTAATTGATAAGAGGTGTCTGGGAAAAAATAATTATTCAGTAATAAATTATTGAGATAATCTTCCCATCATAAATAATAGATAGCATCGTTGAGTTTATAAACCTGAAACTCATTATGAAGATAAACTTTTTGTTCAGCACCACTAGAAACAAAAGTATTGATGTCAATAGCTACAGTCCAAAAATTATTTTGGTCGCAAAATTGTTTTATGCTCCTTGCTTCTTCACTTTTGATTTGCTTGCTTTCTTTAGTCTCGCTACTTGAGCTCTTGCTTCTTCTAAGGTGACTGACGATTGCTTGGATAGCATCTCCATGCCTAACTTGGCTCTTTCCTGAAATGATATTTTGTAGTTCATGTTTCATGAAATTTAAATCACAAAGATAAAATTTAAATTGTTATAATGTTTAGTTGGGATTTGCACGAAGTAACTTCGAGACTAATCATGGTTTTGAAATAGATATCGATCACTTCTTCAATAACCTGCTCTTCATTTTGCTAAAGAATTCAGGTGTTACGCCAATATAAGAAGCGATGTGTTTTTGAGGGAGTTTGTGAATTAAAGTGGGGTATTTTTTGCAGAACTTTTCATAGCGTTCCTCGGCGGTCAAGCTCAAATTATCCATCAAGCGTTCTTGGTGGGTCACTAAAGAATTCTCTGCGAGTATTCTGAAAAAGCGTTCCAATTTTGGGATGGTTTTATAGAGTTCTTGATGGTTTTCTTTGGTAATGGTCACTATTTCAGCATCTTCTAGGACTTCGATAAAAAGATTGCCTGGTTTTCCAGAAATGTAACTGTACATATCGCCCATCCACCACCCTTCGCAGGCAAAATGCAATACATGTTCGATAATGTTATCGTTGATATTGAAGCTTCTCAATATCCCTGAATTGACAAAATAAGTACTATCAGTCACTCTACCTGCGTGCAACAAAACCGATTTGGCTTTGTGTTTTTGAGTCGTTGTTTTGGACAAAAATAAGGCCTCTTCCTCGGGGGTTAAGGCCACGTGTTTGGCAATATTTTGAAGAATTAAAGCCATTTATTTTATTTCGGGTAACAATTTGAAATACGTTACCTTAAAGCGATTGTCTACGATTTCGCCAATTACTTCAGCTTTTCTAACGGCTGCACAAAATCCGTCTTTGGCATGAGCATCTCCGTGTTGGTCGATATGCGTACCATCTACGAAATAAGATTTTCCGTTGATGCGAACAGCTAAATCACACTCTTTTCCTTCCATACCAAATTGGCATTGCCCACAAGAAGCTTCTACAATTTGCTTTTTAGGAGTTTCTTTTTTTTCTTGGGCATTACTGCTAGCAGAAATGACTAACAACAGAGCAAATACTATTTTTTTCATATTCGATTTTAAAAAAAATTATAAATGCAAGTTAGTAGTTTTTTGAAGGATTACGGCTTAGGTAGTATAATTTTTAAATAGATAAATCCACAATATTCTTGACAAACGAATGTTGAAAGGCGATAGAGTGATGAGAATAACTGCGATTATAGGAATCATTCTTAAGTCAAAGCGTTCGGTGAAAAACAAATGGGCTATGAGATAAGTTAGAATGCCTTGCGCAACACTTATTCCATAATTTACATACATTGCTCCAAAGAAATATCCAGGTTCTTTCTCAAATTTATAATTACAATTCGAACAGTGGGTGTGCATTTTTGGAAAGTGCAAGTTGAAAAAAATGTTTCTTTCATCAAATATTTTGCCTTTTCGGCATTGAGGGCAATCGTTATTTAGGATATGATAAATAGAATGTGGCATAGAAATTTTTTTTCAAAGGTAATTTTTACTTCAGTGGTTACTTTTCTTTATATTCGCAACTTATAGCACAAAAAAGACATTTTAGCATATGGGAAAATATCCTATTTACCCAATACGAAAATTTTTATCGCCTCAAATCGATAAGGATTTATATGTAAATACGTTTAAAGATCACCTAAAGAAACACAGTTTTGTAGAGGAACCACATAGACATAATTCGTATGTGTTGGTTTTTTTTACTCAAGGTTCAGGGACACATGAAATTGATTTTTCTACGTTTACTATTCAGAAGGGGAGTGTGTTTTTTTTGAAGCCAGGACAAATGCATCATTGGAGTTTGAGCGAAGATATAGACGGTTTTGTCATCTTTTATTCTGAGGAGATGTTTAATCTGTATTTTAGACAAAAACAAATCAAAGATTATGCTTTTTACACTTCCTTAAATAGTCGGCCAGAAATGCTTTTTGATGCTACTGAATCCAAAAAGCTCTTACCTTATTTTGAGACGATTGTCGAAGAAGTAAAAGACGATAAAGAGTGGCGACAAGATGTAATTTTAAATCTACTGGATATTATTCATATTCAGATAGCAAGGAAATACAATGCTATTCACATTGTGGAAACACATCTTTATAATAGGAAGATTAAAGATTTGGAAGCACTCATAGAAAGGTACTTTAGAACTCAAAAGGCTCCTTCTTTTTATGCGTCTGAATTGCATATTAGCCTAAAACATTTGAATCGAATTTGTCAAGAAATTCTTCAAATGACCACGACAAGTGTTATTGTTCAAAGAGTGATTTTAGAAGCTAAGCGCATGTTGACAGATAAACACTTAACTGTAAACGAGATTGCAGTCGCTCTAGGCTACGATGATTATTCTTATTTTTCGAGATTATTTAAAAAGCAAGTCGGTAAAAGCCCCACAGATTTTAGACTTTCAAAATAATTATGAGACTTATTTTTAAAAACATGACTGTTGGTAACTCATACCAAATAGTCAAAGTTCTTACTTCATTTTGCGTCTCTGCGCCTTTGCGTGAAATTGAACTCGCAAAGACGCAGAGCCACAAAGAAAAGAATGAATCAAGCTATAATAGTTGTAAACTAATTTACGCTATGAAATAGTACTAGTTGCGGATAGTCATATTTAAAAAAAGTCTAGTTTTTGGTTGGTATCGTATTGTTTTGACCAATATTTATAGGCTTCTTCTACATTCATTTATACTTTCTATTGTATTGTTAAATGTACTTTTTGTAAGGTTGTTGCCTGACCGCTATCAATGCTATTCATAGTGTATTGTAACAAGTGCCGCAGCACTTTTGGCTTTTTCAACTACTACATTAATTGATGTTTCAAGACTATCATTTACTAAAGCTACTCCCATGCGTCGGTAAGGTCTTGAAGTGGGTTTGCCAAAGATTCTAAAATCAGTTTTGGGTAAAGCAGCAATTTTTTCTATTCCTGTAAAACTTGGATTTTCAGAGTTTTCAGATGCTAAAATAACGGCACTAGCTCCTGCTTTTTCTAGTGTAATTTCAAAAATAGGCAAACTCAAAATGGCACGCAAATGCAATTCGAATTCGTTAAAATTTTGTGTTCCTGCCAAAGTTACCATTCCAGTATCGTGAGGTCTTGGAGATAATTCTGAGAAATAAACACCATCATCTGCCAAGAAAAATTCGACTCCAAAAAGTCCTGCGCCTCCCAAAGCTTCGGTTACTTTTTCGGCCATATCTTGGGCTTCGTATAAATCTTTGTCGGATATCAAAGCAGGTTGCCAGCTTTCTTGATAATCACCACGTTCTTGTCGGTGACCAATTGGGGCACAAAAAAGCGTAGGATTATTATTTTGCGTGACGGTCAATAAAGTAATTTCTGAATTGAATTTGACAAAAGCTTCTACAATTACTTCAACTACATCACCACGAGAACCTTCAACGGCGTATTGCCAGGCTTTTAAAATATCATCGGAAGTTTTGATGGTGGATTGTCCTTTTCCAGACGAAGACATTAAAGGTTTTACCACACAAGGGATACCAACTTCGGCTACCGCTTTTGTTAATTCTTCGGCGGTGGTGGCGTAACGATAGTTGGCAGTCTTTAGCCCTAGCTCTTTGGCGGCCAAATCACGAATGGCTTTACGGTTCATCGTAAAGTTGGCTGCTTTTGCGGATGGTACTACGGTAATACCTTGTTTTTCGTAATCATAAAAACGTTCGGTGCGAATTGCTTCTATTTCGGGAACGATAAAATCGGGTTGATGTTTGGCAACGATGCGGTCTAATGCCTCGCCATCGAGCATATTGATGACTTCAAAACCGTGCGCTACTTGCATAGCAGGGGCATTTTCATAACTGTCTACTGCAATTACAGTTTGCCCAATGCGTTGTGCAGCGATTACAAATTCTTTTCCTAATTCGCCAGAGCCGAGGAGTAGTATTTTCATTTTTTTAAATTGAATTTTGAGAGTTATTACTCAATTTGATAATTAGTAAACTACTAAAAATAGTTAGAGTAATTAATAGTATAGCGGTTATAATAATCATAATTAATGAAAATAGAATTGTATAAAAAAACTGTGATTCTACAGTGTATGATATCCCATTTATAAAAATCCCAATAATATAAATTGAAAAGAGCGCAATAATTATTTTTAAACTTATTTTACTTGAAAACTGAAAGCTAAATTCATATTTTTCAGTTTTGTTTATTGGTGGATTAATTTTTTTACTTGAATTCCAAAATAAATAAATTATAAATAACGGAAAAAGAACTCCCCAAAAAAAGACATTTCCATTTTGACCAAAATCTGCAATTAATTTTAATAATTCACAAAAAATACTTTTCGAAAACACTAAAATTGGAAAAATAGAACAAGTTACAAATCCACCAATAATTGCATATTTTGTTATCTTGTTTTTAGTTTTCATTTAATTTTTTTTAAGACAGTAAAGGTATAAAAACAGGAACTATTCACTAGTTGATTTTACAGATTAAGCAGATTTATCTTTTCGCTCCATTCTAGTTCGTTTGGTAATTTTTTATTACTGAACTCAATATGAATTACCCTGCGTCTTTCGTTATTAGTTGTTTTATTTGATGCGTGAAAAAGTAAAGGTTTCATGATCATTATTCCGCCTTTTTCAACTTCGCAGATCGTTTCTGTTTCGTTTTTAAATTCTATATTTTCAACTCTTACGATGCCATTTTTGTGTGATTTGTTTAGAACTTTTAATGCTCCATTCTCTTTGGTGGTTTTATCTAAATGAATTCTAATGGTGAAATTTTTTTCTAGAATGTCTTTTGGAGGTTGAACCGCATATTGATTTTGTTTTAAAGTCCAATTTTCGAAATTATCAACTTCAATTTTTTTGTCAACTGAAATAGTTAGATCTTGATGATAAGCTACAAACCAATTTGACTTTTCTGGTTTATCAAAGTATATAGATTTTGTTATAAAATAATCTTTACCAAAAGTAGCATGTATTATGTTGATCAAGTTTTGATTGAAGATGTGTGGTAGTACTTTGGGAATTTCTTTATGAAATTGTCGAATTGCAAATAATTCTTTAGATTTTCTAAAGGTTGAAATGGATTGTTCTTGTGATGTTTTTTGGTCTATAAATGAAATTATTTGGTTTATTTCAAAATCTGAATAAACATTGTCAATAATCTCAAAACCTTCAGAATTTATTTTGTTTGAGTAATTCATTACAAGTTTTTTTTGCGTGAGGGATAGAAGCGGCATCCTCTTGGGGCGGGGTTCGCCCCAAGAGATATAGCGGATAGCCCGACCCTTGTGGTCACGCCCACCCGACCCTAAAAAGTCGAACAGGCGAAGCAAATTTAATAAAAAAACCGATGCCTTTTTTCAATAAAGCATCGGTTTTGTATTCTAATGAAAGTGATCTTCTTCAATTTCGAATTCAGCGTCTTTTTCCCAAATCTCCATTTCACAGGGCTTGCAATTGAATTTGAGTTTGTATTCCAATTCACCTTGTTTTAATACCAAAGGTTCTTTTACTTTTTTGTCCATATTTTCTCGATGGTATTTTGGACAACGTTCCAACTCATATTTGATGCAATATTTGGTAGTCATTACACGTGATTTTCCAGGATCCCATTGTAGTTCAAAGGCTTTTTCAATTTCGGTAACGCCGTGACGTTCGTAGAATTTACGTGCTAGTTTGTTCGAAACATTGTACATAAAATCCAGCTTGGTTTCAGGGAAAGGATGATCTGTTTTTACTAATTGATGTTCTTCGCGATGGTAATTTTTCAATCGAATTTCAGACAGTTGTTCGTAAACGGTTCTTCTCATCTCGTTGATTTTGGAAATAGGTAAGAACCAATTTTCTGAAAATAAAATATTGATTTCGTCTGCTTTGTAAGGTGTGAATCCTGTTTTGGCCAAATTCGTTTTGAAAGTGGCTTCGATGGATTCGTTGTTCTTGGTTCTTTCTTTTGGATGCGCCAATTGAACCGTACTTACATTTCCATCTTCGTCTGTAGCGATTAATTCAAATCCGTTTTCGTTTTCGGTCAGCAATAAAGTTGTACTGATTTTTCGAACGGCACTGTCTTCGCGTTCCACGACTTTGATGAAAGCCGCATCGTTATTACGATAAATGAAGGTTCCTGGTTTGATTTCTTTCAACACATTTGGATAAGCCAAGCCGTTTTCAACTTTGTTCACATAAATGCCGTCGGCTTCGTTGTTTTCGTTGATGAAGCAAAGTCCATCTCCGTTGTTTAGGAATTCGCCGTTTTCGATTTCGTAGGCATTTCCAATGGTTTTAACGAGTTTGCCAATGTATTGTCCTTTCGATTTTGGACTTTCCCAAGAACCAATGGACTGATGTCTTTCGTTGACAAAATAATCGGTATATCCACGGTTGAAGGTTTTGTTCAAAGCGGAATCAAAAGTATAAGTGCACGTACCAGAAGAAGCTTTGGTGTATTTGTCATAGCCATCTCCTTCTAAGAAAGCATCTAATTTTTGACGTAAATACGAAACGTTATTTTTTACATACACGATGTCTTTCAAACGACCTTCGATTTTGAAAGAGCAAATCCCAGCTTCCACTAAATTTGGAATTTGGTCCGAAACATCAAAATCTTTAATCGAAAGCAAGTGACTGTTTTTGATTAAAGTCTCGCCATTGCCATCGATGAGATTGTAGGGTAAACGACAGTTTTGGGCACACGAACCACGATTGGCAGAACGTTCTCCATTGGCCACACTCATATAACAGTTTCCGCTGAACGACACACAAAGTGCTCCAGTTACGAAAAATTCTAGTTCAACATCTGATGTTTCAGCGATTTCTTTGATTTGGTGTAAATTCAATTCACGAGCCAAAACCACACGTTTCATTCCCGCATCTTTTAAGAATTTAATTTTGTGTGGGTCACGGTTGTTGGCTTGTGTACTTGCATGTAAAACGATAGGAGGTAAGTCCATTTCCATAATGGCCATATCTTGTACGATTAAGGCATCAACGCCAATTTCATACAATTCCCAAATCATTTGGCGACAGGTTTCCAATTCGTTGTCGTACAAAATCGTATTGATAACCACAAAAACTTGAGCATAATACAAATGGGCATATTGCACTAAAGCAGCTACATCTTCAAGAGAATTATGAGCATTAGAACGGGCACCAAACTGAGGAGCGCCAATATAAACGGCATCGGCACCTGCATTGATAGCTGCCATACCGTGAATTAAATCTTTGGCGGGCGCTAGTATTTCTATTTTCTTCTTCATTATTACAACTTTAGCTTTTCGAGTGTTCGCGAAAAAAAGTCTGCAAAGGTCTAATAAATTATTTTAGATTTCTAATTTATTGAATACTTTTTAGTAGTAGCTGTAGTTGTGAGAGGGAAATTATCTTTTTAGTCTAATTCCTTCTTGCGAAAGGATATCCTTTTTTTGATAAGAGGGAATGTGCTTTTGCTATACGCCAAAAAAAAGCCTCAAGGATATATTCTTGAGGCTTTTACTATAAAAATAGAACTTTGGTTTATCCAGCCAAAGCGTCTTTGATTCTTTTTAAAGCTTCGGTTAATAAAGCTTCGCTGGTAGCGTAAGAGAAACGAATGCAATTAGGATTTCCAAAAGCGTCACCGGTTACAGTAGCCACACAAGCTTCTGCCAAAAGGTACATAGAAACGTCGTTAGCATCTTTAATTTCGGTTCCTTTTAATGTTTTTCCGAAGAAAGAAGAAACGTCAGGGAACACATAAAAAGCGCCTTCAGGAACGTTGATTTTGATGCCAGGGATTTCTTTTAAAAGTCCAACCACTAAATCTCTACGGCTGTGGAAAGCCTGAACCATATGGTTCAATACACTTGGGTCTGCATCAACAGCGGTAATAGTAGCTCTTTGTGCTACAGAGTTAGCTCCCGAAGTTACTTGTCCTTGAATTTTTGTACAGGCTTTTGCAATAAATTCTGGTGCTCCAATATATCCAATTCTGTAACCTGTCATAGCAAATGCTTTTGCAACACCGTTTACCGTAATGGTTTTTTCTAACATACCTGGAATAGATCCAATACTACAAAAAGTTCCAGAGAAATTAATGTGCTCGTAGATTTCATCCGCTACCACATAAATATTTGGATATTTTTCTAAAACTTTAGCTATGGCAGTCAATTCTTCTCTGTTGTACACAGAACCTGATGGGTTACAAGGTGAGGAGAACCACATCATTTTTGTTTTAGGAGTGATGGCTGCTTCTAATTGTTCTGGTGTGATTTTGAAATCGGTTTCTACAGAAGTAGGAACTTCTACAGGAACACCACCTGATAATTTTACAATCTCGTAATAAGAAACCCAGTAAGGTGCTGGTAAAATAACTTCGTCACCATCGTTTAACATTACTTGAGCAATGTTGTATAACGATTGTTTTGCACCTGTAGAAACTACAATTTGAGAAGGTTTGTATTCTAAGTTATTGTCTCTTTTGAATTTTCTACAAATGGCTTCTTTTAAATCTTGATAACCATCAACTGGAGAATAGGTACTGTAGTTGTCATCTATCGCTTTTTTAGCGGCTTCTTTAATAAAGTCAGGCGTGTTAAAGTCTGGTTCTCCCAAACTCAAGCTGATAATATCTTTTCCTTGTGCTTTTAATTCTCTTGCTAATGCTGCCATCGCTAAAGTTTGCGAAGTGGCAAGGTTGTTAATTCTGTCTGAAAGTGGATTCATTTTATATAGTAAATAGTAATTAGTTCGTGTTGGATTTAGCTGTAGTAAGTTTAGGCTAATTCTGGTTTCATTCCCAATTCTCTTAAATGTTTGAAATGTGCAATTACAGCACTACGCATCGTTTTGTATTCATAGTATGGAAGGTTGCATTCTTGAGCGGTTTCTTTTACAATTTTCGCAATTTTTCCGTAGTGAATATGACTGATGTTTGGGAAAATGTGATGTTCGATTTGGTGGTTTAATCCTCCTGTATACCAATTTACAATGGCATTTTTTGGAGCAAAATTGGTTGTAGTAAACAACTGGTGTATAGCCCAAGTGTTTTCGATTTCTCCATTTTCATTTGGTAGAGGATTGGTTGTTTCTTCCACCACGTGAGCTAGTTGGAAAACAACACTTAGAATAAGTCCTGCAGTATAATGCATTACAAAAAAGCCAATCAATACTTTCCACCAAGTGATGCCAATTACGATAGGTAAAACAATCCAAATAGATACATAAATCATTTTGGTAATGATTAAAGTTGTCCAAAGGATTTTTGGGCTTTTAGGTTCACCATACGATAATTTGCGTTTCAAATAACTTTTCATTTGTTTGAAATCGGTAGTGATGGCCCAATTGAAGGTTAATAAACCATACAAAAAGATAGAATAGTAGTGTTGAAAACGGTGGAATTTTTGCCATTTGGCTTCTTTCGTAAAACGAATAATTCTTCCCGCGTCTAGGTCTTCGTCGTGTCCAGGAATGTTAGTGTAAGTGTGATGTAAAACATTGTGTTGCACTTGCCAGTTGTATACATTTCCAGCTAGGATGTAAATAGATCCTCCCATAAATTTGTTGACCCAACTTTTAGTAGAATATGAACCGTGGTTTCCGTCGTGCATTACGTTCATTCCTACTCCGGCCATTCCAATTCCGATAACGATTGTGAGCAATAAATAAGCCCAAAACGGAAGGTCAAGCGTAAGAATAATAAAATAAGGAGCTAAAAAAACAGTAAATAAGATGATTGTTTTTAAATGTAATTTCCAGTTTCCAGTTTTTTGTATATTGTTTTCTTTGAAGTAACTGTTAACCCGAGAGTTAAGTGTTCTGAAAAATTTTAAATTATCTTGCTTTGAAAAAGTAGGTGCAGTAGTATTCATAGGAATTTTTAAATAATTGCAAATGTAACTATTATAAATTTTTGAATATACATTATTGAGTTAAAAATTTCCGCTCCAAAATAAGTACTTTTGTTAAAAATTTAATGCCATGGATGAAATTCTAAAGTATTTTCCTAATCTAACGGATGTGCAGAAAGAGCAGTTTGCAAAGTTGGATTTTTTGTACCACGATTGGAATGAAAAAATAAATGTTATTTCTAGAAAAGATATAGATGCTTTGTACACTAAACACGTTTTGCATTCGCTAGGAATTGCCAAAATAAACAAGTTTGAACCTGGAACTTATGTTTTAGATGTGGGTACTGGAGGTGGTTTTCCTGGAATACCTTTGGCTATTTTGTTTCCAGAAACGCGCTTTTATTTGATTGATGTTATTGCCAAAAAAATAAAAGTGGTCAAAGCGGTTGCTGAAGCTTTGGAATTAAAGAATGTAAAAGCTGAGCAAATTCGTGCCGAAAATGTAAAAGGTGATTTTGATTTTATTGTGAGTCGTGCGGTGACCAATATGCCAGATTTCGTTTCTTGGGTAAAAACTAAGATCAAAAAGCAGCACAAACATGAATTGAAAAATGGTATTTTGTATTTAAAAGGGGGTGATTTGACCGAGGAGTTAAAGGATTTTCCGAAAGCAACAGAATATAATTTGGCCGACATTTTTGAAGATGAATTTTTCGAAACTAAAAAAGTGGTGCACTTGCCTTTGAAGTTTGTGGTGTAAATAGTTTTTATAGCAGTTTACGGTTTTTGTGTAAAATTAATCACTATCTTAATTGTGTTAAATGCTTGTTTTTCAGTATTTTTGTTCTTCTCGGTTTGAGTGGGGGAGGTTAAGTTGGTGTGTTTAGAATTAATACATTTTCTAAAAATTTGGCTATTTTTTTTGAAACTTTAATTGTAAAATGGTTTGACTTGATTTCTCATTACATATTTTGTATTTACATTTCGTTACTTTTGCAAATAATTTATTGAGTGTATTTAAAAATTAAAATAATTATGATAAAAAACAGAGTAATTTCAGTTGTTGTAGTTTTGTTCATGTTTTCAATGAGTTCGAATGCTCAAAAAATCAATGACAAAATTATAGGTTCAGTAGGTAAAGTTGTTAAAGGATTTAGTTTTAGTAATGAAGAGGCGGTAGCTCTGGCTAAAGCTGCTGTTGATCAGATGGATAAGGAAAATCCAGTAGCGGATTCTAAAGATAAATATACCGTAAGATTAAAAAAAATATTTAGTAAGCATACAACTGAAAATGGGATTAAATTAAATTATAAAGTTTACAAGGTTAAAGAGGTTAATGCTTTTGCTTGTGCAGACGGTAGTGTTCGTGTTTATCAAGGATTGATGGATGTTATGGATGATAACGAGGTTTTGGCGGTTATTGGTCATGAAATTGGTCATGTTGTCAATAATGATTCTCAAGATGCTGTTAAGGCAGCCTATAAGAAAGAGGCACTTATTGATGCAGTATCTTCTCAGTCTGATAAAATTGCGGCATTAACGAGTAGTGACTTAGGTAAAATAGGTAATTTAATTATAGACAGTAAACATTCAAGAATGCAAGAATCTGAAGCAGATTTGTATTCCTATGATTTTATGAAGAGAAACGGATACAATGTAAATGCTGTTGAATCCGCTTTTACTATTTTGGCTAAATTGAGTGAAGGTGCTGATGCTTCTTTTTTAAGCAGAATCACCAGCTCACATCCAGACGCCAAAGAAAGAGCAGAGAATGCTAAAATGCGAGCAGAAAAAGACGGTTTGTATAAGCCTTATGTTAAGAAGTCTGAGGCATCAAAAACAAAGACAGTAGTAAAAAAGAAGAAAAAATAAGCAATTATTAGTTTTTTTGTAAAATTGAACTTGTAATAATTTAATATGACTATTTGTTAATCATAGTAGTAAAACGGTTAAAGTGTAATGAGCTTTTGCTTATTTTATGTTTCCAAAAAAAAACCTCATAATATTTATTTATTATGAGGTTTTTTGTAAGTAGCTAGTGTGCTTATTCTCCTAAAAATGGATATCTGTAATCTTCTGGCGTTACAAAAGTTTCTTTGATAGTTCTTGGAGAAACCCAACGCAATAAATTCAAGGTAGAACCTGCTTTGTCGTTGATGTACCAATTATCGACTTGACTTTTTTGTGCATCGAAGTAGCATGATTAGTTAAAGATGACACTCATCCACTTTTATTTTCCGTTCATGTATTTTTATTTGCTCAATCTGTATTAGAGGAATACCTTTACTACAGCACTAATAACTTTTGAATTGAAAATAATTACAAGAATATCGACGTATTGGAAAATTCAATTCATAGGATGGATTACCACTTCTTTGTATTGGGGATGTTCTGCTTTTTTTAGCGGTAATTTTATTTGGAAAATAGGCATGGCAGATTTAATACTAGATGTGTCGATTGGTATTACACTTACACATATTTACAGAAATTTTGCTTTAAAAAATGGGTGGAATAAATTAAATCTGAAAATGTTAGTTCAAAAAATTGTACTTAGTGTTTTAGTTCTTTCCTTATTGTATATGTTTTTTATTGTTGGTAAACTTTATCTGGTACGTTCGTTTATTTTAAGAAGCAACCCCGTTTCGTTTTTAGAGTTTTTTAAATCTACACACTTACAGGTTTTTATCACTGGTACAAGATTAATGTCAATTTGGGTATTGGCGTACCACCTTTATCATTATTCAAGACTTGAAATAGAAACTGTAAAGGAAAATGCTCGATTGTCGATTATAATAAAAGAGGCACAACTTAATAACCTGAGCGCACAGCTTAATCCGCATTTCTTTTTTAACTCGCTGAATAATATAAAATTTTTGGTATTAGAAAACCCGGATTCAGCTAGGAGAGCAATTGATTTATTGTCTGAGTTGCTAAGGAATTCCTTAAACAGTAATATTGGGAGATTAGTATCCTTAAATGACGAAATTAACCTTGTTAAAGATTATCTTGAGCTAGAAAAAATACGATTTGAGGATCGTTTACAAATAAAAATTGAAATAAATACCGACTTATCAAAACATTTAATTTTGCCTTTGAGCATTCAGTCGCTGGTTGAGAATGCAATAAAACACGGGATTGAAAAAAGAAAGAATGGCGGATTTATTAAGATAAAAGTTGAGATAGTAAGCCATTTTATAAAAATTAGTGTTCAAAATTCAGGTAAACTAAGTAGAGAGATTACAGATACAGGTATTGGGTTAACTAACCTAAGAGAAAGACTATCTCTACAATTCAATGGAAATGCTTCTCTTGAAATTACAGAGATGAAAGACGAAACTGTTATGACAACTATTTTACTTCCAGTCGAATGAGAAAAATAGAAGTAATAATTGTAGATGATGAACGTTCAGCAAGGGAAGAACTAAAAAGGGCTTTAAATATGTATAAAGACTTTGTTTTTATAGGTGAGGCCGAAAATGTAGATGATGCCAATAATTTGATTAAAACAAAAATCCCTGATTTAATTTTTTTGGATATTCAAATGCCCGAAAAATCCGGTTTTGATTTATTGGAGTCCTTAGATAATGTGCCAGCAGTAATATTTACAACTGCCTATAACCAATATGCCTTGCAGGCATTTGAAGTAAATGCTTTAGACTACCTGATGAAACCCATAAGAGAAGAACGATTTGCAAGAGCAATTGAAAAAATAAGAACTGCTATAAGTCTTAAGTCATATTTAAATGATTCTGAGGTAACTAGCCGAAAAATTTTCATTAAAGATGGGGAGAAACGATTTTTTATCCAATTGGATGAAATTTATTTAATTGAATCACTCGAAAACTACACTAGACTTTTTTTTCAAGATAAAAAAGCCTTGCAAAGGCGTTCTCTCCGTCAATGGGAGGAGATGCTCGATGAAAGTGTTTTTTTTAGAATAAACAGAACCGAAATTGTAAATATTAGATATATCCGAGAAGTAAATAAAACAATCGGAGGCAGATTGGAAGTGAAACTAAAAACTGGAGAGCTATTAGAAGTTTCAAATCGGCAATCAGTTAAATTCAAAAATCTCAATGGGATTAAATAAATGAATGAATGGTGAATTTTTTAATGTTTATACAGAAACGTAAAACTATATAATCTACACTGTTTTTAGACTTAGTGAAACTTGCCTTACTACAGGTGTTATAGATTCGAAAAAATAAACATTGTTTTCAAGCCATAAAAAGAATTAAATAAAACTACTTAAATAAACTATTCAATGAAACCGATTTTCAATTTTGTATTTCTTATTTTAATACTTACAAATACGTTCTCACAACAGACAAACACTTCCAAAATAGAAGATTTAAAAAGTACTTATAACATTCAGGATAGTGTAATGATTAAGACCCG
Organism: Flavobacterium polysaccharolyticum; assembly: GCF_038739875.1. Lineage (NCBI taxonomy): Bacteria > Pseudomonadati > Bacteroidota > Flavobacteriia > Flavobacteriales > Flavobacteriaceae > Flavobacterium > Flavobacterium polysaccharolyticum. The sequence continues at coordinate 253,867 of NZ_JBCGDP010000001.1, forward strand.
AGACGGTGCATTTATATCGGCAATAGTAGTACGAAAAAAAGGAGTCACTTCTCCAAAGCCTGTCATTCTTCAATATACTATTTATGTTAGGGACAAAGGCAGAGATATTAAAACATTAAAAGAAGCAGCAGATAAGGATTATGTGGGAGTTATAGCCTATACAAGGGGTAAGAGATTTAGTTCAAGTGAAATATTTCCTTATGAAAATGAAGGGAATGATGCTTATGATGTCATAGACTGGATAAGTAAACAAGAATGGTGCAACGGAAGCATAGGCATGTTTGGTGGTAGCTATAACGGATTTACACAATGGGCGGCTTGCAAAAAAATGCATCCTGCACTTAAAACCATTGTGCCGTATGTCGCCAATAGACCTGGAATGGGACTGCCAATGGAAAATAACGTTTCTGTAAATCCCAATTACGAATGGTCATTTTATGTCGGAAACAACAAGTATTTAGACACCGTTGCAGGGAATGACAGGCAACGTTTTAGAAAAATGCAAAACAAATGGTGGGAAACAGGTGTAGCCTATAAAAAACTGGACAGCATAGACGGCAGTCCCAACAGACTCTTTCAGCGATGGATAAGTCATCCTTCATTTGACGAGTATTGGCAGAAAATGGCACCGTACAGAAAAGAATTTACACAAATAAAAATCCCTGTTTTATCCATTGACGGCTATTATAATGACTCCCAGAACTCAGGTTTATATTATGTTAGGGAGCATTATAAATATGTTCCTAAAGCGAATCATTATCTAATTATTGGTCCCTATGGTCATTTTGGTGCCCAAAGGGGAGGTGAAGCTGTATTGAACGACTATAAAGTGGATTCGAATGCATTGATTAACACCAATAAAATTACCTATCAATGGTTTGATTATATTTTAAAGAATGGAGCAAAACCGGAAATACTGAAAGACAAGATCAACTACCAGGTAATGGGGGTAAATGAGTGGCGAACGGCCTCATCTATTGATAAAATGGCCAACAGTTTCTTGAAGTTGTATTTGACCGATAGTAAATCAGGGGATTTTCACGCTCTAAATGCCATAAAGCCAGTTCAACAAAATTTTCTGTATCAGGAAGTTGATTTTGCAGATAGAGCAACGCAAAATAATGATTACTACCCTAATCCTATCATCAGAAAAGAAATCGATACAACTAATGGATTTTTTTTTATAAGTGAGCCCTTGAAAGAGCCGACGTTAGTTAATGGTTCATTTTTGGGAGAAATAAAAGTAAGTGTCAATAAAAAAGATATGGATATTGGTGTTACTTTATATGAAGTAATGCCAAATGGAGATTATTTTCATTTGTCTTATTTTATTGGTCGTGCCAGTTATGCCAAAGACATTACAAAAAGAAGTTTGTTGAAACCAAATGAAATAGAATCTATTCCTTTTTCGAATACACATTTGGTCAGTAAACAGTTGAGTAAAGGCAGTCGTTTGCTTGTAGCTATCAATGTCAATAAGAATCCGTTTTCTCAACTAAATTATGGAACAGGAAAAGAGGTAAGTGATGAAACTATTGAAGATGCCAAGGTGCCGTTAAAAGTAAAATGGTATAATGATAGTTATGTAAAGATTCCGATTTGGAAATAACAATTTAAAATTTATAAAAAACAAAAGCCACAAATTTCATTTGAAATTTGTGGCTTTTTATACAATCTAAAATTAGATTATTCTCCTAAAAATGGATATCTGTAATCTTCTGGCGTTACAAAAGTTTCTTTGATAGTTCTTGGAGAAACCCAACGCAATAAGTTCAAGGCAGAACCCGCTTTGTCGTTGGTTCCCGAAGCTCTTGCTCCACCAAACGGTTGCATACCTACTACAGCGCCTGTTGGTTTGTCATTGATGTAGAAATTACCGGCTGCATTTTGTAAAGCTACGGTTGCTTCTTCGATGGCGTAACGATCTTGGCTGAATATAGCTCCTGTTAAAGCGTACTCAGAAGTGGTGTCAACTAATTTTAAGGTTTCAGCCCAATTTGCATCTTCGTAAACATAGATTGTGATTACAGGACCGAATAATTCAGTTTCCATAGTGGTGTACTTTGGATTACTGGTTACGATAATGGTAGGTTCGATAAAATACCCGACTGATTTGTCATAATTTCCACCAACAATAATTTCAGCATCAGTATCTTTTTTAGCTTGATCAATATAGCTAGCTAATTTGTCAAATGATCCTTCGTGAATTACTGCAGTAATGAAGTTTCCGAAATCTTCTGGAGAACCCATTTTCATTGATTTGGTATCTGTAATCAATTGTTCTTTTAAAGCTGGCCACATACTTTGAGGCACATAGGCTCTTGAAGCAGCAGAACATTTTTGTCCTTGGAACTCGAAAGCGCCACGAACAATTCCTGTTGCTACTTGTTTTATATTAGCACTTGGATGAGCTACCACGAAATCTTTACCACCAGTTTCTCCTACAATTCTTGGGTAGGTTTTGTAATGGTGGATGTTGGTTCCAATTTTTGCCCAAATGTCTTTGAATACATGTGTTGAGCCTGTAAAGTGAACACCTGCGAAATCGCGACTTGCTAGAACAGTATCGGTAACCATTAATGCATCTCCAAAAACTACATTGATTACGCCATCAGGAACTCCTGCTTCTTTGAACACATCGATGATGATTTTTGCAGAGAATACTTGGCTATCACTTGGTTTCCAAATTACCACGTTACCCATCATAGCAGCACTTGCAGGAAGATTGGCAGCGATAGCAGTAAAGTTGAATGGGGTGATCGCGTATACAAATCCTTCTAACGGACGGTATTCTAATCGGTTCCACATATCAGAAGTCGATTTAGGTTGATCAGCATAGATTTGAGTCATGAACTCTACGTTGAAACGTAAAAAGTCGATTAGCTCGCAAGACGCATCAATTTCGGCTTGGTGAATATTTTTAGATTGCGCAATCATGGTTGCAGCATTGATTTTGGCTCTGTATGGTCCAGCAATCAATTCGGCAGCTTTCAAGAAAATAGCTGCACGTTGTTCCCATGCCATATTTGCCCATGCTGTTCTGGCTTCTAGAGCGCTAGCAATGGCTTTTTCAATATGCGATTTTTCGGCTAAATGATACGTCCCTACCACATGCTGGTGATCGTGTGGTGCGGTCATATTTCTAGTATTACCCGTTTTGATTTCTTCGCTACCAATGTATAAAGGAACGTCAATTTTTGAATTCCACATGGTTTTGTATGCTGCAAGAACTGCTGCTTTTTCTGGGGAGTTAGGGGCGTAACCTTTTACAGGCTCGTTAACCGCTTTGGGTACGTTAAAAAATCCTTTTAGCATATTTTTTATATTAAATAATTGAACAGAAAATAATGATGATTCGGCTATTGCCGATAATTTGATGCAAAAGTACAAAGTTAAAATGAAAATTTTTCTCTAAAACAAAGAATAAAAGTCAAATTAATTCAAAGCAAATGATGCGCATAATCTAAAATTAGGCACAAAAACTTTGAAATTTTTAGTGGTAGTAAAATTAATCATATTGAAATATCCTTTCATAGCACCATAAGGCGAGGATAATAAGCAACCAGAGCTATAGGTGTGTTGTTCTCCTGGTTTCAAAACGGGTTTTTTACCTATTACTCCTTCACCATCTACTACTTCATTGTAATTGAGGGAATCATAGATTTCCCAGTGGCGTGAGGTAAGTTGAACAGAATCTTTGCTGTGATTTTCAATTGTTATTTGGTAACTAAAGGCAAAATGTATTTTGTAGTTTTTGAAATAAGTCCCTTCAAAACTAGTCAAAACCGATATTTTTATGCCTCTTGTTATTTGTGAAACCATATTGTGAAAAGTAGGTGCTTAATAATGACAAAATTACAAAAAAATGTATTGAAAAATATTTTTTTATTTAGTTGGTAATACTAACCGAATTCAATGCTACAAAGCCAATTACGCGGTCATATCTTTGTGTGTTTTCTCTGTAATATACGATGACTTCATATTCATTTTCCGTTTGATAAAAATTACCATCTATACTGTTTTCAGGATCTAAATTCCCTTTAGCATCGGCAACAACATATTGATAATTTGCAAAACCTTGCTTGATGAGTATGGCTTTTTCGTAAAGATTTTTTTTCTCATTGTACTCCATTTTGTTTTCGGGAGTAAGCGCATAATTGTTAAACATTCCAGTGATGTAAATGTCTTTGTCTGTTCTAAAGCTTGGAGCAGATAAACTAAAATAAATCCACGCATAATCGGCTTCGATTTTTTGATTGGTGGCGTTCAAGTTTCGAACCACAAAATTTCCATTAGCATCTAGTGTAAAGCTATAAGGAAAGTTTGCTCTGGCTTCGTCTGTAAATAAATAACCGTTATAAATACCACCACTGGAACTAATTTTGGAGACATTATTGGCGGCATTTCTGATTTCTTTATTGTCAAAAAAACGAAATTCATTTCCTGCCCAAAACTGAGTTTCGGTATCGTATCTGTAAATTAATTCGTTACCAATGGTGTATTGCGGAGGAATGTTTTTGATACCCGTGTTAAATTGACGATTTTGTAGCAACAAAACTTTGACATTTTGCAGTGGATTTTGAAAAGTAAGGCTCTTAGACGTTATCGAGAAATCTAGGTTTTGTTTGCTTTCGATGGTGCTTAAATTTCTACCTCTTTTGATTTGTAATCGAACTGAGGCAAGGTCTTCGTAGATGATAAACTTTCTAGAAAAAGCAACGTCTCTGTCTTCATTCAATATTCTGATCATGTAGTTGCCACTCAAAGCCAGTTGTGTAAATTGATTCGGAATACTAAGTTGATAATGCGAATAAAGTTGAAGACAGTTGAAAGAATTCGAATAATCAATAATTCTTTGGTTATCAAGGCCTTTTAAGTATTCTTGTTTTGGAATATCCGAAGGTACCCAATTGTAGTCACAATGAATGATTTCGTAGTAATAATTGGCTTCATTCCCAAATAAATCATCAAAGTTAAGCTCAAAAGATTCCCCTAATTTAAAAACCGGAATTACATTTTGACCATTGTCCATAAAGGAAACTGTCTTAATGTTGTAAGGAGGTATTATTTCTTGAAGAGCTTGGGCGTCCGCCAACGAACAAAATAAAAAAAGTAGTATAACAGAAATTTTTTTCATTTCAATTTTATAAATGATTTTCTAGTAAAGATAAGTATTTATTGAAATGTTTTTTTAGGTTAAAATAAAATCTAAATTTTCTTCAAGTTCTGGGCTGATGTGCTGTTCATCAAGCAACGCATCCGAAAGTAGTTTTTTGTTTTCCTGCAAACGAATGATTTTTTCCTCCACTGTGTTTTTAGTAATGAATCGGACCACATTTACTTTGTTCAATTGTCCAATGCGATGGGCACGACCGATACCTTGCTTTTCGGCAAAGGGATTCCACCAAGGATCCAGAAACAAAACATAAGAAGCTTTGGTAATATTGAGTCCCACGCCACCCGCTTTTAAGGAAATGAAAAACAATTTTGAGCGCTCTTGTTCTTGGAATTTCTGAACTTGATAAGCCCGTTCTTTTTGTGGGGTAGCACCAGTGAGTTCGCAAAAATCAATTTTGTTCTCGAGGCTCCATTTTTTATAAAATTCCAAATTCGATACAAACGAACTGAAGACTATCGTTTTTTGATTGGACTGCACCAAGGTTTCTAAATATCGCGTCACTGCCATATATTTTCCAGAATCCATTTCAGAGGAGGCATCGACCATTTTTGGGTGATTGCTCAATTGTCTCAAACGCATCAAAGTATTGATAATATTGATTTTGTCAATGCCAGAACCATCGGTTTTTAAAAGTGCATTTCTCGCTTTCGACTTTTCTTCTTCGTATAATTTCTCTTGTTCGGGTTCCATCTCGCAATAGAAAACTTGCTCCGAGAGTTCTGGTAAGTCTTTTAAAACTTGCTCTTTGGTACGTCTTAAAATAAAGGGACTGACTAAGGTTTTGAGTTCTGCGAGACTGTTTTCGTCTTGTTTTTTCTCAATCGGGAATTTGTAATGCTCGGCAAAAAAAGCATAACTCCCCAAGATATTTGGATTGATAAATTGCATTTGCGACCACAAATCGTCTAAAGAATTTTCTATAGGCGTTCCGCTCAACGAGATTTTATGAGTGGTTTGCAGTTGATTAATCGCTTTGAAAATTTTCGAATTTTTGTTTTTGATGTATTGACTTTCGTCCAAAATCAAATAGCGAAATTGGTATTTTTCTAAAATTGAAAGATCTCTCGCCACTACGGCATAGCTGGTAAAGATCAAGTCGTATTTTTCTAATTTTTTAGACAGTAGTTTTCGGTCTTGTCCTACATACTGAATTCTTCGAAAATGCGGCGTAAATTTTCTAGCTTCGTTATACCAGTTGAACACCAAAGAGGAGGGAAGCACAATCAAAGCTTTTAAGTATTCTTTGGCTAGGGGGATTTCGTTGCCAAACAAATCGAGTTGTATGTTTTCGGCTTTTTCAACCTCTAGTTTTTCTTGAACTGAGACCAGTGTGGATAAGGTTTGCAATGTTTTTCCCAATCCCATATCATCGGCTAAGCAAGCGCCTAAGCCGTTGTTGTAATGTTCCAAAAGCCATTGTACGCCTTCTATTTGATACGGTCGCAACGTGGCTTTAACCAAAGGCGAAGGTTGGTATTGAATAGATTCCTTCACGTGCAAGGCTTGTTTCAATTGTGGGATGTCTTCAAAAACCGCAAAATTGCTTTTGAGCACCGCAAGATTTCCATTTTTGATTTTAGCCAATTTTGCCATCGCACTGTAGCGAGTCATCCATTCTGACGGAATCAAAAAGTAATTTCCGTTGGGCAAAGCAAACAGACGATTTTTGTTTTTGATATTCGGAATTAACTCGCTGAAATTAAATTCAAAATCATCACAAATCACAATCATTTTGATGTCAAACCAGTCGTTTTGAATGGTATTGGAGAATGCAATCGTTACGGCATTGCTATCGATTTTCTTTCCGTCTATTTTTAAATTTTCTAAAGAAAAACCTAAGGATGCTAGTTTCTCTTTATTTTCGATAGCCCACTGAATATTAGCATACGGATCTAGATTCGTTACATTTTGCTTAAGCTCAAATAAATTATTATCGTTTTTATTCAAACCTAAATCCAATAACGTTTCGGTATAAGCAATTTCAGCTTCCGTTCGTTTGTATTGTACCAATTGGATGTTGTTTAAATCCTTTAGATCAATTTCTGAGTGTGTGTTTTTGGGTTTAGTGCTGTCAAATATGTATCCATCATAATCAAATAAAAGCCCAATAAAATAGCAGTTTTTGAAAAAATCATGAACTAGCTGTAGTGTACAATTTTGTATGGTTTCGCGAGTAATGACTTCAAATCCAGTGGCAGTGATGTCTACTTTTTTAGCAATATCTTTGATGAACTTTTCAAAATAATCGGGCACTAATTTCGAGGGAATTTCCACCACTTTTTTGGTCAAAAAAGGAGTGACTTTTTTCGAATTGATCTCCTTTAGTTGATACAGTTTATGATGTGCAACAACCCAAGCGGGATCGTCTAATAAAAGTGTAATTTTAGTATTCGAGGGATAAAACCTAGTATCAGCATCTTGGAGCAGTAGGGTGTACGAAATCCCGTTGTCGTGTTTGTCAAAATGCAGTTTGGTTGTTAAGGATGGATTTTGAGTAGCGATACGGCTGATGCGAAAATCTTTATCTTTCCCCAAGTTCAGCGAAAACGGGAAATCGTTCTCTTTTACTAAAGTATAAAATTGAGCTAAGCTTGTTTTTATAAACTGTTCAATACCCCATTTTAGTTTTTCATCTTTCAGTAAATCTTCAATTTTTTTAGCCGATTTGCTTTTGGTTCGGTATTTATTGAAAATCGCTTCGGGCTGAAGCTGCTTGCAAATCGAAAGTAATTTTTGAGTATTTATATCTAAATTTTGAATTATTATTCCCATACTTTGGAGAACATCAGGACTTGCTTTTTTCTCTAAATACGTGATGGTATCCGTATGCCCAACCACATAGGCAGTAGGGATATAGTAATTGAGTTTAGCTTCAAAACTAAGATCAAAGCAAAACTGAAAATGATTTTCGGGTTCCAAAAGGTTACTAATGATTGATTGATGGTAAACTAACTCAAATTATACGAAAACAATTCGTGACATTTGTGCTGATTCGTCAAAGTTTATTTAAAACAAACTGGGATAATTTCGCCTTTGGCCAAACAGTATTTTTCTACCAGTTCAGGCGCAATTTTTCGGGTATAATCCTCTTCAATTACGGTAAAACCAATGCTTCTTAATTTGTCAAAATAATCACGGCCATAAATGCGCACGTGGTCGTATTGTCCAAATATTTTCGCTCGTTCTTTTTGGTCGGTAATCGAGTCATCCGCAAACGTCACTTCACGATTTAAGTCCTGTGGAATCTGTAAAATAGCCATTCCACCCGGTTTCAACACGCGGTACAATTCCTGCATCGCTTTGGTATCGTCTGGGATGTGCTCCAAAACGTGGTTGCACAAAATCACATCGTATTGATTGTCTTCAAAAGGGAGATTACAAATGTCTGCTTTTACATCTGCCAAAGGCGAAAACAAATCGGTAGTGGTGTAGTCCAAGTTTTTTTGTTTGCGAAACAATTTGTAAAAAGCTTGTTCAGGAGCAAAATGCAAGACCTTTTTGGGCGCTGTAAAAAAGTCCGTTTGTTCGTTGAGGTACAACCACAACAAGCGGTGTCTTTCTAGCGAAAGCGTGCTAGGCGAAAGCACGTTATTGCGCTGCGTTTCGTATCCGTAAGGCAACATCGATTTAAAGCTTTTGCCATCAATTGGGTCCGTAAATTTGTCACCTTTTAAGGTAAAAGCAATGATTGGTCGCGCCACATAACTCAAACGAATTAATAATGGACGAGGAATGGTATTGAGTACGGTTTTGAAAAGTCTTTTCATAGTTGTTACACGGAGATTCACAAAGAAACCGCAGAGATTCGCAAAGTTTTAAAAATCTCTAGCGGTATTTATGAATCGTTTTATATTATTTTTTAAAATCTTTGAATTATAATTGATTAGCAATCCCAGTGGATATTGTCCTAATTTTAAGTAGGTTAGAGTCTGAGCAAAATGAACTGATGTAAAACTTTCTACAGTTTTTAATTCCACGACTAATTTGTCTTCGATTAATAAATCAATTCTATATCCATGATCAATTTTTATTTCTTTATAGATAATTGGTAACATTACCTCTTTTTCAACTTTAAAACCTGCTTTTTTTATTTCATAAAATAAACATTGTTGGTAAGCAGACTCTAAAAGGCCGGGGCCTAATTGTCTATGAACTTCAATAGCAAGCCCTATTATTTTATAAGAAAGTGATTCTAAATCAGGTGAAATTTTAGATGGCTCTTCTTGCATTTTATTACCAGATTTGGATAGAAATTTTGTGTATCTCTGCGATTTCTTTGTGGATCTTCGTGAAATTTCTATCTATACCACCAAAGGCACCTTTCTAAATTCCTCTTCTTCGTCGCTTTGTATGCCTAATGCTTTGTAAATGTATTTGAAAGTCGATAAAATTTCAGGTTTTCCGTCAATGATGGCCACATCGTGTTCAAAGTGAGCACTTGGTTTTCCATCGGCAGTAGTGATTGTCCAGCCGTCTTTGTGTTGTTTGATGTTTTTGGTTCCCATATTGATCATCGGTTCGATAGCCACCACCATACCTTCTACAAAAAGTTTACCGCGACCTCTCTTGCCATAGTTAGGCATTTCGGGATCTTCGTGCATTTTCTGTCCTACACCGTGACCTACTAATTCACGAACCACACCATAACCGTGAGCTTCGGTATATTTCTGAATCGCATTTCCAACATCTTCCACGCGATTTCCTAATCGGAATTCACGAATTCCAACATACAACGATTCTTTGGTAACTTGTAACAGTTTTTTCGTTTCAGGTGCCACTTCGCCAATCTCAAACGAGTACGCATGATCCCCGTGAAATCCATTTTTGAAAGCCCCACAATCCACTGAAATCACATCTCCACTTTCTAGCGGTTTATTGTTCGGGATACCGTGTACGACCTGAGAGTTTGGGCTCATACACAACGAATTCGGGAAACCGTACAATCCCAAGAAACTGGGTACTGCACCGTGGTCGCGAATGAATGCTTCGGCCAATTTGTCTAAATATAAAGTAGTCACTCCTTCTTTAATCTCGGAGGCAATCATTCCTAACGTTTTGGAAACAATCAAGGCACTTTCGCGCATCAATTCAATTTCTTCTCTTGATTTTACAATAATCATAGCAGCTAAATTTTCAGTGGGCAAAAGTACGACTTTTAAAATAATTGTATCGCTTCTTTTTTACAGAAGCAAAACAAATTCCACCAAAAAAATTAGGAGCGAAACAATAGGCATTTTCAGGCAGCAAGGTTCCCGCTTTCCGCTACAATCTTTTTTTCTACCTAAAGAGCAGGTAGAAAAAAAGGATTTCCACTACAATCGGGGCTAAAGAGCCAACAATAGTGCTTTTTTAAGGTTAAGCGTTTAACGGTTTAATCGGTTAATTGTTTCGTCTTTGCGTTACTTTTTTTCAACCATATAAGGCATATAAGATCATTGAAGTTTTTCTTTGTGACTACTTTGCGGTTAAATTTAGCCACGGATTACACAGATTTAACGGATTTTTACTCAACCTTATATGTCCTTCAATTTCTTATATGGTTCAAAAAACACCCACAACTTTATCCCAAAACTTCTATGTCTTATATGTTTAAAAGTAAGTTGATTTAATCTTTGCGCTCCTTGCGTAAATCCTTGCGACCTTCGCGGTTAAATCACACGCATTTTTTGCTTTTAGGTTAACTCTTATATGCCCTTATATGCCTTATATGGTTCAAAAAGACACCCACAATTTTAGCTCAAAACTTCTATGACTTATATGTTTTTAAACCCTAAAAAAATCAATCAGGATTCGCCATAATCTTAAACAACTCCGAATTCGAAATCAAAAAACGATTCTCTAAAGCAATCGACGCCAGTTGAGCCGAAACCAAATTATTCTCACGAGTATTAATCAAGAACAACGAACTTTCTCCAAACGAGAACAATCGTTCTTCAGATTGCAGCATCGTTTCATTATTTTTAACCAAGCCCTCAATCAAATTGCGTTGTTTGGTAAGCGAAGTGATTTCTGTTTTTTGAGCCGTAATTTTGTTGGTCAATTGCACTCTTTCTAAACTCAAAGCATATTGCGTTTCTTGTACTTTAAATTGTGCCAATTTCAATCCTCCTCGTTCTTTTCTCAAAAACAAAGGAAAGGCAAAATTCACTCCAATTTTGTAATCATTAAATTGATAATTATCGATATAACTAGGTTCGGATAGATACGAATAACTCAAATCTATTTTGGGTAATAAGGCATTAGCTTTGAGTTTTCGGTCTACATTGAGCATATCTATTTTTCGTTCGAGCGCATTGATTTTTGGATGATTCGTTATCGAAAAATCTTGATTTTGTAAATCATTCGTGCGTAACGTTTCCTGAATCGTAGTGGCCAATTTATTTTCTGGAATCAACGCATCCGAGAGTTCCAGCGGAATACTGTTGTCCAACCACAAATAGTTGGAAAGCTCCAATTTGGCTTTAGCTAATTTCAATTCAGAATCCTCTAAACTCAGCGTTCGGTTTTTTACAATAATTCCAGCTTCTATACTGTCAATCGCGGGTTTGTCTCCTTGTTTAATTAAGGTTTCGATGCCTTTGAAACGAATGTCAGCATTTTTTTGATAGACTTTGTATAACTGAACTTCATCATAGTTTCTTTTCCAATTGAAATACGCGATCGAGGCGTCATACAAAACTGCAATGGCTTCAAGTTTTCTTTCGGCTTGGCTCAATTGTACTTGCATTTTGGCCTTGCGAACATCTGCCATTCGTTGGTTAATCAAAAGACCTTGGCCCAACGGAACACTAATCCCGAAAGAGGTTAACCCTTGATTCGGAACCGTGTTTTGAGGGTTCAAGTAAATCCCTTCGTTGTTATCAAAACCTGCTTTAACCTCAATACCGTACCAAGTCGGAATTTTAAAACTACTATTCAAAATAGAATAATACTCTTTGTCTTTGAACTGCTTTTTGTCAAAATCGACTTCAATTTTCGGGTCAAATCCACCTCTTGCCATCATCAAATTGGCTTGAGCACGGGTGATTTCTAAATCGGCATTTTTTACTAAGGGATGGTATTTTTTGACATATCCCAAAAACTCATTATAGCTGAATTCGTTATTTGGGTTAACAGCTGTAGTGTTTTGTGCTTGTAAAAAAGTACCGTATAGTAAGAAAACAAGTAGGAACTGCTTCATTATTTTTTCTCTTTGGATGATTTTTGTTTAGCGGTTGTTTTATAATAATCTGGTGGGAATCCGTTTAGGGTTCTCCAGATTTCAAACCATACCGGAACCGTGTTTAGCAAAGCTATAGTTTCTGCGCCAGAGCCTACTCTTAATTGACTAGGCCATTTGTCTTCTTTTGGGTCTGGAGCAATCAATACTCTGAATTTTCCGTTTTCGCTTATGAAATTTTCTATCGCTACAATTTGACCACCAAATGTTCCATAAGACATATCAGGCCATCCAGAGAATACAATAGTAGGCCATCCATCAAACCAAACCCTTATTTTTTCACCTTTTTTGATTAAAGGCAAGTCAACAGGATTCACAAAAGTTTCTACAGCAATGTCATATTTTGCAGGCATAATGGTAGCAATTGGAGTTCCTTCTTTGATGGTTTCACCAATTCCCGCTTGTATCGCACGGTTGATGTAACCACTTTGTACCGCTTTGATGTAATACATTCCATTTCGGATGCTGTAATTGGCATATTGGTTTTCTAATTTGTTTACTTGTGCCTCAGTATCAAACTGATTGCTCAATGCAGTAAATTGGTCGCTTTCTGCTTTCGAAACCTTCTCGCCATATTCTGCATTTATTCTACCTAATTCAACTTTCGCATTGATAAACTCATTTTTACTAGTCAAAAGTTTGTTTTCTTGGGTAATGATTTTAGCCTCAACTTCTTGTTGTTTTAGCCTTTTTTCCTCCACGTCAGTTAGGGGTTTTAAACCTTCTTTGTTTAATTGTAATGCACGATTAAATTGTGTGTTGGCGATTTTGAGTTGGGTTTTTACCGCTTCTAAATCTGTAGAGTCACTTTTTATTTTCAACAAACCTTGTTTGATTTTGTTTTGGGCTTGTTCTAATTTGAGTTTTCTTTCGTTTTCAATATTTTGTATTTGAGAAGAAAGCGTGGTTACTTTTGACCCATAGGATTGCAAAGCCTGTTTTTTGGCATTGACTTGATTTTTGGTATTGGCAACCAAATTCGGGTCCATATAATCTTCTTTAATCTCTGAAATGAACATAATAGTGTCGCCTTTCTCTACATAGTCCCCTTCTTGTACGTACCATTTCTCAATTCGTCCAGAAATCACACTCTGAATAGATTGTGGTCTTTGGTTGGGTTTTAATGTAGTTACGGCTCCAGAGCCCGAAATGTTTTGTGTCCAAGGTAAAAATAGTGCGATAACCGCCAAAATCGAAACTGTCCAGATGATTCTATTCAATATTTTATAATGCGGTCTATTACTTAAATCCTTAACGGTTTTATAGCGTTGTAATGATTCTAAGCTGGTTTTGTTGCCTTCTGAAATATTTAACATGATTTTATTTTTTTATATCCGAAATGATTTGTCCTTTTTCCATAGTGAGGAATCTGTTGCATTTTGTCTTCCAATATGGATTTTTAGACGAAACTATTATCGTCCATTTATTTATATCTGATGTAATGAAATCAATGATTTCATTGGCTACTTTTTCGTCCATGGCATCCGTTGGGTCTTCATAAAACAATACTTTTGGTTTGTTGATGATACTTCTTGCCAACAGAATTTTTTGTGCATTCGATGATGATAATTGTTGTCCCTCAGGGAAAATTTGGGTATCGAGCCCTTTTGGCAATGACTTGATGTAAGGGGTAAGTTGTACCCCATCCAAAGCCCACTTCAAATCTTCATCGGAACAATCTGGGTTGTTGAAGTTAATGTTGTCCAAGATAGTACCTTCAAAAGGGGTTTCACCATGAATAATGTTGCCTATTTGAGAGCGGTATTGCTTAAGATTAATTTTTTTGAACGTATCATCATTAATATACAAAGCACCCTCTGAAGATTGTAGTAAACCTGACAAAATACGAATCAGCGTTGTTTTTCCAGAGCCATTTTTTCCTTCGATAAATACACGTTCTCCTTGGTCTATTTTCAAATTAATATCGTCTAAAATTTTCTTTGCCGATCCAGGAAATTGAATGCTTAAACCTTCTGTTGTAAGCGTAATGGCATGAAAACATTTGTTAGCTTCATAGTTGGTGTCTTCCTCCATTGTCAAGTCTGTTACGAGTCCTATTTTTTCTACTGCAGTCAATACATCATACAGAGTTTCTAGTCCTAAAATGATTTTTTCTACAGAGTTGATTACTAATAAAATAATGATTTCTGCAGCGACAAACTGACCAATGTTCATTTCTTGAGAAATTACCAAATAACCACCAATTGAAAGTAAACTAGCGGTAATAATTATTTTAAAAATAATCAAATGACTGAATTGCCTTTTTAAAACATTAAAAAGGGACTCTCTGTAGTGCAGGTATTCACTGGCAAATTTGTCATTTTTTTGCAAGGCAAAATCATAGTTGCGTTCTTTTCTAAAACTATAATTGTTACGGGCCATTTCTTGAAGCCAGCCAGCCACTTTATATTTGTACTTTGAAACTTTTAAATTATTTTCTAGCCCAATAAAGTAGGAATATTTAAAGATGAGATATAATAGTATCAACAACAGAAATCCTAGCATGATAAAATATGAATGGTAGAACGAAAGCAAGATGATACCAAACAAAATTTGTAGCAAAGCCGCCGAAAAATCGATCAATAATTTTGAAGTCCCTTTTTGAATGGTCATGGTGTCAAAGAAACGATTGGCTAATTCAGGAGGATAAGAATCATATAATTCTTCAAATTTGATTCTAGGTAAACGTGCAGCAAATTCAAATGAAGAGCGGACAAAGATTTTTTGCTGTAAATTTTCGGTGATTCGAAGTTGCATTAGCGATAAAATGCCTACTAAGGCTACTCCGATTACAACAAATATCACCAAAACAACCCAAGAAACCGTAACTCGCCCAGATTGTATAAAATTAATAATGGCCTGAATACCCAATGGGAGTGATAAGCTCACTAAACCAGCAAAAATGGCGTAAAATATAATTTGGTAGACATCTTTTTTGTCTAGTAACAATAATTTGTAATAGCGTTGTAATGGTGTCATTATTTTTGTTTTAAAAGAGTCGTTATTAAATGCGTATAAAAATCAGATGGACTTACCTCAGCGTTACAATTGGTGATGGTTTTTAAGTGATTCATTAAAAAATGTTGATGCGTAGCTCCTTCCATAATCGATGATACTAAACTTTTAGCAAAAGGATACTCAGGATTGACTTCGTGAACCATTTGTACAATTCTATTAATCACTCGCTTGTAAATAAAAAAGAAACCCTCTCGGTTTTCTTCGTCAACATCTTTGGTGTGCAAGGTTTTGGTAAACTCTTGAATGATGATTTTGTTTAATATACTTTCGTCAATATGAGTAGTAGTTATGTCGTCTTCTATTTTCTCGGTAACTATTTGTATAGCTATGATGAGTTTTTCAAGTGGATTAGTAATATTGTTGGTCGAAAAGACCAAACGATACTCCATCCAACTCCAGTACCATGAAGACAGATATACCAATAATTTGTGTTTGTTCTCGAAATAGCGGTATATAGAACTTTCATTAGATCCTATTCGTTCTCCCAGCTTTTTGAATGTAAAATTTTCAAAACCTATTTCATCAATTAGTAAAATACTGTTCTCTATAATTTTCTTACCAAGGGTGGAGGTTTCCGGGTTTTTTACAAACAATTTTTCGTTGATTGCAATACTAATATTTGATAAAATAGCGTCCATAATGGGGGTTTAGTTTCAATTTAAGATGTTTTTAAAAGTTAACTTTTATACCAAAATTCAAATTTTTCATATCTTGTAAATCAGTTTTTATTTTGTTGTCCTTTAAGTCTAAATATTTAAGATGATCTAGTTTTTTTAAGACTGGAACTTTCTCAATTTGATTGTTTCCTAAAAATAAATTTTCTAGACTTTTCATTTTTAAAACCTCACTTGGAATGGTTTTGAGCTGATCGTTTTCTAAATATAAAGATTTTAACATAGGCAATTTAGCCAGAACATCAAGTGTTTTAGGAAAATTCATCTTTGTTTCATCATTTAGTTTTATTTCTTCAAGGAATTCTAAATTAGCAAAATCACTTGGGAGAACATCAAAGTCGTTACCGCTTAAATCAATGGATTTTAAAGTTTTTATTTTTGTAATACCGCTAGGAATTTCTTTCAAATGGTCGTTTTTTAAACTTAAATATTCAAGATTAACAAATTTAGACCAGTCTACACCATCAAGTTTAAGGTTTTGATTACTCAAATTCAATCGGTAGATTAGTTCTGGTGTTTTTAAAGCGTCATTAAGATCATTGAACTCTCTATTTTTGTCATACTTAATTTGACTCCACAGACTAGTTGTGAACAAAAGAACAAGGGCATAACGAAAGTATGTTTTCATGATTTTGATTTTAATTAAACAAAAGTATATTATAATTAATAGTAATACTATCGTTTTTGGTTATTTAACTTTAATTTAAGATACAAGTACTATTTTTTACTGAATGTTTTGATCACAAAAAAAGCATACCGTTACGTATGCTTTTCTGTTTAAATAGTGAAATGGTAAGGTGCAGAATCATAATAAAATGATGTGTAGACTATTTGCTTACATTTTTTTATGTCTTTAAAATAATAAGTTATAGTAAATACAGTCCTCTGTAATTTATTTTTTTGATGTTAAATCAAAACCTATTATAGTGTTTACTATAAATCCATTATTGTTTTGGAATACATTCCGTTGTTCAATTTCCCTACCTAGTTGCAGGGTTTGATTGATATACCCACCCTCAATTCTAAAATTAGCATTATGTCTATATCCTAATAATATTCCTATTCTATTTTGATCAAAAATATTTTCATTCACATTTTTTCCAAAACCAATTAAAATTTCATTGTATACAGCAACATAAGGTGTTTTGTCTTTTATTTCGGAACCTATTATTGGCATTTGAGCCCTTACCATATAGCGGAATCTGTTCAAGAATAAATAATCATCCTCTACGCTAAGTGCTGGGTTTGTATACCTGCCTACAAATCGTTGCTCTAGCATAAACCGATGCGAGAATTCAAATTTTGATATTTTATCAGTAAGCGTTGCCATTTGGTACGTTCTATGCTCTGTGAAATCTTTGCCTTGAGCATTAATAGCATAATCGCCGTAAGGATAAGTCTCAATCCAAGCATATCCAAGTCTTAACTGAAGTTTGGGATTAGCTTGATAATTAAGACCTACTCGTAGTAGTCCTTGTTGTTTATCAGTGATGTAATTGTCTCTTCGCCATTGATATTCCGAGTGAATGCTGAATTGATTTGCAATCTTAAAGGTTCCAAAATAGCCAAGCCATCCAATCTGGTTGTTGTCTTGAAGCCTTGTGTTTTGAGCAAATACACTGCTGCACAGGAGTAACAGCAGTGTAGATAAAACAATTTTTTTCATTTAGATTATTTTTTTAACTGAGGCAAGTTATGCAAAGTTTCTGGTAAAAACTCTACTTTTCCGGTATGTATATCATAAACAGCTCCTACAATTAATATTTCTCCTTTTAGATATTTTTTATGTAATATTGGGTCGAGATCTCGCAAGTTGTTTACTTGATCAATAACATTTTGACGGACTGCATTATTGATAGGGTTTCCTGGTAAATGAGCACATTTAGCTACTGCTGGTTTGATTTCATTAATCAAGGTTACAATATGCCCAGGTACATCTTCGGGACGCTCCACTGCTGCTGCAACTGCACCACATTCTGTGTGCCCAAGTACTACAATAAGTTTTGTTTTTAATTTTAAAGTTGCAAATTCCATACTGCCGTAAGATGCCGCTGCTGATACTTGACCAGCCGTACGAATGATGAATAAATCACCTAGACCTTGGTCAAAAATCATTTCGTTTGGAACCCTAGAATCAGAACATCCTACAATTGTTGCAAAAGGTTCTTGACCGTTTTCAAGGCTTTTTATCATGTTCATGTCTTGCCTTGGTTTTATTGTTTTTCCTTCAATAAAACGTTTGTTTCCACCCATTAGTTTTTTTAATCCTATCCTTGGATCAGCATACGCAGAATCTCTATTTACTACATAATGCTCTTTCTTCCATTTTAAGGAATCAATTTCTACTTTTTTTACAGCACCTTTTTTATTCTTTTTTTCTTGTGCATAAGATGCAGTAGTGAGTGCTAAACACATTAAAAATAACATTACTTTTTTCATGGTAATAAAATATTAGTTATACATTCATAATTTGATACAAATCTAATTATAATTGATAGTTTTACTATTAATTATGGATATTTAACTTTTATTTATGTGTTTATCTATTTTAATTTTGAGAGTATCATTTGTAAAATAAGGGCTGGAGTAGTTTCTACCCGTTCGCATGTGCAATACATCATCACCGAAAACGGAATTGCAGATTTGTATGGCAAAACACTTAAAAATAGAGCGATGGAAATGATAAAAATCGCGCATCCCGATCATCAGGAATGGATTGATAAAGCCTATTTTGATTTGCTAAATACAGGAAGACGATTGTAGTAGTTGCATAACATGAATAGCAATTAAGTTGTATTACAGTGATAGGCGTTTGGTTAATTGTCAGAATGCCTCTTTTTTATGAAATATTTAAAAAGCAACTGTATTAAAATTAATATATTTGTCGCAACAAAAAAATCAACCTTATGTTTGGAATAGGAGGAGGAGAATTAATTTTTATTATGTTCATCGTTTTGATGTTGTTCGGTTCTGATAAAGTGCCAGAAATTGCTCGTACTATGGGGAAAGCTATGGCGCAGCTAAAACATGCTACAAACGACATTAAAAATGAAATTCAAAAAGGAGCTGAGGCTAACGGATTGGACCAAAAAACATTAACCGATTTAACCGGAGGAATTAATTCAGAAATAGATAAAGCCAAACAAAATCTATTAGGTGATTCCGCCAATTCGATTACTGGTTTTGCAACTAATTTTACTTCCGAAATTACCAATGCATCAAACGCAGTTGAAGGAAAACCTTCTGTAACTGCTGTCTCTACTGAGGATATCAACGAAATCGAAGGACCAATAAAAAGACAAATGTAATGTTAGACAAGCTAGAAGCATTAGACATTCAGTTGTTTGTTTTTTTAAATGGTTTAGGTTCTGAGACCTTCGATGGTTTGTGGTTATTCATTACCAAACAAGTCAATTGGACTCCCTTATTTTTGTTGCTTTTATACATCATTTACAAAAAAGTAGGAGCCAAGCAAACACTCTTTTTATTACTCTTTGTTGCGGTTTTAATCGCTTTTACAGACCAGACAACCAATTTGGTCAAGAATACCGTGCAGCGTTTGCGTCCTTGCAATAATACCGACATCAATAGCCTGATTCGCGTCGTACAATCCAGAAATTCCTTTAGTTTTTTCTCTGGTCACGCGGCCAATTCTATGGCGGTGGCGACCTTCTTGTTTTTGGTGTTGCGAAAAAAGTTTCCGTATTTCGGGCTACTCTTTTTATGGCCTTTGATTTTTGCCTATAGCCGAATTTATCTAGGTTTACACTATCCAATAGACATTCTTACAGGATATTTTTGCGGCTTTACCTTTGGTTTTTTAACCTATAAAGGGTATCAAATTCTTCAAAAAAAGTACTTTCCAATTACTAATTAGGAGCATTATCCAGCTGTACATTACAATCTTTTGGTTTGAAACTGTTTTTTTCTAAGACCAAAAAAGAGCTTCTTCCAGTCGCTTTTTTTAGTCAAGAAAAAATACCGTTCAACTCAAAAGGATTTTCATTCCCATCTGGGCTAGGAACCGTATTTTGATAAGACGTGTAGGGATTTAAAGCACTCTGCTCACCGTCAATCCATCTCGAATCGGAAGCAAAACGGTTTCAACTCTTGGGTCATTGGCTAATAAAGTATTGTATTCCAATAAAACTTTAGTGCTCAAATCATTTTTTTGCAAAGGCTCTACAACTTTACCGCTCCACAAAACATTGTCTGATAAAATGATACCACCTTTATTCATTTTTGGAACAATAAGTTCAAAATAGTTCAAGTAGTTTTCCTTATCGGCATCAATAAAAACCAAGTCAAATGTCAAATCAATGGTAGGAATAATATCGGTTCCTTCTCCTAAATGCTGAACAATTTGATTTCCCCAAGCCGATTTGTCAAAATGTTTTCGCTGAAAATCAACCAATTCTTCTTTGATGTCTATGGTGTGTAGTTGTCCGTTTTCTTGCATTCCTTCGCACAAACACAAAGCCGAGTAACCTGTGTAAGTCCCTATTTCAAGAATGTTTTTTGGGCGAATCAGTTTAGAAAGCATACTCAAAACTCTTCCCTGAAAATGACCACTTAGCATTCTGGGCAATAAAATTTTTTGGTAGGTTTCTTTGTTCAAGGCCGCTAAATGAGCGGGTTCTTTTTCTGAATGTTGCTCAATGTAATCCTCTAAATCTTGAGATAAAAAATGCATTCGAAGGCGTTTTGGTTTTAGTTGCAAAGGTATTAATTCACTAGCTAATTTGATTCGTTATTTAAAAAACAAATCAAAATTCACCTCTGTCTCGTCTTTTACTTTTATTATTCCTCCCATTTTACTGGTGAACTAAGGTCCTAGTTCAGAGAAAGTAAGTTTGGGTGTTCCACTGGCTTGTTGTGTCTATTTATTGTACACCAACGTGAAGTCTTGTAAGTAAGGGTTTTGTTAGTTATAGTAAAACTAAGGGGCATTCGTAATTGCTCTTATTAGAGTATTTTAGATTGCTAATGGTTATGTAGTTATTCTGTAAAGTTTTGACTTTTACAGAGCACTGTAAATCTTTGGTTATTATCCTATGCCCGCAATGTATGCTTCATAGGTATTTGGATTTTTTAGCTTACTAAAGGTTTTCCTTAATAAAACTATTTTGTCAAGATAAGAGAGGGAATTTTTAGTTCCAATAAAAAAAGTGTAAGATTTTTGAAAACTTATTCTTGCACTTTTGGATTATGTTTAATTACTATTTTAAAGTAATTGTTTTTGAGATAGTCGACTTGTTTTTGATAAAAATCTCCCTTTTTTTGTTGAAGTTGTAGTGCCAGCAATTATTAATGCGGCACCAGTATAGTATTGATTTGCTATTTCTTCATATGATAAGGCAACATCGTATATTTTCAACTCATCTATATCCGCATTAATACTAATCAACGAATTTATATTTCCTAATTTAAAAAATGATCCTAAAGTATTTCTATTGGGAGCCATATAGTTTTCAATTAAGACTCCATTTCTATAAATATCTGCATTTTTTCCGTCATAAACATATGTATAATTGTACCAAATTCCTTTTGCCAAAGGCAATGTAGTCACAAAATCATTTTTGTAGCCCCAAGCCGCAACATTAAGTAATGATTCATCAGAATCTGTTCCTTGATGAATTAAGCCACAGTATTGATTACCGACCGCTGCTCCATATCCCCATATATAGTTTGAATTTGTTATGTCATTGAATTTGATCCAAATAGATATGGTTCTTGGTGCATTGGTTTGCGGTAAGTTGTCAATATTTGCTATTAATCCTTCGTTTGTTAATCGAATTGCTTTTTTGTCTATTCCTGAACGATCTTTACTAAATTCGGCATTTCCTACAAAAGAAGCAGTTTTACTTGTGTTTGCAAGGCTCCCATCAAAATTAAATTCATGAATGGGTTTTTGTGCCTGAATAGCAATAGAGTAGAGTAGAAAAGAGAGGAGAACCGTTTTTTTCATAATCAAGTTAAAAGAAGAGATTTAGTTAATTTGTTTTGCTAAACTAGATTGTTTTTTTTTAGGTTTAAAACTTTTACGATGAACGGTTCGAAAACTCGTTCAACTGCTTTTGAATTTTGTTTTCGACTTTTTGTAATCGGGATTAAGTGCAAACAAAAAAACACCTTTTGTAGGTGTTTGTATCTCTTGAGTTTATCGTGTTTAGTTTATTGTATGTATAGACTAAAATTGACGGCAATTTGGTCTTTAACTTTTATCAAACCGCCCATTTTTACTGGAGGGACAAGTCCAATGTCTGAAAAATTTAATGCAATGATTCCTTGTAGTTTGTTATTGTCTTTGGTTAAAACAAAATCTTTGTATCTCAAGGTTTTATTAGTAATCAAAAAGTTGAGGTTGCATTTGTAATGGTTACCATAGGCTTTTATGTCGGTAATGGTGACAAAGCTTGAAGGGAATTGCGTAGTTTTTACTGTAGATTGTAAATCTTTGGTCATGATTCTATTCCCACAATCAAATTTAACCATTGGAATTTCGGCTTTAATGCAATTTTTATTTGTAACGTTGAGAATAATAGTGTCTTTTTTGAAAAAAGTTGTACTACAATTGTATTTACCTACCGTAGATAAACCTGTTATGTTGATTTCAATTTTGTTGATGATTAGGGAAGAATCATAAGAATGAAAATTAGGTACCGCACTTCCCAATGTAAAGAGAAGTACGATACCTAATAATTCTATTATTATTTTGTTATTCATTTTGTATTAGAAAGTGATAACCGCTTCAAATAGTAATCCTTTGAATTTACCTTGGTATAAGTCATTAACGGTTCCGTTTGCATTAAATTTACCAAAGTCTTTATATTGTTGGTCTACATAGGCCAATTTTGACAGGATATTTTTAGTCATGAACCAACCAGCAGAAGCTTCAAAGCGGTTGATAGTGATTTTATCTGTGTTTGCATTGTCTAATTTACCAGATACAGTGTTGTATCTGCCACCTACATAAAATTGTTCAGTTTTTCCAAAGCGATACACAACATCACCAGCAAATTGATTAACTGTACGGCTTTCATCCATTCCTTTTTTGTTTCCTCCTGTAGCTGTTTCAATAGTTCCAAAGAATTCCAATCCTTTGTATTTTACAAAAGGGTTAAACATTATAGACGTTAACTTGTTGCCAAATCCAGGATCAAAGCGTCCTGTAGTATGGTTTGCTTTTAAGTCTTTAGTGAAATCATTGTCAACTGTCGTACTTCCATTTAGGTAAGCTGCGTGAGTCATCACACCATAGTAACGGCTACCTGCTCTTTCAGAAGAATATAAGTTTCCGCTAGTGTTAGCACAGTGATATAAAGATCCTGTAAAACGCACTCTAAGGTCTTCACTCAATTGTTTGTCATACCCTAATTTTGCTAAAATAGTTGGGCTAATAGTTGTGTTTTGGTCTGGCAATGCTGCTGATGGAGTTCCAGGAACAAATTCAGAAACGTTTTGGTTCAATTTAGAGTTGGTAACTCCAATCATACTTACTAATCCATTTCTGTTGTAGTATACTTCAATTCCAGGCTCAGTAGTAAATGAATCCATAATGTTGCTTTCTATAAAAGGATTCATCATTGCATTACCATTATCAGATCTTCTAAAGTGAGCATCACCATAGTTGTTCTCCATTTGACCAATTTTGATAGTCGCATATTTCATGAAATCTTTCAAGAAGTCTTTTTGGATAAAGTCTAATTTGTCAATTTGTAAATAACCACCTTTTACCCAAGTTTCGTTGTGGTGTCTTGCAGCTAAATACAAATCTAAATTAACACGAACACCATCATATAATTGAGCACCAATGGTCATGTTTGCAGTTGGAAGATTCAAGTTATTAGCCAAATTGTTTAGTTTATAACCTGTAATAGCGGCATTATTATTTGGATTGGTGAATGAGGTTCCTTTGTGACCGTTAAAAGAGTTGATTGCTTGGAATTGTAAAGCAAATGCAGCTCCTAAATCGATACTTAAACCTTTGAACTCAACAGAATCTTTTTTAACGTCAAATTGATTGATACCTGTTTTGTCTCTTGGAATTAAGTTTTGTATTTGTCCAAATCGGTCTTGTGCTTGCGCAGCAGTTAGGCTTAATAAAGCAGCTGCTAAAAAATAAATTACTCTCATTTGTTGTTAGTTTTATTTGTAATTAAGGTTGAATTTTATTGTAAGATCTTTTCCTGTTTTGATAGTGCCTAATAAAGCAGTAGGGGCTTTCATGCCAAATTCGTCAAAAGTGATTTTGTTTGAACCTTGAATGTTAACTACTCCATTTACTACAGCTACTTTTATTTGTGTTTTCAAGTCTTTGCTTACTCCTGCAATGGTGTAAGTCCCTGTTAGGTTCCATGTTGTTTCGTTAACTTTTGCAGCAGTTTTCAAAACATATTTTATAGTTTTGAATTTTTTAGCATTTAGAGTTTCGTAAGCTATTTTGTCCATTCCGCCTTTTCCACTTTTAATAGTTTCAACAGCTAAATCAATAGTGATAGAATTAATATCAACAACTTTCGAGTCGGTTACTGTAAGATTTGAATTACCATTTTTTGAAGCAGAAGTCATTTCCCAGTCATGCAATGTTGAAGTTCCTAGAACTGTAAAACTAGTCTTATTGTCTAGCGTGTAATTCTTTTGTGCTAAAGCAGTGATATTAATCAGTACTAAAGCAAATGTTAAAAAAATAGATTGAATTTTTGTTGGTCTCATCGTTGTGTATTTAATGATTATTGTAATATTCTTAATAATAAAAGGTTTTTTTGTGTTTTTTTACGGTATTATCCTTTTTGTGTTATTTATATAGCAAATTTCGCTACAATGTCCGGAGTGAAACATGATAAAAGTCAGACTTAAATAATTTAAGATTTTTTTAACAATTTTACATCGATTTCGTTGACTTTTTATTTAGAAGTAGTTTCAATAAGAACAAAGAATAGTGTGAATTAGTCAGATTTTGATTATGTTTTTTTTGCTTTTTTGTTTTTTTATTCAAAAAAGCATTCATTTTTTATGAATTAAATCGTATTGCAAAAAACTTTATTGGATTCTGTTTTCTCATACAGTTCATATTGTTATGCATTTTGTTGAATTTGTTAAAAAGGATATTATTAATAAATGAAATTGAATTCAAAACATTAAAATTTGAATAAATTTGCAGCATGGAAATCGAGAAAAAAGATATTAGATCATTATCTAAAGAAGAATTACGAGACTTTTTTGTAAGCAATGGCGACAAAGCTTTTCGAGGCAATCAAGTATATGAGTGGTTGTGGACCAAAGGGGCTCATAGTTTCGAGGATATGACAAATGTGTCTAAATCCACAAGAGCAGCATTAGAGGCTAATTTTGTAATCAATCATATCAAAGTTGATACCATGCAACGCAGTGAAGACGGTACGGTAAAAAATGCTGTTCGTTTGCATGATGGATTGGTGGTCGAATCGGTTTTAATTCCAACCGAAACCAGAACTACCGCCTGTGTTTCAAGCCAAGTAGGTTGTAGTTTGGATTGCAATTTTTGCGCGACCGCACGATTAAAACGCATGAGAAATTTAGAACCCGCTGAAATTTATGATCAAGTTTTGGCTATTGATAAAGAGAGCAGATTATATTACAATCATCCGTTGTCTAATATCGTATTTATGGGAATGGGAGAGCCTCTGATGAATTATAATAATGTATTGAAAGCTATTGAAATGATTACTTCTCCAGAAGGATTAGGTATGTCTCCCAAAAGAATCATGGTGTCTACTTCGGGAATACCAAAAATGATAAAAAAATTAGCCGATGATGAGGTGAAGTTCAAATTAGCGGTTTCACTTCATTCAGCAATCGATTCAACTCGAGCCAGAATCATGCCTTTTAGTGCCAATTTCCCTTTGAAAGAATTGAGAGAGGCTTTAGAATATTGGTACCGAAAAACCAAGAGCAAAGTGTCCTATGAATATGTAGTTTGGAAAGGAATCAATGATGATAAAGTTTCAATTGATGCTTTGGTGAAATTTTGTAAATATGTGCCTTGCAAAGTGAATCTTATTGAATACAACCCTATCGATGATGGTGAATTTCAGCAAGCTTCTGAAGAGGCGATAGCTGCCTACATTAAAGGCTTGCAGGCTATTGGAGTTGTGGTCAAAGTAAGAAGAAGCAGAGGAAAAGATATCGATGCTGCTTGTGGTCAATTAGCGAATAAAGAAGCTTAATTTTTTTTAATATATAGTGAAGGAGTTGATTTTAGTCAACTCCTTTTTTAGTGATAACACTTACTTAAATACATCTTTAATTTCTTCTGCTACAGGATGATTTGCTTCAAAAGTATAACCAAGAATTTTTGCCATAGTTTGTGCAAATTGATTTTGATAAATTTGCATATTGGTATTTATTTCTCCTTTGGCGTCTATTTTTGGCCCCATGGTTGCAAACCAAATTTCAGAAGCATCTTTAATATTGCTTCCATGACTTGTCCATTCTGATTTAACTAAGTCACCTCGGCCATGGTCTGTTGTAATAAAAATAGCTGTTTTATCTTTATATTGTGAATCATTTTGAACAAACTCCCATAGTTCTTTTACCCAAGCATCTACCTGATGGGCAGCATCTAAATACGATCGGTAAAAACCAGCATGTGCCCATTCATCTGTTTCTCCATAAGCAATATACAAAACACGAGGTTTGTTTGTTTTTAGTTCTTCTAAAGCTTCATAATGAGTAAATACATCAAGACATTCGTTTTCGTGAAAAGGTTTATACGAATCAGTCAACATTGCATTGATTAATTTTTGTCTTTCATTGGGTTTTTTGCCTCCAACTTTATCAAAGGCTGAGATTACTGGAAAACCAGCTCGCTTTTCGTTCAAAATTCGATCAAATGCATCCCAAGCACCAAATGCAGCAACTTTTCCTTTTATTTTTGATTGTTTATTAAAATATTCTAATACGGTGATATTTGGATTAGGAATATAGTCATTTGAATTTATCGAAGTATCAGCAAATCCAGTCATAATTTCACTATATCCGGGATAGCTAAACCAATATGGATTAGCATTGTTCACTTTGTTTCCCAATGTTTTGTTACCATAGATTTGTCCTTTTTTTGACAAAACAGACCATATAAAAGGCATAAGTTTCTGTCTTCGCTCTTTAAGGTCAGCAGACCAATATTTTTTATAGATATAAGCACTATCCGATTGATTGTATCTTTTATCATTAGCCAAAGACTCGTCCATTCCTTTAAAGACTTCCTGCCATCTAAGGCCATCTGTGGTGATGATAATAATATTTTCAGCTTTTTGTCCTCTTGAAAGCATGGTGATAAAAAAGACAAGTAGTAGGGTTTTTGTTTTCATAATTCATTTTTTAAATGATTTTTACCTCGTTTTACTAGTAAGGATAAATATTTGGAGCAGTACAAACATAGCTGTATATTGAGAATAGTTCTATTAAATTAAGTTTAACAAAATGCAAACTATACATTTCACATCGGTTATTTTAGTCCGACTGTTTATCTTATCTTAAATTTATAGTTAAAGCTATTTTTTTTTACCAAAAAATGTAACTTTGGCACCTAAATGAATATCACCTCACAAATAAAGCAGCCCATTTTTAGAGAAATGGAACTTTTTGAAAAAAAGTTCTATGAATCAATGTCTTCTCAAGTGGCGCTGCTCAATAGAATCACTTATTATATTGTAAATCGTAAAGGGAAACAAATGCGTCCAATGTTTGTTTTTCTTACCGCAAAGATGATTTCTGGAGGGACTGTCGATGAACGCACTTATCGTGGTGCTTGTGTGATTGAACTCATTCATACTGCTACATTAGTGCATGATGACGTAGTAGATGATAGCAATCGCCGAAGAGGTTTTTTCTCCATCAATGCCTTATGGAAAAATAAAATTGCAGTATTGGTTGGAGATTATTTGTTGTCCAAAGGTTTGTTGTTGTCCATAGATCATGGCGATTTTGATTTGCTGCGAATTATTTCGGTAGCCGTTCGCGAAATGAGCGAAGGAGAATTATTGCAAATAGAAAAAGCCAGAAGACTCGATATTACAGAAGAGGTATACTACGAAATTATCCGAAAAAAAACAGCGACTCTAATTGCAGCCTGTTGTGCTTTGGGGGCTAGATCTGTTAGCGATAATGAGGTGGTTGTAGAACAAATGCGAAAGTTTGGAGAACTTATAGGTATGGCTTTTCAAATTAAAGATGATTTGTTCGATTATACCGAAGAAGCTATTGGGAAGCCTACTGGAATTGATATCAAAGAGCAAAAAATGACTTTGCCGTTAATTCATGTTCTAAATACCTGTACTACAAAAGAAAAAAGTTGGTTAATTAATTCCATCAAAAACCATAACAAAGACAAAAAGCGAGTAAAAGAAGTCATTGCTTTTGTCATCAGTAATGGTGGACTTTCCTATGCCGAACAAAAAATGATTGATTTTCAACAGGAAGCATTAGCTATTCTTGAAAATTTCCCCACGTCCGATTATAAATCGGCCTTGATTTTAATGGTAAATTATGTAATCGAAAGAAAAAAATAATTTTTTTTTCGTCTGTAAAGTCCCGTAATCATTGATATTTCTGTTTTTTTATTAAAAATAAAACAACTGCATGCAACCTTTTTGTTGCTTGCTTCGTCTATGCTAATAGAAGTCGGTTTTACAAAAACAACAATTGCTGACCCATACGTTTTATAATATGAAAGTAATTCCATTACATCATGAAGAACAAAAATTGATTCAACTTGCTATTGAAAACAATAGACAGGCACAACAACAGTTGTATTCTAAATTTTCTTCAAAAATGTTAGGAGTTTGTAGGCAGTATATCAAAGATATTCATCAAGCCGAAGATGTAATGATTACCGCATTTATGAAGGTTTTTGTGAATCTAAGAAATTTTGAACACAAAGGAAGTTTCGAAGGTTGGATCCGCAGAATTATGGTCAATGAATGTATTTCTTTTTTGAGAGTAAATAAAAAAATGAAATATACCGAAGACGAGTTTTTTGTAGAGGAAAGTTTTGATGCCATTGGAGATCAGTTCTCCGTAGAAGAAATTCAAACCTTAATAGATACCCTTCCAGAAGGTTATAAAATGGTGTTTAATTTATATGCGATAGAAGGATACAAACATCAGGAAATTGCTCAATTGCTTGGTATTTCTGAAGGTACTTCAAAATCACAATTGTCGCACGCTAGAAAAATGTTACAACAGCAGATCAACTGCTTAAAAAATAAGCAAAATGGAACGAAATAATTTTGAACAACAAGCCAAAGAGAAGCTCTCCAATCGAGAAATTGCTCCCTCAGCTCAAGCTTGGGATCGATTAGACGCGATGTTGTCTATCCAAGAAAAGCCAAAGAAAAAAATCAATTGGTGGTATGTTGCAGCAAGTGTTACAGGGCTTTTATTGGTAGGGACACTCTTTTTTAACACATCAAAAGAAAGTAATGTTATAATGCCATCTCAAGAAATTGTGGTGACTTCTACTGAAGATAAAGATTCGGTTACGACACAACCTTCTATTGAACCCCAAAACGAAGTAAGTGTTCAGCCTAAATCCGCTGTAGCAACGAATGTGTCTAAGGTTACCAATAATCCATTAAAAACTACAAAAACAAATCATCAGGAGCTTTCAATCAACAATCAAATCACAACCCTCAACAATCAAGTTAGTACTACAATTGAAAAGAGCACAACACATCAAGCAATTGCTGCGATAGATGAAAATGTGCAAGTAGTACCAACGGTAATCCAAAAAAAGCAAAAAATTCAAGTCGATCCTTCTACTTTATTATCGCAAGTCGATGGAGAATTGGAACTCTCTTTTAGAGAAAAAGTAATTGCCAAAGTGAATAAAAATTATCAAACCGTAAAAGTGGCTTTGGCCAACCGAAACAATCAAGAATAAAAACAATCAATCATCAATCAAATTTTTTAAAAACTAGTAATCATGAGAAATTTTACCATTTATTTAGCCGCCCTATTCTGTCTTTTAGCCAGCAAAATGATAGGCCAAGAATCCTTTGAGAAACGCGCTAAGGAAATCGCCACACGAATTGAAAAAATCACCAAAGAAGAAAAAGCAGCACTAAAAGAGGAAATTGAAGCCGTAAATCTTCAGCAGCAAGCGGGTACAATTACCAAAGAAAAAGCAGACGAGAAAAAGAAAGTACTTGCCGAAGCCAGAGCCATCAATATCGAAGCCCGAGTAGCTAAAGAACAAGAACAATTGAATGAATTGGTACAGCTTAAAGTTGACGGAAAAATAAAAGAGAGCGACTCTTCTCGAACTTTAGTGATTCACTGGGACGACGATTTTAACTTTAGAAATAAAAAGAGAGAAAAGAAATTTGGTGAAAAAAGAACCACGAGTCAATTTGTTTTTGCTGCAGGTTTGAACAATCTCATGGTTGATGGCAAATTACAAGATAAAGATTATAAATTCATAGGTTCTCATTTTTATGAGTGGGGAACTACCTATAACACTCGAATCTTAAAAGAGCATAATTTATTGCATTTCAAGTATGGTATGTCCGTAATGTATAATAATTTACGTCCTACAGAAAATCGCACTTTTGTGGTAAATGGAGATCAGACTAACCTAGAAGTATATTCAAAAGATTTGAAAGAATCCCGTTTTAGAAACGTTTATTTAGTAGTCCCTATGCACTTAGAATTTGATTTTTCTGGCAGTACAATGAATGATGACAAGCGTCAATTTAGAACTCACAAATCCTTTCGTTTGGGGTTAGGCGGTTACGCAGGAATCAATTTGAAATCAAAACAAAAACTAGAGTACCGTGAAAATGACGAGAAAATTTATCAAAAAACAAAGGGAGATTTCAATACCAGTAACTTCATTTATGGTTTGAGTTCATACATCGGGTACAAAGAAACTAGTTTGTATGTAAAATACGATTTGAATCCCTTGTTTACAAGCAATGCAGTAGACCAAAACAATATTTCTATGGGAATACGTTTCGATTTTAATTAAGATTAGGAGCGAATCATCAGGCTTTTTCAGGCCACATCGTTCCCGCCATCATTCCTAAACCTCGTGAGCTGAACCCCAGCTCACGAGGTTTTTCCCTTCTGTCGGGGCTATACGATTAGCAAGGTTTTTTCCTTGGAAGAAATTTGCTAGTATCGGGTGAATCATAAATTATGTTTTGTAGCTATTTAGATATTTTTTCGGACATTAATTGCCTCCAACTTTAGTTGGAGGGGGGCAATTTGAAAGTTTTAAAGGCTTTAGCCAAAATTAGTCGCTTTTATTTGGCTAAAGCCAATGAAATCAATCCCCATAATTCCCCAACTAAAGCTGGAGCCAATTGAAAGCAAGACAAGCTCAATAGTTGCTATATTTTTTTTGAAGCACCCCACACCACCTATCTACTTAAATCCGCGAAATCTGCGTGCCATAATTCGGGCGTTGATTTCGTAGCTTCACACAGACATTTTTGATATTTTGATAAATGCTCAATTTGTCTTGTGCACAGCAGCAGCACTAAGTTTAATAATCCAAAATTAACTTTGTATCTTTGGCCTTTGCCAACTTTATTCCCTTATAAATTGATTTCAAAAGCAACCATAGATACCGTTTTCGAAACCGCTCGTGTAGAGGAGGTTATTGGCGATTTTGTACAATTAAAACGAGCAGGAAGTAATTTCAAAGGGTTGAGTCCTTTCTCAGATGAGCGTTCACCTTCCTTTATGGTGTCGCCAGTAAAACAAATTTGGAAAGATTTTAGTTCTGGAAAAGGTGGTAATGCAGTAGCTTTTTTAATGGAGCACGAGCATTTTACGTATCCAGAAGCGATTCGATATTTAGCTAAAAAATACAATATCGAAATCGAAGAAACGGAACAAACCGATGCCGAAAAAGCCAATACCGATGTCCGTGAAAGTATGTTTTTGGTGTCTGAATTCGCGAAAAATTATTTTCATTCCACACTATTAAATACCGAAGAAGGGAAGGCGATTGGCTATTCTTATTTCAAAGAAAGAGGCTTTACCAATGAAACCATAAAAAAATTCGGGTTAGGCTATTCCCCAGAAACTTGGGACGCTCTGACTAAAGAAGCGCTTGGAAAAGGATACCAATTACAATATTTAGAAAGCACAGGCTTAACCATTCCGAGAGACGACAGACCATTTGATAGATTCAAAGGCAGAGTGATGTTTCCTATACAAAGTATGTCGGGTAGGACCTTAGGTTTTGGTGGGCGTATCTTAACCAATGATAAAAAAGCGGCCAAATATTTAAACTCTCCTGAGAGTGAAATTTATCATAAGAGCAAAGTCTTGTACGGAATTTTCCAAGCCAAACAAGCCATTGCTAAACAGAACAACTGTTATTTAGTCGAAGGATATACAGACGTAATTCAATTCCATCAAGCGGGAATCGAAAATGTTGTAGCCTCTTCCGGTACTGCTTTAACACCCGACCAAATCCGATTAATCAATAGATTGACCAAAAACATTACCGTACTTTTTGATGGTGATGCAGCAGGACTTCGTGCTTCCATTCGAGGAATCGATTTGATTTTGGAGGAAGGGATGAATGTAAAAGTGTGTACTTTTCCTGATGGCGATGATCCAGATAGTTTTGCCAAAAAAGCATCCTACGATGATTTAGTAGCTTACTTGGAGAATAACGCAAAGGATTTTATTCAGTTTAAAGCCTCTCTTTTAATGAACGAAGCTAAGAATGATCCCATCAAAAAAGCTGATTTGATTCGGGATATGGTGACGAGTATTTCTAAAATTCCAGACCGCATTCAAAGAGAGATTTATTTGCAAGAATGTTCCAGAATTATGGATATTTCTGAGCAAGTATTGGTGAGTACTCTAGCACAATTAGTGCAAAAAGATGTTGCCGAAGTAGGGAAAAAACAAAAGCAAGAACAAAAAGCATTTGAAATTGTTAAGAATGAGAATCCAGTTCAAGCAGAGAAAGTAAATGTGCTGTATCGTTTGGAAAGAAAAATCATTGAAATTTTATTGCTCTACGGAAACAAGGATGAAGTTTTTGAGGATGTTCTTTTAAAAGCCAACTCTGATGGTGAGATTGTTCATGTGGTTGAGAGAAAAGAGTATAAAGTTTTTCAGAGGATCTATTTAAGTCTACAAGAAGATGAGGTGGAATTAGCCAATCCATTGTTTAGAGATATTTTTAATGACTTGGTCAATTACTATTTGCAGAACGAAGCAGATGGGATTGAAAATTATTTAAAGAGTTTAAAGCCAGAATTTGCACAAGAAGTTACTGATATTTTGATGGAAGAAGAACAAATTGTACTCCATAATTGGGAAGGGCAGAATATTTTTGTAAAACAAAAAACAGAAACAGTAAGTCAACACACTTCGGAAACAATTATATCCATTCGCGAATATTTAATCAATAAACTAATCATGGATTTAATGAATGAATTCTCTTCAAATCCAGAGGCAGATATCGAAGAGTTGAAGGTGATGATTAATGATTACAACAAGCTGAAGGTCAATTTGACGGGGGCTATTGGTAGAATTCGATCAACTTATTTATAAAAAAAGGAAGTCAATTGACTTCCTTTTTTGCTTTAGTAGCAATTAGTACAACTTAAATCAAATTATACGATTTCTAATGTTTTTGCTTTATTAACTAAATCAACCAAATTGGTTACATTCAATTTCGTTAATAAACGCAGTTTGTAAGTACTAATTGTTTTTTCGTTTAGAGAGAGAATATCAGCTATTTCATGGTTTTTCTTACCATGGCTTAAATAGCGTAATACTTCGATTTCTCGGTTAGACAATTTACGATACAAACGTTCGCTTTTGTTTTGTTTGGCTATTAAAGCCATGTTTTTACGAACATTTTCGTTCACAATAATTTTGCCTTGATGAACTTTTACAATAGATTGACCTAATGTTTCAAGTTTCTCGGATTTGTGAACATAGCCAGAAACTCCTGCTTTAATTGCATTGGGAGCATAAATTTGTTCCGAAAGACTACTAAAAATAACAATCTTCGTTTTAGGGTAGTTTTTCAACATCGCCTTGATTTCAAAAATACTCGCCAATCCTTCTAATTCTAAGTCGATTACCAATACATCGATTTCCTTGTTTTGGAGGATGTCTCGAACCATCGAAAAATTACCAACATTGGCTACAATAGAGATTTCATCGTGGTCTTTAAAGTACGATTTAACTCCAAAATGGGTTACAGGATAATTATCTGCTAAACAAACTTTAATCATGGTATTTGTTTTTTAAGAGTTGTCTATCAAAATGATAGCATAAATGTAGTAAAAAAAATACAATAACTATTATAAGTGTTAATTTTTTTTATTTTTTTTCTATAGTGCATACAGGTATTGGGTTCATTTTGTGTCGATTAGCAGTATTTAGGCGCTTGTAGGTCTCAAAAACTTCTTTTTCTCTACCCTCAAATTCCGAAATCGTTTTCCCTAATTCGTCTTGAAGCATGGCCCATTCGAGTTCGTCATAGCTAGCTCCCAGCTGATCTTCGTCTGATCTATCGTCACCAAATAAGCCATCTGTTGGAGCAGCAACCAAGATTGCGTTGGGAACTTTTAAAAATTCGCCTAAAGCATATACATCTGATTTTAGTAAATCGGCTATAGGACTTAAATCTACGCCACCGTCTCCATACTTAGTGTAAAAGCCGACACCAAAATCTTCTACTTTGTTTCCTGTTCCGGCAACTAGTAGTCCATATATTCCAGCGTAGTAATATAAGGTGCTCATTCGTAAACGAGCTCTTGTATTAGCTAAAGATAAATTCATTTTGGCAGTGTCTTCGTGCTCAGGAACTACTTTTTTGAATGCTTCAAAAACAGAAGTCAAATCAGAAGTGGCACTTTTTACATTAGGGAATCGCTCTTTTAATTGTTTGATATGTTCTTCTGCGCGACTAACATGTGACGGTGCTTGATGAATAGGCATTGTTACACAAAGTACATCTAGACCCGTTTGTGCACAGAGTGTGGAAGTTACTGCGGAATCAATACCACCAGATATTCCGATTACAAATCCATTCGACTTGGCATTTTTGGCATAATCGGTGAGCCATTTTATAATTTGAGTATTTACTTTTTCTGGTGATAAGGTCGTTTTTTTAATCATAATAGTTTACGTTTTAAAAAGCAGGAATGTATATTTGCAAAATCTTTTCAAAAAGGGAATTTACTCTGAAAACATTTAAAAGCTAAATTAAATAATAAATATTAAACCGCCATAATTCCAAACCATAAACTAGAGGGAAGAAACGGGATTAAAACAGAGAATGCTACAAATAATTTATAACTTATGAAAATCTATCTTTTACCTCTTGCCATTTGCTTCTTTCTGCTTTCATGTGAAAAGAAAAATAAGATTGAAAAAGCAGTAGAAGAAATTCCAGTAGAAATTAAAGTTGACCGATTTGACAAAGCTTTTTTCGAAACTAAACCTGAGGACTTGCATCAGTTAAAACAAAAATACCCTTATTTTTTCCCTGCAGGAACGGATGATGCAATTTGGATTGAAAAAATGCAGCATCCTCAATGGAGAGAATTGTATGGAGAAGTGCAAAAAAAGTATGCTGATTTTTCTTCCATTAATCAAGAAATAGAAACACTCTTTAAGCATATTCAGTTTTATTTTCCTAAAACGAAATCGCCCAAAGTTGTTACTTTAATTTCTGAGATGGATTACAACACCAAAACGATTTACGCGGATAGTTTGGTTATTGTTTCTCTAGAGCTATATTTAGGTAAAAATCATAAATTTTATCAATTCCCCGAATATATCAAACAAAATTTCGAGCCAACACAAATCGTTCCAGATATTGCCTCTAGCTTTCTTCAAGCAAAAATGGTTCCAGATACTGATAGGACATTCATGTCTCAAATGATTTATTTAGGAAAAGAATTGTACATAAAAGAATTGTTGTTGCCAGAATATACAGATGCCGCTAGAATAGGATATACTCCTGAGCAAATTAAATGGTGCATTGAAAACGAGGGTTATATTTGGCGTTATTTTATTGATAAAGAAATGCTGTATAGTGTAGACGCTAAATTAATCCCTAGATTTTTGAGTCCTGCGCCATTTTCTAAATTTTATTTAGAAATAGATAATGATTCACCAGGACAAGTAGGGGCTTGGATTGGTTGGCAAATAGTAAGATCGTATATGAAGAATAATGATATTACTATCAATGAATTGTTGAATAAAAAAGCAAAAGAAATTTTTGAACAATCAAAATATAAACCTAAAAAATAATGTCAAGTACACATACCTCAGAAATTAAATTTCAAGTTGAATTAGATGAAAATAGAGTGCCAGAAAAACTGTTTTGGTCTGCTGAAGATGGCGGTGTAACAACAGAAGAAGCTAAAGCAATTATGCTCTCTATTTGGGACAGTAATCACAAAGAAAGCATGAGAATTGATTTGTGGACGAAGGATATGCCGGTAGATGAAATGAAAATTTTTTTCCATCAAACGCTAGTGGCTATGTCAGAAACATTTAAAAGAGCAACCAACGATGAGAAAATGGCAGATACTATGATGGATTTTTGTGATTATTTCGCCGAAAAATTAGAACTGAAGAAGTAAATTATATAGAATAAAAAATCCCAAATCTCAATTTTTGAACTTGAATTTGGGATTTGTATTTTGTGATTTAAAACATGTTATTGTTTTTGAAGACTTCTTGGTTTACCTCATCAATGTATTGCAATAATTCTTCTTTGCCAGTGGATTCTGTAGAAGAAGTAACAAAATAATGGGGCATTTCGGACCAATTGTTCGCTAGCATTTTCTTCTTATACGCTGCAATATGAGAATCAATCTTTACTCGGCTTATTTTATCGGCTTTTGTAAAAATGATACAAAATGGAATTTCGCTTTCTCCCATGTACGACATGAATTCAATATCTATGGTTTGTGCTTCATGGCGTATGTCAATAAGTACAAAGGCACATACTAATTGTTCCCTTGATTCAAAATAATCCGTGATGAATTCTTGAAATATTGATTTTGTTTTCTTGGATACTTTGGCATAGCCATAACCAGGTAAATCAACTAAGAACCAATTGTTATTGATTAAAAAATGATTGATAAGCTGCGTTTTTCCTGGCCTTGCCGAAGTTTTTGCTAATTTTTTGTGATTGGTTAGCATATTGATCAACGAGGATTTTCCTACGTTTGATCGACCAATAAAAGCATATTCAGGCAAGAAATCTTTTGGACATTTACTTACATCAGAATTACTTATAACAAACTCAGCAGTATTGATTTTCATTTTTTATTATTCTACTCTTGATGATTAATGTGCGGCTAAGTGAGTATGGGTTAGCCAATCTTCTAAAACGCGATTAAACTCTTCTGGATGCTCCATCATTGCCGCATGACCGCATTTGTCAATCCAATACAAACTAGAGTTTGGCATGAGTTGATGGAACTCTTCTGCTACTTCAGGAGGTGTTACTTTGTCATTTTTTCCCCAAATGATACAGGTTTGTACATGCATTTTGGGTAAATCTTTTGCCATATTGTGACGTATAGCACTTTTAGCTATCGTCAAAGTTTTGATTAATTTGATTCGGTCATTTACTGTTGCAAAAACTTCATCTATTAATTCTGGTGTGGCAATTTTTGGATCGTAAAAAACATCTTCTGCTTTTTTCTTGATGTATTCGTAGTCTCCTCTTTTCGGATAGCTATCACCCATGGCACTTTCGTAAAGTCCAGAGCTACCTGTGATCACAAGTCCAGCTACTTTTTCAGGATACATTTTAGTGTGATATAATGCAATATGTCCACCCAATGAGTTACCTAAAAGGATAACACGATCTAGGCCTTTGTAAGTAATAAAATTTTTGACGTAAACTGCAAAGCTTTTAACGTTAGTCTTTAAAATGTTTTGGGTATAAATAGGTAAATCAGGAATGATAATTTTATATCCTCTTTCAGAAAAATAACTTGCCACAGCATCAAAGTTACTTAATCCTCCCATAAGCCCGTGAAGGATTACGATTGGAGTTCCTTCTCCGGCTTCATAATAGCTATACTTGCCTTCTATTTTATAGTATTTTTCCATGTAATTTGTGACTCAATTTCAATTTCGACAAATATAGGATTTATTAAATTAAAATAAATTGTTAGGGTCTCTTTTTACTGCTTTTATTCTTTTTCATCTATTTATTTGACTAAAAACGAGTGGTTTTCAATATTTAAAATTTGATTTTTTAACATCATACTTTTCTCTTTGTTGATTTGATTTATTTGGTGTTTTTTTTATTGCCATTAACTTTCCTACAAAAAAAAATATCCTGTACTAATATGTTGATAGTGCATAAATTAAGGCTTTTTGATTAAGAGTGGGTAAACTTATCAACAAAGTGGTATAATGTGGTAAATTGTGGTAATATTTTATATATTTTTGCTTTATACAATCTAATGTAAAATAGGTGGATCCAATTATTGGTACATATGAGTGCAAAGTTGATGCTAAAGGGCGGGTAATGTTGCCTTCACCTTTGAAAAAGCAATTGGCTACTTCTCTTCAAGACGGTTTCGTTTTGAAGCGCTCCGTGTTCCAACCTTGTCTGGAATTGTATCCAATGGAGGAATGGAATGTAATGATGCAAAAAGTAAATGGATTGAATCGTTTTGTAAAAAAAAACAATGATTTTATTCGACGTTTTACTGCTGGTGTAAAAGTGGTAGAGATTGATGCTTTGGGAAGGATGTTGATTCCTAAGGATTTAGTAGGCTTTGCTAGTATTGCTAAAGATGTAGTTTTTTCATCTGCGGTAACCATCGTAGAAATATGGGATAAAGATTTGTATGAGAAATCAATAAGTGGAGAGGATCTTGATTTTGCTGATTTAGCAGAAGAAGTTATGGGTAATCTTAATAATAATGACAATGGAATATCATAATCCTGTATTGCTAAAAGAAACAGTAGATGGTTTGGATATCAAGCCTGATGGTGTGTATGTAGATGTTACTTTTGGTGGAGGAGGACATTCGGCCGAAATATTAAGAAGACTTGGGCCTGATGGAAAGTTATTTGCTTTTGATCAAGATGAAGATGCTTTGGCGAATGCCTTGCCAGATGAACGATTTACTTTAATTAATGAGAATTTTAGATTTATAAAGCGCTTTCTTCGTTTCTATGGCGTAAAAGGTGTGGATGGAATTTTAGCCGATTTAGGCGTTTCTTCTCATCAATTTGACGTAGCCGAAAGAGGTTTTTCTACTCGTTTTGATGCAGAACTAGATATGCGAATGAGTCAGAAGAATGATTTGAGCGCCTATAGAGTAGTCAATGAATATGATGATGCGAATTTGAGAAGAGTTTTTTGGGATTATGGAGAACTAAAAAATGCTCCTGCTTTGTCCAGAACCATTATAGAAGCAAGAGAAAAGCATCCTATCAAAACAACCGATGAGTTGAAATTGATTTTGGCGAAATATTTACCTGAAAAAGTTCGTAATAAAGTTTTGGCTCAAATCTATCAAGCCATTCGAATTGAAGTGAATCAGGAAATGGATGTTTTAAAAGAATTTTTAGAGCAATCTTTAGAGATTTTGAACCCTGAAGGGAGGTTAAGTGTAATCTCTTATCACTCTCTTGAGGATAGATTAGTAAAGCGATTTGTGAAAAACGGCATGTTTGAAGGAGAACCTGAACGTGATTTTTTTGGCAATTTTTCGGTGCCTTTTAAAACTATCGGAAAATTGATTATTCCTTCTGATGAAGAAATAAAAAGTAATAATAGAGCACGAAGTGCAAAATTGCGTATTGCAGAAAAGAAATAATTATATATGAAACAAGGAGTTTACGCCATATTGAAAGCGAAATATTTGATTCATGATGATGCCATTAAAAATTGGCG
The DNA here is from genome assembly GCF_038739875.1 of Flavobacterium polysaccharolyticum. Lineage (NCBI taxonomy): Bacteria > Pseudomonadati > Bacteroidota > Flavobacteriia > Flavobacteriales > Flavobacteriaceae > Flavobacterium > Flavobacterium polysaccharolyticum. The sequence goes on from NZ_JBCGDP010000001.1 coordinate 293,868, forward strand.
TTTTATTGTTTTCTTGATATTGCTTGCTATTCTTATGATTGCAAACACCCAACGATTTGAACAAAAGGTTTTTGAAATCAATGAGCTAAACAACGAGGTTAAAGAACTTCGTTCTGAATTTGTTGATAAAAGATCAGAATTGATGAAGTTAAAAATGGAGTCTACCGTTTCAAGAAAAATGGAGGCTAAACAAATTTATCCATCAACAGTTCCGCCAGTAAAAATTAAAGTTAATAAAGAAGAAGACCCGAATATATTCGAAAAACTATGGCAGTAGAAGATAAAAACATATCATATCGTATTTATCTAGTGGCATTTTTCCTCTTTGTCATGGCCACGGCTATAGCTGTGAAGCTAACGAATATTCAGTGGGTAGAAGGTGACTATTATAGAAAATTAGCCAAAGAAAGAACGGTTAAGAATTTTGTTATTCCAGCCAATAAAGGAAACATTTATTCCGCTGATGGAAGTCTTTTGGCAACTTCAATACCTAATTATGAGATTCGATTTGATGCGGTTGCACCAAAGACTGAAGATTTTGAGAAACATGTAAAACAATTAGCTGATTCTTTGGGTAAACTTTTAAATAAATCTTCGGATACTTTTGAGCGAGATTTACGAAGAGCGAGAGTAAATAAAAGCAGGTATTTTCTAGTAGCTCGAGACTTGAGTTACACCGAATATATGGCCATAAAAGGCTTTCCATTATTCAAACTCGGTCCTTATAAAGGCGGTATTATAGTAGAACAAGAAACAGTTCGTGAACATCCTATTGGTAAAATTGCCGAAAGAACTATTGGTTATATAGGAAGAGATGTAAACGGGCATATCAATCCAGTTGGGGTAGAAGGGGCGTATAGTAAATATTTAAATGGTAAAGATGGTCGTATTCTAAAGCAAAAAATTGCCAAAGGACAATGGAAACCCATAAGTGATGTCAATCAGGTTGAGCCACAAGATGGTTATGATGTGATTTCTACTATTGATGTCTTTATTCAAGATATTGCGCATCACGCTTTGCTTAAACAATTAGAAGAATATCAAGCAGACCATGGATGTGTGGTGGTTATGGAAACTCAAACGGGATATGTAAAAGCGATTTCTAATTTAGGTAGAAATGAAAAAACAGGGGGGTACTCTGAGCGTTTGAACTATGCAGTTAGAGAATCTCATGAACCTGGCTCTACCTTTAAGTTGGTAGATTTAATGGCTTTGTTAGAAGATAAACTTATTGATACCAGCGCAGTTTTTGATAGCAAAGGGGGAGAAATAAAATACTTCGGACGATCAGTTCGTGATTCCCACAAAGGGGGCTATGGAAAAATTTCATTAGCAAGAGGATTTGAAGTTTCTTCTAATACGGTCATGGTTCAAGCGGTCTACAATAATTACAAATCTAATCCGACACAGTTTGTAAATCATATCAATTCGTATGGATTGAATAAAAAATTAGGATTAGGGTTTAATGGAGAAGGGAAACCTTACATTCCACAACCTACAGATCCGAAATGGTCTAGAGTAACATTGCCTTGGATGGCTTTTGGATATGGTGTTTCGGTAACTCCTTTGCAAACCTTGGCGTATTATAATGCAGTGGCTAATAATGGAGAGATGGTAAAACCTTTGTTTGTGTCTGAAATTAAAGAATGGAATAAAACCATCAAAAAGTACGACAAAGTAGTATTGAATCCTAAAATATGTTCACAAGAAACCATTCATAAACTCAAAGCGGTTTTAGAAAATGTGGTCAAAAAAGGAACAGGTTCTAAGTTGTATTCCAAAGATTTTTCTATGGCAGGAAAAACAGGAACGGCTCAAGTAAATTATGCTAAATCAGGCGGTGCCGAAAAGTACTATGCGTCTTCATTCGTAGGATATTTTCCGGCAGATCACCCAAAATATTCTTGTATTGTAGTAGTGCACAAACCCAATACAACCAATAATAATTATTACGGAGCTGATGTAGCGGGACCAGTTTTTAAACGTATTGCTCAAAAAATATTTACTGATTCTCCAACAACCAATGAGATAAAAAATTTAAATCGAAAAATTCAAAAGCAAGAGAACGATTATAATTCTTATTATGTCAAAGCGCAAAAGAAGATAAAAGCAATTCCTAATGTTCGTGGAATGGCTGGTATGGACGCTGTTGCACTGTTAGAAAATTTAGGATTAAAAGTAAAAGCTATAGGAATTGGAAAAGTAAAGAAGCAATCACTTCAAGCAGGACAAAGTATAGCAAAAAATGCAACAATAGTATTAGAATTATCATGAAAACACTAAAGGATATACTCTATAAAGTAGCTATCGATGCACTTAATGGTGCTACCGATAAAGCAGTTCGTCAATTGCATTTTGATTCTAGAAAAATAGAATCTAATGATGTATTCGTGGCTATCAGAGGTACTGTTTCTGACGGACATGATTATATTGAGAAAGCAATAGAATTAGGGGCAACTGTTATTGTATGTGATGTTTTTCCAGAAGTTTTACATCAAAACGTGACGTATGTTCGAGTAAAAGATACTAATGCAGCATTGGCTTGCATGGCAGCTAATTTTTATGACAATCCATCTCAAAAATTAAAATTAATCGGAATAACAGGAACTAACGGTAAAACTACCATTGCTTCTCTATTATATCAAATGTTTAAAAAAGCAGGGTTTAAAGTAGGTTTGATTTCTACTGTTAGAATTCTAGTTGATGATACCGAGTTTAAAGCAACGCACACTACTCCAGATTCCTTAACTATCAATTATTATTTGGAGGAGATGAATACCGCAGGTGTTGAATACTGTTTTATGGAAGTAAGCTCACATGGAATTCATCAAAAAAGAACCGAAGGGTTACATTTCGTAGGAGGAGTGTTTACCAATCTTTCTCACGATCATTTGGATTATCATCCCACTTTTTCGGAATACCGTGATGTGAAAAAATCATTTTTTGACTTTTTACCCAAAACAGCCTTTGCTTTATCTAATGCAGATGATAAAAATGGGGTTGTGATGTTACAAAACACCAAGGCAATCAAACGTACTTATGCTCTTAAAACTTATGCAGATTATAAAGCCTTGATTCTTGAAAATCAATTGTCAGGCTTATTGCTAAAAATTAATGATAATGAAGTTTGGGTAAAGTTAATAGGCACATTCAATGCTTATAATTTATTAGCTATTTACGGAACCGCGGTGGAATTAGGTCTAGAAAGTCTTGAAGTACTTCGTTTGTTGTCTGAATTAGAAAGTGTTTCAGGTAGGTTTCAATTTATTGTTTCGGCTCAAAATATAACGGCTATCGTTGATTATGCTCATACACCAGATGCACTAGAGAATGTTTTGAACACGATCAGCGATGTGCGTACTCAAAATGAACAATTAATAACTGTGGTAGGTTGCGGCGGAAATAGAGACAAAGCCAAACGTCCTATCATGGGAGGAATTGCTTCTGAAAAAAGCGACAAAGCTATTCTCACTTCTGATAATCCAAGAGATGAAGAACCAGAAACTATCATTGCCGAAATGGAAGCTGGGGTAGCACCACAAAACTTCAAAAAAGTTTTAGTTATCACAGATAGAAAGCAGGCTATTAAAACCGCCTGTCAATTGGCTCAACCCAATGATATTATTCTCATTGCTGGAAAAGGACACGAAACCTATCAAGAAATCAAAGGAGTTCGTCATGATTTTGATGATATGAAAATTGTAAAAGAAACTTTAGAGCAATTAGGAAAATAAAATAACAAAGATCAAAATCTAAATCCCTTACACCATTCTTTAAGCGGAATTTAAAATTTGAATTTAAATTTTTAAAAATAGAAAAATATGCTGTACTATTTATTTGAATATTTAAACAAAACAATGGATGTTCCTGGAACAGGAGTTTTTCAGTATATCACTTTTAGATCAGCATTGGCATTCATGTTGTCCTTGTTGCTGTCTACTATTTATGGTAAACGAATTATTGGTTTTTTAAGAAGACAACAAGTGGGCGAAACGGTTCGTGAACTTGGACTAGCGGGTCAAAATGAAAAAGCGGGTACGCCTACTATGGGTGGTCTTATCATTATTTTTGCCACTTTGGTACCTGTATTTTTGTTTGCAAGGCTTCAAAACATTTATATCGTTTTGTTAATCGTTACAACTTTGTGGATGGGAACCATTGGTTTTGTAGATGATTATATCAAGATTTTCAAAAAAGATAAACAAGGTTTAAAAGGGATTTTTAAAGTATTCGGTCAAGTAGGTTTGGGCTTAATTGTGGGTTCAGTACTTTATTTTAGTCCAGCAGTAACAGTAAGAACTGATACAGGAAAAATAGATGTTTTTAAATCAGCGACACAAACAGTTATTCTTCCTGCACCAATAGAGGAAAAATCTACGGCTACTACTATTCCATTTTTCAAGAATAATGAGTTTGATTATGCCGAATTGTTAGCTTGGACTGGTGATGGTTACGAAAAATGGGCTTGGTTAATCTTTATCCCAGTTGTTATTTTTATCATTACAGCGGTTTCAAATGGTGCCAATTTAACAGACGGGATAGATGGTTTAGCTGCGGGAACATCGGCAGTGTCCGTTTTTGCTCTCGGTATTTTTACATTCGTTTCAGGAAATATTGTTTTTTCGAATTATCTCAACATTATGTATATCCCGCATTCTGGAGAAATGACGGTTTTTATTTTCTCTTTTGTAGGGGCGCTAATTGGTTTTCTTTGGTACAATTCCTATCCTGCATCTGTGTTTATGGGTGATACCGGAAGTTTAACCATCGGTGGGATTATTGCTGTCTTGGCTATTGCGGTTAGAAAAGAAATGTTGATTCCTTTGTTATGTGGAATCTTTTTAGTGGAGAATTTTTCAGTCGTATTACAAGTAGCTTATTTTAAGTATACCAAAAAACGATTTGGCGAAGGACGAAGAATTTTCTTGATGTCGCCTTTGCATCATCATTATCAAAAGAAAGGCTATCACGAGAGTAAAATTGTTACTCGTTTTTGGATTGTAGCTATCATGTTGGCTATTTTATCTATTGTAACCCTAAAATTAAGATAACATGAGACTAGTTGTTTTAGGTGGTGGCGAAAGTGGTGTTGGAACCGCCATTTTAGGAAAAAAGCAAGGCTATGAAGTTTTTGTTTCTGATTTTGGAAAAATAAAACAAAGCTATAAAGATGTTCTTACTAAATATGAAATTCCTTGGGAAGAGGAACAACATACTGAAGAGTTGATTCTAAATGCTACTGTGGTTATGAAAAGCCCGGGTATTCCTGACAAAGCTCCAATAGTAAAGAAATTAGTTGAGAAAGGAATATCGGTTATTTCAGAAATTGAATTTACTGCTCCTTTTACCAAAGCAATTACTATTGGTATTACAGGAAGTAATGGAAAAACGACCACCACTATGCTTACTTATCATCTACTAAAAAGTGCTGGTTTGAATGTGGCTTTAGGTGGGAATATTGGAAAGAGTTTTGCTTGGCAAGTTGCAGAGTATGATTATGATGTATACGTATTAGAATTAAGTAGTTTTCAGTTAGACGGAATAATTAATTATAAGCCACATATCGCCATTCTAACCAATATTAGCCCAGATCATTTGGACCGATACGAATACAAATATGAAAATTATATTGCTTCAAAGTTTCGAATTACCATGAATCAAACCGAATCAGATTTCTTGATTTATGATGCAGACGATGAAGCTACTCAAGAATGGTTAAAATACAATACAACAAAAGCACAATTAATACCTTTTTCTATTTCTCAAACACTGGATTTAGGAGCATTTTTTAAAGACAACAATATGGAAGTTAAAATGAATCAAGAAGAATTTTCAATGGAGACCGAGTACATTGCATTAGAAGGAAAACATAATATGAAGAACGCAATGGCAGCAACATCTGTAGCAAAATTAATGCAAATAAGAAATGCTACTATCCGTGAAAGTTTATCGAATTTTCAAGGTGTAGAACATAGGTTAGAAAAAGTTCTAAAAATTCAAAATGTTCAATACATCAATGATTCAAAAGCGACCAATGTAAATGCTACTTATTTTGCCTTGGATAGTATGAATGTTCCAACAGTATGGATTGTTGGAGGTGTTGATAAAGGAAATGATTATAATGAATTAATGTCTTTGGTACGCGAAAAAGTAAAAGCGATTATTTGTTTAGGAATTGATAATTCCAAGATTATTGCAGCCTTTGGAAATGTAGTAGATGATTTAATTGAAGTAAATACAATGAATGATGCCGTAAGAATGGCACAACGTTATACTGAAAAAGGTGATGCTGTACTATTGTCACCAGCTTGTGCAAGTTTTGATTTATTTGAGAACTATGAAGATCGTGGTCGTCAATTCAAACAAGCGGTTTATAATTTGTAAATAATATAAGTTGGTTTAAAATATTTAAGTAATGAAGGAACTAGTAAACAAGTTAAAAGGAGATAGAGTAATTTGGTCATTCGTGGCTTTATTGGCTTTGTTTTCGTTTATGCCTGTTTTTAGTGCCAGTAGTAATTTGGCTTATATTGGTTTGGGTAAAGGAAATACGCTAGGATATTTGCTGAAACATCTCGCTCATATTGGTATTGGGTTTTTAATTATTTACTGGGTTCACAAGGTTCCTTATTTGTATTTCAGAGCGATCTCAAAAGCTGCTCTACCGGTTGTTTGGGTGATGTTGGCTTATGCTTTAATCAAAGGCACTGTTATTGCAGGAGCGAATGCTAGTCGATGGATTCAAATTCCTTTTATCAAGATTACCTTTCAGCCTTCTACTATGGCGGCTATTGTGTTGTTTGTATTTGTAGCTCGTTATTTATCCAAAAAAAGAGAAACACCTGTAGATTTTAAATCGTCGTTAATCGAATTATGGTTGCCTGTTTTCATAACGTTAATCTTTATTTTGCCTTCTAACTTTTCCACTACCGCTTTGATTTTTTCAATGGTCTTGATGTTGGTTTTTATTGGTCGATATCCATTAAAATACATTGGTTTCATAGTTGGCTCTGGAATAGTAATGCTTATGTTCTTTGTGTTAATTGCAAAAGCGTTTCCAGATTCTAGATTCTTTAGTAGAGTAGGTACTTGGGAAAACCGTATCGAACGATTTACCTCGGATAAGGCAGACGAAGATAATTATCAAATCGAAAAGGCTAAAACTGCCATTGCCTCAGGTGGACTTTATGGATTAGGACCTGGCAAAAGTGTACAGAAAAATTTTCTACCTCAATCCTCCTCTGATTTTATCTTTGCCATTATAGTAGAAGAGTGGGGATTGATTGGTGGTTTGTCTGTACTAGGATTGTATTTGTTACTAATGTTTCGTTTTGTAATTGCATCTCATAAAGCCAACACTTTGTTTGGTAAATTAATCGTGATTGCCCTTGGTTTTCCTATGATTTTTCAAGCCATGATTAATATGGCTGTTGCGGTAGAATTATTACCAGTTACAGGACAAACCTTGCCTTTGATAAGTAGTGGAGGAAGCTCCATATGGATGACCTGTTTTTCTCTTGGTGTTATTTTGAGTGTGACCAAAAAAGAAGAGGAAATTGCTCAAGAATTGAAAGAAAAACAAATTCGAGAAGAAGCATTACAAAAATTGATTGATGCACAACTCGAATCGGATACTCAAGAAATGGAAGAAGAAGAATATTCTATAGAAGATCATGCTAACCCAATGAATGCTGTACTTAACCGATAGTATCAGATAGTAGTAAATTGTTCATTTGTTCTAAATTTTTTAAGATGTCAAAATTAAAATTCATATTGAGTGGTGGTGGTACTGGTGGTCATATCTATCCAGCAATTGCTATTGCAAATGAGCTAAAGAAGCGATTTCCAGAAGCAGAGTTTCTTTTCGTGGGTGCCAAAGACAAAATGGAAATGCAAAAAGTACCTCAAGCGGGTTATGCTATAAAAGGTCTTTGGATAGCAGGTTTGCAAAGAAAATTGACGCTTCAAAATGCATTATTCCCATTTAAATTGTTAAGTAGTTTGTGGGAATCTAGAAAAATTCTTAAAAACTTCAAGCCTAACGTAGTTATTGGTACAGGTGGATTTGCAAGTGGTCCACTCTTGAATGTGGCCAATAGTTTGAATATACCGACATTAATTCAGGAACAAAATTCATATCCTGGGATAACTAATAAGTTGTTGAGTAAAAAAGCTGCAACAATATGTGTGGCTTATGAAAACTTGGAACGGTTTTTTCCAAAACATAAAATGATTTTAACAGGCAATCCTGTTCGACAAGATTTGATTGATGTTACCGCCAAACGAGAAGAAGCAATTAGTTATTTTAAGCTAAATCCAAATAAGAAAACAATATTGGTTTTAGGCGGAAGTTTGGGAGCAAGACGGATCAATCAGTTGATAGAAAAAGAATTGGATCATCTTTTGGCACAGCAAGTTCAAATTATTTGGCAATGCGGGAAATTATATTTAGATGATTATTCCAAATATAATTCAACTCAAGTACAAGTAGTAGCCTTTATCGAGCGTATGGATTTAGTATATGCTGCTGCCGATGTTGTTGTTTCTAGAGCAGGTGCTTCTTCAGTTTCTGAGTTGTGTATTGTGGGTAAACCAGTCATTTTTATTCCTTCGCCTAATGTGGCTGAAGATCATCAAACCAAAAATGCGCAGGCTATTGTGGATAAAAAGGGGGCAATAATGATTAAAGAATCAGCTTTAGAAGAAGAATTTAGTTTAGTGGTAGAAGCTTTGTTGAAGGATGAGGGAAAACAACAACTCTTGGGGGATAATATAAAAAAGTTGGCCTTGCCTCAAGCAACGGTTCAAATCGTTGATGAAATTGAAAAGTTATTGAAAAAATAGAAATACTATTTTGTTAATTTTTAAAATTGAAAAATGAACTTAAATCAAATACATAACGTCTATTTTGTTGGCATTGGAGGCATCGGAATGAGTGCTTTGGCTCGTTATTTCAAAAATATTGGAAAACAAGTTTGCGGTTATGATAAAACGCCATCGATGTTAACAGACGAACTTATCGAAAGCGGAATTGATATTCATTTTGAAGATAATATAGCTTTAATTCCTGCTGGTTTTAAACCAGAGAATACTTTGGTGATTATTACCCCAGCAGTTCCAAAATCGCATTTGGAATGGAATTATTTCTTGTCCCAAAATTATGAAGTAAAAAAACGTGCAGAAGTACTAGGGATTATTACCAAAGATACTTTTAGTTTTGCTGTGGCTGGAACACACGGAAAAACAACTACCTCCAGTATTTTAGGGCATATTTTGTACGAAAGTGGAGCTGATGTTACCGCATTTATTGGAGGAATTGTTGAAAATTACAATTCTAATTTAATCGGCATGGGTAAAACAGTTACTGTGGTCGAGGCAGATGAATTCGATCGCTCTTTTTTGCATTTGCATCCTAATATTGCTTGTGTTACCTCTATGGATGCGGACCATTTAGATATTTATGGAACAAGTGAGGCGATAGAAGCATCTTTTGTAGAATTTGCTGAAAAAGTAGAAGATAAAACTAAGTTGTTTGTGGCTCAAGGGCTTCCATTAGAAGGTTTGGTTTGTGCAATCGATCAAGACGCGCAATTCAAAGCATATAATGTGAGAGTTGAAGAGGCAAGTTATGTATTTGATGTACAAACTCCCACAGAAACAATTACTAATTTACGTTTTGGTTTACCAGGTAGGCATAATTTGATGAATGCATTGATGGCATTGGCAATGGCTAAAACTTATGGCACCTCAACTGAAGCTATTGCTAGTGCTTTGTCAACATTTAGAGGAATCAGAAGACGTTTTTCTTATCAAATAAAACGTTCGGATTTAGTATATATTGATGACTATGCGCATCATCCAACAGAGATTAATGCAGTGCATCAAGCAGTTAGAGAGTTGTATCCGAATCAAAAAGTTTTAGCGGTTTTTCAGCCGCATTTGTTCAGTAGAACTAAAGATTTTGCTGATGATTTTGCTGCTTCTTTGTCTAAATTTGACGAAGTTTTATTGTTGGATATTTATCCCGCTCGTGAATTACCAATGGAAGGTGTGACCTCTCAATGGTTGATGGATAAAATGACGAATGCTAATAAAAAATTAGTTCAAAAAGAAGAATTAATAGCTTCAATTCAATCTTCGGATGCTACGATTATTGTAACTATTGGGGCTGGAGATTTAGGAGAAATGGTTCCCTCAATAAAAAAAGCACTAGATGAAACGATTTAATTGGGCATCCATTCGCTTATTGTTAATGTTAAGCATTGTGATTTTTTTGTATTCTTTTACCGGAAAACGAAATCTAGAACGGACAATTACAAAAGCTGAAGTTATTTTTGTTGGAGAAAATCAACTTTTTGTAAAACAAAAAGCGGTTAATAAATTGTTAATAGAAAATAGAATCGACCCCAAAACTATTGGTAGAGATGCCTTAGATTTGAACAAACTCGAGAAAACCATTGATTCACACCCTATGATTGATAAGTCAGAAGTGTCTGTAAGTGTTGATGGTGTTCTAAAAGCTGTAGTAAAACAAAAGACACCAATTGCTAGAATTAGTAATGACGGTGTGTCTTTTTATGTTGATTATAAGGGAGATAAAATGCCTTTGTCAAGCAATTATTCAGCAAGAGTTCTTCTTGTTTCGGGGGAAATAAACGATAAAAATAAGGAAAAGTTTGCTGAGCTATTTCGTGTAATTTATGACGATGTTTTTTTGAAAAAAAACATCATTGGAATGCAAGTTATGCCAAATGGTAGCGTTTTACTGTTGAATAGAAACTACAATTTTAAAATTGATTTTGGTCAGTTGATAAATGTAGAACAGAAATTCAAGAATTATAAAGCGTTTTTTCAAAAAGTAGTTTTAGACAGTTCAATCACAAAATACAAAAAGATTGATCTTCGATTTGCGGAACAAGTAGTGTGTACTAAATAATAGAAAATGGAAAAAGAGAATATTGCGGTAGGTCTAGATATTGGAACAACCAAGATAGTTGCCATGATTGGCAAAAGAAATGAATATGGAAAGTTAGAAATTTTGGGCGTTGGAAAATCCAAAAGTTTAGGTGTGGCTAGAGGTGTTGTAAATAACATTACTCAAACCATTCAATCTATTCAACAAGCTATTTTTGAAGCAGAAAATAATTCAGGATATAAAATCAAGGACGTAGTGGTTGGTATTGCGGGTCAACACATCCGAAGCATCCAACATAGCGACTACATTAGCCGAAATAACCCTGAAGAAGTAATAGGTGATTGTGATATTGATTTATTAATTAGTCAAGTTCATAAATTAGCGATGTTGCCTGGAGAAGAGATTATACATGTACTGCCACAGGAATTTAAAATTGACGGACAATCGGATATAAAAGAGCCTGTTGGAATGTATGGCGGAAGATTGGAAAGTAGTTTTCATATAGTAGTAGGGCAAGCTTCATCGATAAGAAATGTAGGAAGATGTATTCAGAGTTCAGGAATTGAGTTGTCTGGTTTGACTCTAGAACCTTTGGCTTCGTCTGATGCGGTTTTGAGCCAAGAAGAAAAAGAGGCTGGAGTTGCTTTGATTGATATTGGTGGTGGTACTACTGATTTGGCTATTTTTAAGGATGGTATTATAAGACATACAGCTGTAATTCCTTTTGGGGGAAATGTTATTACAGATGATATCAAAGAAGGATGTTCTATCGTAGAAAAACAAGCCGAATTGTTAAAAGTAAAATTTGGTTCCGCTTGGCCAGGAGAAAATAAAGACAATGAAATTGTTTCTATCCCGGGTATTCGAGGAAGAGAACCAAAAGAAATCTCGTTGAAAAATTTATCAAAAATCATCCACGCAAGAGTGGTTGAAATTATTGAGCAAGTATTTGCAGAAATCAAATTATATGGTCATGAAGATCCACGTAAAAAATTAATCGCTGGAATTGTATTAACTGGTGGTGGAGCTCAATTGAAGCATATTAAGCAATTAGTGGAATACATTACTGGAATTGATACCAGAATTGGTTACCCTAATGAGCATTTGGCCGGTAATTCTGATGAAGAAATTTCAAGCCCATTGTATGCTACTGCGGTTGGATTAGTAATGAATAGTATTGAGAAAAAGACGCAAAGCGCTATCAAAATTGATAAAAGCCCTGTTCTAGAAAGAACACCTTATTATAGAGAACATGTGGTTGAAACAGTACCACTACCTGAAATCGAAAAACCTTTGGTTATAGATTTGGAGGTAAAAGAAGAAAGACACGTGGCAAGTGAAGAATCTACAGAAACTAAAATAAGACGATCTTTTCTAGATAAATATGTAGACAAGATTAAAGAATTTTTAGATAACGCAGAATAAATAATAAAATAAAAAGCTCTTTTTGTACCCACCTAAAGAGCATATAATATAAATAAGAATTTCAAAAACCCAATAAGATGACAAGCAACTCAGAATTTGGAAGCATTTCATTTGATTTACCAAAGAACCAATCAAATGTGATAAAAGTTATTGGAGTAGGTGGTGGAGGTAGTAATGCTATAAACCACATGTTTAAACAAGGAATTAATGGTGTTGACTTTATAGTTTGTAACACAGATTCACAGGCTTTACAAAATAGTTCAGTGCCCAACAAAATTCAATTGGGAGTAAACTTAACCGAAGGACTTGGCGCTGGTGCTAATCCAGATGTAGGACATCAATCTGCGATAGAAAGTATCAGTGAGATTGAAAAAATGTTGGACAGTAATACCAAAATGGTTTTCATTACTGCCGGAATGGGTGGTGGAACAGGAACAGGTGCTGCTCCAGTGATTGCTCAATTGGCCAAAGAAAGAGATATTTTAACAGTTGGTATCGTTACTTTGCCTTTCTTGTTTGAAGGTAAAATTCGTCAAGAACAAGCGATTATCGGTATCGAAAAATTACGTAAACAAGTGGACTCTTTGATTGTTATCAATAATAATAAATTAAGAGAAGTCTATGGTAATTTAGGTTTTAAAGCTGGTTTTTCTAAAGCTGATGAAGTATTGGCAACGGCTTCAAGAGGAATTGCAGAAGTAATTACACATCACTATACGCAAAACATCGATTTAAGAGATGCTAAAACAGTGTTGTATAACAGCGGAACTGCTATCATGGGTTCTGCAACGGCTGTTGGAGAAAATAGAGCTAAAGAGGCTATTATTGCCGCTTTGGATTCCCCTCTTTTGAACGATAATAAAATTACTGGAGCCAAAAATGTATTGTTGCTTATCGTTTCTGGAACTAACGAAATTACTATTGATGAAATCGGAGAAATTAACGATCACATACAAAATGAAGCGGGTCATAATGCTAACATCATTATGGGAGTTGGTGAAGATGAATCATTAGGTGATGCGATTTCTGTTACGATTATTGCAACTGGTTTCGATGTGGAGCAGCAAAATGAAATTGTAAATACGGAACCAAAGAAAATTATACACACTTTAGAAGAAGAACAAAGAAGTGTACACAATTTGATCAATACACCAGTAACTACTTTTAATTTTAACGAATCCAATTCAGACGTTACAGCAGAACGAGTAGTGTTTGAATTAGAAGACGAGATTGAAGAAGAGGTTCCTGTTGTTTTGGAAGTGAAAAAGCCTGTAATGAACAACGATGAATTGATTGTAATGTCTGAGTTTATTAAAAATTTAGATGTAACATTCGAAATTGTTTCTCCAATTGAAGATTTTGATTTTAATATATCGCTTCCTTCAAAAGAAGAAGTTCAAATTCCGCAATTAAGTATTCTGGAAGAACAAAAACAAGCTGCCTTTTCTTTTGATTTGCCAGTAGCTCCAAAGCCAAACTTTGTAGCGCCAGTTGCAGACGAAAAAGTAGTATTTGAATTGACAAATGAAGCGCATGATATTAAAGTGGTTCAGCCAATTCAATTTGTGCCTGTGACGGAGTTAACAGATAATGGAATTATCAAGTATTCATTGGAAGAGTACATGGAAGTAGACAATGATTTTGTACAATCTAAGCCACAAGTTAAGCAAGAAGAGGTTCCAGCTGAGTTGAATATCACCATGAAACAAGTGACTCCAGTTGAAACTAATGAAGTGATGCCTGAGTCAGTTTCTCCAATGGATATGACCATCGAAGAAACGCTTCGTTTTAGAGCGGAAGAGAGAAGAAAAAAACTAAAAGAGTTCAACTATAAGTTTCATAATAATGTAACTAGAATTGACGAATTAGAGCGCGAGCCTGCTTATAAACGTCTTGGATTAGATTTGACCAATGCACAAGCGGTAAATCAAAATTCAAGAATTTCTGTAAGTACAGATAGCAATAATGATTTACAATTTCGTTCTAATAATTCTTATTTACATGATAATGTAGACTAAGGTTTGATATAAAAGAGAGAATAGCCTGAAACCTATTTCAGGCTTTTTTTTTGATTTTTTATTCAAATTTGGAAACTTTTCGGGAGTTGTTAATACCAGTTAAATGTTCTAAATTTGCATTGCTTTTATTACTTATGAATTTTAGAAGAAAAATCAGCAAGTAGTAATAGCCTTCAAAAAGAAAAAAACAAATTAAACAGACTATATAATGAGTTTATCAGTACGTATCATGGACGAGATTAAAAACGCCATGAGAGCAAAAGATACTTTGGCTCTAGAAGCCTTAAGAGCAGTTAAATCAGCTATTCTTTTAGCACAGACAGAAAGTGGAGCAAAAGAAGAAATTGCTGCAGAAGAAGAAATCAAATTATTACAGCGTTTGGTAAAACAAAGAAAAGATAGTGCGGCTATTTACACGCAACAAGGAAGAGCTGATTTGGCAGAACCAGAGTTGTTACAAGCGGCTGTTATCGAACAATTTTTGCCTGCACAATTAAGTGAAGCTGAAGTAGAAGCTGTGGTAGCTAAAATCATTGCTGATAGCGATGCATCAGGAATGGCAGCTATGGGTAAAGTAATGGGATTGGCATCTGCTGAATTAGCTGGAAAAGCAGACGGCAAAACAATTTCAACAATTGTGAAAAAATTATTGTCTTAATTTTAATTTTTTTTTAATTCCAAATTCCATTTTTTTTTGGAGTTTGGAATTTTAAAATTTAATTTTATAACTATTGACTGCGTAGTTCAACTGGATAGAATATCAGATTTCGACTCTGAGGGTTGCAGGTTCGAACCCTGCCGTGGTCACAAACTCGAAAAATAAAAGGCGTGAAGATTACACCTATTGGTAATCTTCACGCCTTTTATAGTTTGTGGGTAACTCAAAAAAGAACCACGTATGGTGGTTGATTACCCCAAAAAACTCACATCGCTCCTATTGTTGTATTCCTTCCCATTTTATAATAAAGGATTGTAATAATTTTTCCCAATAAATTTAAAATTGTATATTTCGGGTAAAATATTGTTCCTTAATATCAAAAAAAGGCACCTTTCGGCACCTTTTAAATTAGTTTTCAAATTTTGTGACTTTTTTTAATGGTGTCCATTTATAATAAGTTCCTTCTCCACCAACCCCTTGAATATAAAATTGACCTCCTTCTTTTTTGATAGTATAACTCGCTTTACTATGTTCACATCTTTCATCACTATCTTGAACATAAAAAAGTTCTAATGTATTGTTATTTTCTTTACCTCTGTAACGACCACTGCATAACTCAGAACCAGTTTCGTGTAAAGAAATTTCATTTTCTGCAATATTAATTTCATAATTATACATTTCCCTGCCGTGGTTTGTATAGTCGCCTTCAACTGAAACTGTGAATTTGCCTATGAAATTCTCTGAAATTGATTTAGTTATTTTGAATTTCCATTTTTTTATTAGCTTTTTATTTAAAAATAAGTTTAAAGTTTTAAACTCATTGAAAATTTCAACTTTTACTACTATATTTCTAGATTTAAGATTAATTGTATCTATTGTCTTATATCTTTCAATATCTTGATTATCAAGAAATTTATTAACTGAAAAAATATATTCATTGGTATTCTGTATGTTATAAAGACCATACCAAATACTATCTATAGATGTTTCCTTAAAATCTAATGCTTTTACATCAACTAGTTCTGTCATTGCATTGAACTCATTATTTATAAAAATATCTTTTTGTTGTTTTTCTTCATAAACACTATCGATTGGCTTGATTTTATTATTTAAGTCATTTGTTTTAGTAATATTATCAGCTTTTTTACAAGATAAAAACACTAATAATAATGTTAATACCATATAAAATAAAGTTTGTTTTTTCATATTAATTTCCTGTTTGTTTATTTCTATCTGGATTAGTTACTACATCCTTATTAAGTTCATTAATTGTTGTTAAAGGGTTTAATCTTCCTCCTGTCCTAGCACTTGTATTTCGTACTTCAAAATGTAAATGATTCATTTTAGAGGCTTGCCCTGAGGCATTACCTGTTTGGGCAGGTTCTTTATAACGTTTAGTAGATTGCTTCAGGTTCTTTTTTAGCAATTAATTTTGCTTTACGATTTTTTTAAGTAACAAAAAAGCCACTTTAAAAAAGCCACTTTTTTGTTTTAATTTACTTCATCAACTAAAAAACCATATTTTGTTGGTTTGTTAGATATACTGTTTTTCAAATCAAATATTTGACTGCTTACAAAATATTGATTCTTTATTTTAACAATTTTTACTTCGGGTTCAAGTTTATTTTTGGCATAGTCTTCTAAAAGACTTTTTTTATGATAAAGAAATAAAGTGTCTTTAATTTGATAAGGAATAAGCATGTCTTTTATAGATCGTTCAGATATATACGAAGAATCTTTTGAAATTTTAATTAAATAATTATAATTATAACTTTCGTTATATGATTCTAGCCAAACATTATAATCTTTTATCCATTTTTCATCAATATTTAATTTCGATATTGAGTCAATATATACATTTTTATTTTCAATTTTTTTTATTGAATCACATTCTTTAATCGTCATACATGCTTCACAAGGAGGATCGTTTAATTTCAAATTAATAAAAAAATTGTTTTCTATAGTTGTATACGTAAATCCTTCTTCTGTTTTTCCTTTCGCAGATATATATTCCCAAATTGCAACTTTTTTACTTTTATCAATCCATCTAAAATTATAATGCCAATCATTTTCTTTTTCATTCTCAGAATTTATAGTGAATATTTGATATCCACCATCCGTAGTTACAATTCTTGAAATTTCAAATGTTGTAGCTTCCATTAATTCTACTTGAATTGTGTTTTTTGTTGTAATTATGTTTCTTTCGAATTTACCACAACGCTTATAGTATTTTGATTGATATTTCGTGATATCTATCCATTTTTTATTAGATAATTCTGTAGGTATTTTTTCTTCAGATGAACATGAGAATAATAATGTAAGAACAATTGCTATTGCTATTTTTTTTAAATTCATTTTTAATTGTTTTTTCTAACTTGTGAAACAGTATACCTTCTATTTTTGAGTAATCAGTTTATTATTCTTTTTATTACTTTTTCCACAGGAAATAATTAAAACTCCTAAAATGGTTAAAATTATAATTTTCGCATTTATTTTTTATTTAAAAAAAGCTACTCGAAAGTAGCTTTAATTTTTTTTAATCAGGAAAAATTGTTTTTAAAACTTGTGTTTTGCCATTTGTTTCACTCAAATTAAACTCAGTAACCCCTCCTGAGAAACTTAACTCAATTACTATTTTTTTTGAATTAATGATTTTGTAGTTAATATCTACATTATTTTTTTTATAGATCGTATCTCTTTTAGGAATATTATCTAATAATAAATAACCATCTTCATATTTTTCTTTTTTTAAATATTGATGTAAGTTACCAATAGAGAAGTTCGAGTTACAAATAGTAACAAA
Source organism: Flavobacterium polysaccharolyticum (assembly GCF_038739875.1). Taxonomy (NCBI): domain Bacteria; kingdom Pseudomonadati; phylum Bacteroidota; class Flavobacteriia; order Flavobacteriales; family Flavobacteriaceae; genus Flavobacterium; species Flavobacterium polysaccharolyticum. Next base: position 311,687 of record NZ_JBCGDP010000001.1, read on the forward strand.
TCCATTACTCATATCACCTCCTTTTTCAATACAATTCCAATTTTTTAGTTCATTAATATCATTAACGAAATACATTTTATTATTTTCAAAATAACATTTTATCATTTCATTCCAAACTTCCTTTTTAAAGTTTAAACTTTCTGGTTCTTCTATGTCATTAGTAATATCAAATATTTTTTTGTTTATTGGATCAATAACTAACCAACCAATATTGTTTTCGCTATTTTCACTTCCAACTGCATTCATAAACAATCGCAAAGTTAATTTTGACTCATCGATACTTTCAATATCAATCTTTAACTCTTTTTTAAAGGGATTATTCAAACTTGATGTTTTTACAATTTCATAAAGAACTTTTAAACACTCTTCACTTTCTAAACTATTTTTTTTAAAATCAACTGTGTCTTCTAGTTTTGTGTTAATCGAATCATTTGAATCCTTTAACAAAATTTTATTATTAAGATCATTTTTACATGAAGTCAAAATAAGAAAAAACAAGACAGATAAATATTTCATTTTATATAGATAATTTTGAAGTTTAAAACTTTTTATCAAAAATATCTTTTTTTTTTTAAATTATGATTTATTCTTTTATAAAACTATCAACTATCCTCGCTCTAACTCCAGCTAAACTATTTCGATAATTTTCTTGAACACTTTTCTTTAAACCTGCCCATCTACTGTAATTGCCGTCATACTTTTTAATATAAAAAACTTTATATTCCATTCCTGCTAATACTGAATTGAGTACAATAAATCTTTTAGGCTTATTTTTTATTTGCAAATTACCTCCTTTCCCACTCATGCCTGGATTTTCGAATAATTCTTTTATCCCTAAAAATTTATGTTCAGGAAATTTTGTAAAAAAGGTAGGATCCCATCCATAGAAAGGTGCTTCTTTACCAATAGTTGCTTCCATACCCGCAGAGCCACAAATTTTATATTGTAAAGATGTAAAATGTGTTGTCTCCAATCGATACATTTTTTCAATTATAACCGCCATATCTTTACTGTATTTTTCATATATAACCCTAAGAGCTTTTTTAGCATCTTCTTCATTATAATCTCTCGATAATACTTCACTTCCTAAAATGCTTTTTGATTTCTCAAAGGTGTTAATATAACCTTCTTTCAAAATTTCAAAAGAATCTATTAAATCTTGTCTTCGTTTAAAAGGAGAGCCATTTATTTTATTTGTCAATGGGCTATTTAAATTCTCTCCAAATTCTGTAGAAAAAATTTCAAAATGTAACATGTAAATGTTTTCACCTTTGATTACTGTGACTCCTACTAACTTTCCGGTCTCACCTAAAATATCTTTTTGTTTGACTTTATCATGTTTTTTAACCTTAATACTTTTTGGGCTTAATTCTCCATATCTTGCAATAAATTTTCTGCCATCTTTTAATTTATGCAAAACAGTTACTTGATGTGTGCCAGAGTAAAAATAACTTGTATCGAGAACAATTCCATCAGCAATTGCCACAACCTTAGCTTTTGGTTCAGTATATAAATCCCTTCCAGCATGTTTTCTTTTCTTTTTTTCACGATACGAGTTAAAAGTTGCTTGGTTGTGTCCATCGTCATCGCCCCAATAATTTCCTTTACCCCATGCTGAATTAATATCATTAGTTGGTTTCTCTAGTAGTGGAAAAATTATTTCGGATTTAATTTGCCACTTCGCTCCAACCTGAAACACCAGCGTTTTATCCTTAAAATGTTTTGTAGAAAATCCTTCAACACCTGCATAATAGGTTTCGGTGTCGTTTTTTTTCAAGTGGGCTGGTGCCTTTTTTTGAAAGCTTAATTCAGCAATACCATTTGCTTTAATTGTGGATTCGCTCAAATTTTCAAGTATAGAATCATCTTCTAAGGCATGAGCAGTGAATTTAAGTTTTTCGCCTATCATATTTCTGGTATGAGCTACCATTTTTATTTTAGTAGGTGTTTTGCTATTGTAAGGTACTCTATCTGTTGGCACCAATCGCTTGCCCTCATATTCAAAATACAAGTCTAAAATTTCTTTTTTGGTGGTTACTTTTAACTCTGCATTTGATACGGGATAGCTAATTCCTTTAAAAGCATATAATTGATTATCGACTACGCCTACAAGTGCAAATTTCAGGTTAACATTCCAATTTGAAATTCCTAACTTAGCTTTCATTTCTTTTGAAAAACTAACTGCTGTATTTATTTTTCCTTCACTATCGGTTTTAGTAGTTATAAAATATCTGTTTTTGTAGTAAGCACTGTCTTTGTGTGCTTTTACATGAAAATATATTCTAACCTCTTCGTTGCAAAAATTAGGAACAGTAGCTTTAACATAGTTGATTTCGCCTATAAAACCAGATGTGGTTTTAGGCGTGCCGCTGGTATCTGTCCAATTGGCTTCAGTGACTGTTGGATGTACCACTTGTATTTGTTGTGATGAAGTTGATTTTTTGCCTTCGCGGGTATTGCTGTAGGCTTCAACCCAATATTTGCCTTCTGTTAAAGGCAAATTAAATGTGGCTTTTGTTCCTTTTGCAAAAGGTTGTTTTGGTGTGGGGTTATCTTTGTTAAAATCTTGAAGTTCTTTTTCATTATACAACACCCATTTTACGTTATTCATTTCTTCTGTAGTGGCTGGATTAAATAAAAATTCAGTGGCCTTATATTCTACTTGTTGTAATTTTTCTAATTTTAAATAAATATTATCTTTCTTAAAGTTTTTAGTGATACTTATTTTTTCAACATAATTTTCTTTTGTTTTAAATTTAACTTTCCCATCAATTGGATACTGACCGTTACTTGTAACAATAACAGTATAAGTGCCTAATTTTGGTAACGATACATTAAATAAACCATTTTCAGACAATGGTTTAACTTCCGAAATAGAAACAAATTCATCTTTTGCTTTATATTCAATTTGATAAAATAATTGTAAAGGATTTTTTGGTTTAGCAGCTTTATTTGCTTTTAATTTTACTGCAAATTGTTTTGCCTCTGTAAATGGTCGGGCATAGCCAGCACTAAAATTAGTAGGGGCAATAATTTCAATTTCTTGTTTTATGATGTTGATATCAACATAAGCAGAATGTTTTTTATCTTTAATAGCGTCTGCTTTTTCTCCATAAGCTTCAATGATATAGTTCCCTAGTTTTTCAAAATTATAACTAAAATTAGGGCCTTCGTTTACAAAAGTTTTTTCTATTTTGTTGTTTAAGTAAACCACCCAGTTGATGTTTTCTTTGGCAAACTTTTTTTGATTTACTAATTTTTCGTTTAGGCCAAATTCTAAACTTTCGCCTAGTATAAAGGTTTTAGCCGATGTGTTTTTAATAAATACCCCACCTTTGTTGACACCAGCTCCTATATTATCTTTCGCACTTAATTCCTTTAAGAAAGCATAAACATTTTGAGCACCTAAATTGGCATACATTTTATCTGGACTCAAATTTGGATATACTTTAGTTTTGGTAAAAAATGTTATGCTGTTGGGCAATTCGGTTAAGCCTTCTACTTCTCTTAGTAATAAAAATAATTCGTCGTATTGCTCAAAAAGGTTGGCAATATTGACTTGTTCATTTTTTAATTCTTTTAAAATAGTGTTCCAGTAATTCTTAGACCCAACACTAATTTGGTCATTCAAAATTTTGGATTCTATGGCAGCAATCATTTTTAATCGAATATTGTCCCAATGAAAGGTTGCTGTTTCACTTCCAAGGGGTTTCAATTCGTTGTACATTAAATTAAAGCGTGGATCATTTTTGTAATCAGCAATAGAAGCGCCTTTTTCTAATTTATCTAATACATCGGACCAATACTTTATGGCTTCTGTATTGTTATTTTTTATGGCGTTATTTAATTGGGTTTGCACCCCCTTTTTTACCTCATCGATAGTAGGTGCTAGATTGTTTTCTTTTAAGTGTTGCGGCAAACGAACACTTTCTTGAGTGCCTACATTAGCATAAGGTTGCGGAGCGATACTAGTGATTCCTTTGTTTGTCGTGTCGTTTTCGACTTCCGAAGTCGGAGGAGTAGTGTTGGCTGATGTGAGAGAACGCATTGCCGTTTTATCATTGGTATCAGTAACGCCTCCTCCGTCTGGAAGACTTGAAGTTGCATTTTTTACTTGGCCAACAGCTACTGTTGAGCTAGTAGTATTATTTTTGATAGGATCCCCATTAGCCGAAGGAGTAGTGCCAGTGGATAGTGCTGTTTTTTCGATGGTTGCAGCAGTGTTATCGATGGCGCCTCCTTCGGTTGAGGAATTAAGATCGTTTGTAATAGTATTGTGCAGTTGTTGTTCCTGCCATATTTGTACTATATCTTTTTGTTGGCTCATTTCTTTAGAGACTTTGGCCAACTCTTTTATGAAGACATTGGTTAAATGTTCAGCGCTTTTTATATCAGCACTATTTTGTATTGAAAGATTGAAATTATGAATTACATTTTTACTCATCGCTAGGTGTTTTTCTGGGTGTAAAAGTAATGTCAAAGTTTGTCTTTTTTTGTATTTCAAACTGCTTGTATTCAGTAGTTTCAGTAGGTTTTGTTTTTGCTGAAACTACTGAATTCACAGGGCCTTTTTTTGTTCTTTTTGTATGCTTCTGTGCTACTTTTACACCCTCAAAAAAGGAATTGGCGGGCACTCTTAATTTGTTGTTTCTCCTGCATTTTTTCTAAAATCACATACTACATTATATAGTAATCACCTTAAAAACAATAGCCCCTATGAATTTTTTATTATCGATAGGTATCAGAGAAAAGCCTAAAAAAAACCTGACAAGAGTAGCTTTCGTTTTTATGAAGCCATTATTTGAACAGGCTCATAGAAAATCAAGTTCCGCTCTATAACAATCATTATGGAATCTAAAGCAAATTCACCTTTGTTTGAAAAAGACAAAAGATGGAATGAAATCACAATCTAAACCTTATTACTATAATTTAAAAACAAACAAAATATGGCATTACAAACATTAACTACCATTAAGAACTGGTTTACAACCGGTCTAAAACCGACTCAAACTCAGTTTTGGGATACTTGGGATTCGTTCAGACACAAAAACGAAAAAGTGCCTGTGGAAGAAGTAGATGGGATCGATCAATTATTGGATCAACTGCCTCCCAAGACAATTTATAAAACGGGTCAGTTGCTTATTTTTAAAAACCCCGATAACGTATTAGATTCGACTATACTTGAACCCAACGATACTGTAATAGGACATGTAGAAGGAGAGTTTTTGAATTCAGGAACTTATTATGGTGGTGATCCGATGTTGTTGAGTAGTTACACTCAATCCAATAATCAAGTAGGGCGAATTATAGCCTTCAATTTTAGCAATCAAAAAAATGGTGACGTAATTACTTATGAACTTAATGATGAAGTATTGCAAAGGGCATACAGCTGTGGCGCCTATAATGGAGTTTATATTATGTATAAAAGACCAGGCGATCTCGATTTTTTGAGTGCATGGCCTAGTGGTACCTACCCTCAAGCATGGGTTACATGGCTTGAATTAACTCCAGGTACTATTATTAAATTAACAGATACTATTGGCGGTTTGGACGATTCAGAAGAATATATAATATCATTAATAGGAAAACCAAAATAAAATATTAAAAAGAAAATAATCAATATGAAAAACTTCATCAAAAAATACTGGATTTTAATTGGGATGATTGCGGCTTTTACTTTGGAGCACACATTTGACATTCTCAACGGTTTAGGGTTTTCAACCCTGCAAATAAAATTTGTTGAAGGACTTGGAGCACTTATTTACGGATATTTTTTTACGAGTAAATACAACGCCAAAAAACTTTCAAAACAATTTTAAAACAACAAAAAGAACCTTCAATGTCTTATCGATTCACAAGTGTCTTGTATGGCTTTTTTTGTGGCACTATTTATCGATGGATTTTGAGGGTTAAGTATGGGAAAGATATCTCTGCGGTCTTATTTTTAATTCATTAAGTGCATTTTGTCATGCGATGTAGGTTATTCGTAAAGATAGGCAAGTCTAATGTAGGTTCTGGGTTTGGGTCATGGCCGTTTTGTAATTTAATTTGCCAAAAGGAGAAGTACTAAGGTTTAAATATTTGTTAAACAGTGTTTAAATAGTAAAAGCAGCGTTTATATCTATGGGCTTTGAATTATTGCAATAATGGTTTGATTTTTAGTAAACTAATTTCTGTTGAAACTACTGTATACACAAGTGTTTGTTTTGTATTCATTATGTTTCTCTGTTTTATTTTTAGCATTCTAAATTTATTTTTTGGAAGTTAAATAGTGTTAAAAAAATATTATTTTTTTAAACAGTAAGGAAGTTTTGTAGGTTTTTATGTTACTATTTGGTACCAGTTTTGTTCTAATAGTGTCATCATAACATTTATTCAAATTCATCATTGTTTCAAGAATCAAAGAATTGAGTGGATATGGGGTCTGTAACTTAAAGCAAACAAAATATGGCATTACAAAAATTAAGTACTGTAAAGAACTGGTTTGAGATCAGTTTGAAATCTACTCAAAATCAGTTTTGGGGCACTTGGGATTCGTTCAGGGACAAAGACGAAAAAGTAGCTGTCGCTATGGTTGAGGGAATGGATGAAGTATCGGGTCAATTGTCTCCGAAGGCAATTTATAAATCGGGACAGTTGTTTCTGTTTAAGCACCCTGATAACGGATTAGATACTACTACACTTGAACCTAATGATACCGTAATTGGGTATGTAGGGGGAGAGTTTTTGAATGCAAGGACCTATTATGGTGGTGATCCCATGCTATTGACTAGTTACATACAACCAGAGATTTTGCCTCCCGCTTTTGCTTTTTATTACAAAAATACCCAGCCAAGTTTGATTATGGCGAACAATGAGGTGCTAGTGAGTTCATACGTTTATCGAGATGTAGCGCAAAAAATAATATATGAAAGCCATTTGGGTACCGTTGAAGATGCACAAAGAGTGATTTTGTTGGATCCTAATACAGAAAAGGAACTAGTAGCACTAACTTATGATCCCTCTTTATTTGAGAATTTTCCAGATTTGAATGACTTCACGATAGACTTGATAAAACAAGAAAACGATATGTTCTTGAATATTGATATTGACAAGGATGTGTTTATGAATTATAATGGAACACAGACCACTTTTTCTTTTTATACCGACTTTAGAAAATCTGATTACTGCCTTGTTTTGTATGTTCAAATTACGGACAATACTACTAGAGAAATATACAATTTGCCCTTATTTACAGCGGTGTTATTTCCTGAAAATATTTTATAAAAAAATGAAAAAACTACTTATAGTATGCATTTTAGCCATTGGGATGATGGCGAATGCGCAGGCTCCTCAACTTATTGCGAAACCCTTAAAATTAACCTCGGTTGTTAAAGGAACCGCTGCTGATAGCGTGTTGGTTCTTGGTGCCGATAAAATTATGAAATTTGTGCCTAGAAGTGCCTTTGGTCGCTTCACTCAGGTCAATCCAGATTGGAATGCAGTTTCTGGTCCGAGTGAGATACTCAATAAACCATTTATACTTAATGGGTATCAAGATGGAGCCAAATCCAATATGGGAGTAGGAGCATCAGAGATTTTGTCAAAAACTACAACTGGTGATTATAACATAGGGTTTGGTGATGGAACTTTGCCGTTTACTACAACAGGGGTGCAGAATGCTGCGTTCGGTTCCTATGCTCTGTATTCGAATACAACAGGCTCGTATAATTTAGCCATGGGAATATCGGCTTTACAAAATAACACCACAGGTATTGCTAATATTGGGATTGGAGGGTACTCGCAGTATTCATGTGTATCAGGAAGTTATAATCTAGCAATAGGAGGAAGTGCTTTGTATTCTAATGTGTATGGCACTCAGAATATTGCAATAGGAGGTTCAGCATTAAAGAGTAATATTGGAACTAATGGGTCTAATGTTTTTGGACATAGATCAATAGCAATAGGTACTAGTGCTATGCAGAACAATACTACTGGTAACGGTATTGCCATAGGTAATTTAGCTTTAGGCTCTCAAACTATTGGTACTTGGAATATTGGTATTGGAATGCAAGCAGGAAGTGGTATTACCACAGGGAGTAATAATGTGGTTATTGCTGGTACAGGATTTATATTGGCTGGAGGAGGCATTACCACTGGAAGCAATAATTTGATTGTTGCACAAAATAACGGTAATACAACAGGTGTGACTACTGGTAGTGGTAATACCATAATTGGAAAAGTTACTGGACTTGCTGCTGGTTTGACCAATAATGTTGTTTTGGCAGATGGGGTAGGTACCATTAGAGCGCAACACGATGGAACCTCATGGCTGATGAACACTCCCATTAAAACTACAAAATACAATTTGTCGACCTTGAATACTGCTCCTACATCAGCAACAGATGTCGGAACGTTAGGCGAAATAAGGTATACAGCCTCTCATATTTATGTTTGTATAGCTACCAATACTTGGGTTAGATCTCCTTTGACCACTTGGTAATAAGGCAATGTCATTAAGTTAAGGGGAAAAAGAAAAAATAGTACGCAGATTCAGTAGATTTTCACTCATTTTTCTGAATAAATCTGCGAAATCTGCGAGAAAACAAAAAGAACAATTCCTTAACTTAATGACATTGGGTAATAAGGGAGAGTCTTTTTTTATTGTTGTTAGGGACTTTATACGCAACTACTTAGTTATGCTTTTTCATTCTTCTAACGACACACAACAATCATAATCTAATTTCACTATTGTCTAAAACAATAAAGTGTTGAATGGATTAGAATTTATAATTTAAAAAACAAACAAATATGGCATTACAAACATTAAATACGATAAAAGACTGGTTTAAAACCGGTCTAAAACCCAGTCAAACTCAATTTTGGGACACTTGGGATTCGTTCAGACACAAAAACGACAAAGTGCCTGTGACTGAGGTTGAAGGATTGGATGAATTATTGGATCAACTGCCTCCCAAGACAATTTATGAATCGGGTCAGTTGCTTGTTTTTAAGAACCCGGGTAATGAGTCCGTCAATAATTTCTTAGAACCTGACGACACGGTTATAGGTTTTGTAGAAGGCGATTTTTTGAATGCTGGAACGTATTATGGTGGTGATCCGATGTTGTTAAGCAGCTATGAGTTTAGACTTCCAACACTCCCTTTTATTTTTTACAATGAAGCAGAACTACAAACAATTCCGCCAGAAGACTATTTTAGCAATGTCAGCGACTTGTTTTATCACAATGTCAATCTGGACGGAGGAAATGGCACGATCACTTCGGTATATCAACTACTAGATGCGGATTATAACTATTTGGGCGAAGTGCTTTTAGGACCGATTCCAGTTACTGAATGGTTGCCAGTAAAAGAAAGAACTACAGGAGAACTCGTTTTAGAATATCAAATACCAAACGCCGCTTTTTGGAACAATCTCTACGCTGCTAATTCATCATTCTATTGGTCCCAAATTCTTATAGAATTCTCCCCTAGAGATGGGCGTGCAAATAGAATTGTAACCGCTAGAATTTTTGCGGGAACGCTAGATCAAGTAGAAGGTGATAACTTAAGGAGTGCAAATGTATTTCAAACAATGCCTGATGAGGGCGAATACAAGATAATTGAACTTAGAAATACATATTTCGGAACATCACAAACCATTTTAAAAATCAGATATAAATAGCAAAAGAAAATATGAGAAAAATAATTTTATTATGCGTTTTAGCTATCGGGATGATGGCAGACGCTCAGACCGTGCAAACCATTGCAAAACCATTAAAGCTTAATATAGTTGCCGCGGGAACTGCTGCCGATAAACACCTTGTTATTGGTAGCGATAAAGTCGTAAAGCAGGTAAGTGATAATTCCGTAAAAACAGTTAATGGTATTGAACCTGTCAATGGGGACGTTACTTTGTCTGTTTCTCCACAAGTTAATTCAGATTGGAATGCTACAAGTGGTTCTGGATTAATTTTGAATAAACCTTCATTTAGAACAATTAACGGTCAAAGCATTTTTGGCTCTACAGATTTAACTATATCTTCAGGAATAAGTATACCCCATTTAGAATCTAATAATGGTGATAAGACAGTTTGGAACAATGGAAAGAAAGATATCGAAAGTAACACTGTTTATGGTGAGGGAACACTTAGACTAAACACAACTGGAATTAATAATACTGCTACTGGTAAAAATGCTTTATATTCAAACACAACAGGAGATGGTAACACTGCTAATGGTAAAACTTCTTTATATTCAAATACGGAAGGTGGTGCTAACACTGCTAATGGGTTGGATGCTTTACATTTAAATACAACTGGAAATAATAACATTGGTAACGGTTACGCTGCTTTATATTATAACACAACAGGAAGTGAAAATGTTGCTATTGGTGGAAATGCTGGCTCGGCTCTTGGAAATCATAATATGAATACTATCACAAACAATTCTGTATTTTTAGGTTATTACTCAAGGGCATTGGCAAATAACCAAACTAATCAAATCGTAATAGGACATACAGCAGTAGGTGCAGGTTCTAATACAGTTACTATCGGTAATACATCAATTGTTAGAACAGTTATTAGTGGAGTTATTCAAAAGAGAGCATTAGACACAGCCCCTACATCAGCAACAGCCCCAGGAACTGTTGGTGAAATAAGATTTACTGCAACGCACGTTTACTGGTGTATCGCCCCCAATACTTGGATTAGAGCGGCTGGATCAACTTGGTAATAATTAAATCAATGAAAAACTTTATCAAAAAATACTGGATTTTAATTGGGATGATTGTGGCTTTTACATTAGAGCATACGTTCGACATCCTAAACGGTTTAGGGTTTACGCCACTACAAATAAAATTTATAGAAGGACTTGGAGCCCTTATTTACGGGTATTTCTTTACCAGTAAATACAACGCCAAAAAACTTTCAAAATAACCCTTACAACAACCCAATGAACCATCAATATCTTATCGATTTAAAAGTGTCGTCTATGGGCATTTTTTGCTTAACTATTCAATTTTCAGAAGCCGAAAAATGGATGAAAGGTTACTGCATTTTTGATTACCATTGGGTTCACTATTCATAGATGGATTTTGATGGTTAAAAACAAAAAGCCATGAATCTTCATTTAAAATATAAATCGCTTTTAAATAAGAATGAAATCAACACACCTCTAAGAACTGCACATTTTATGGCGCAATTAGAACACGAGAGCGGTTTAGTTGCAAGGCGATAGAATTTATTTTTCACATCTGTTGACAGACTTAGAAGTACTTTCAAGACACCATTTAAGAATAAAACAGACTCGTTTGTTCGTTCTTTTTTACGCAACCCTCAGCATTGCGCAAATTATGTGTATGCTAATCGTGGTGGCAATGGCGACCAAGCATCTGGAGACGGTTTTAAATACCGTGGTGGCGGCTTTTTGCAAAACACATTCCGTAACGGTTACGAGTTTTTAAAAGTCAAAACAGGGATTGATTTCGTTTCTAATCCGGATTTAATTTTAGTTGAGGCCAATGCGATGATTTGTGCCGTTCTATTTTGGAGCGAAAACAAGTTGAACCAATACGCTGATCTAGATGATTTAGATGCTGTAAGTGATGCCATCAATTTAGGCCGCCAAACAGAACGTTATGGAGATTCTAATGGGTATACCCACAGAAAAGAGTGCTTACAAAAATGGAAAACAATTTAAAAAACAAACAAATATGGCATTACAAACATTAAATACTATAAAGGACTGGTTTAAAACCGGTCTAAAACCCAGTCAAACTCAGTTTTGGGACACTTGGGATTCGTTCAGACACAAAAACGACAAAGTGCCTGTGGCAGAGGTCGAAGGATTGGATGAGATAATCGATTCGAAAGCGGATAAGATGATTTTGGATAATCATTTAACAGACGATGCTGCTCACGCTGATTTGTTTAATGATAAAGAAGACAAAACCCAAAAAGGCGCACCCGATGGTTACGCTCCATTGGATGAATTTACCAAATTGGCAGCGCAATATTTGAACATTGTAAACGACTTGGTTACGGGTGGTGCTGAATCGCTTTTGAGCGCGGAACAAGGAAAGGTTTTACAAATGCAAGTTAATGCCATCAACAACTTGCTTACTTCTGACAACGTGAATTTAGACTCGCTACAGGAGTTGGTAGACGCTGTCGAAACGGTTCAAGCATCACTAAGTACAATCTTAGTAAACGACCTCACTACTGGTGGAATGACCAAGGCTTTAACAGCTGAGATGGGGAAAACTCTAAAATCTATAATTGATAGTAAAGCATCAATTGCACATTCACATACAATTTCTGAAGTCACTGGATTGCAATCTGCAATAAATGCTAAAATATCAAAGACAGAATCAGAATTTTATGTAGTTGGTTATTCCGACATTGGTGAAATTCGCATAGTAGTATCTAGTAATTCTAGTAATTTAGTAATTGAATCTTACGTTTTAGATGAATCGTTTATAGAATCAGTAGAATTTACTACTGGTTTCGAGCCATACGATGGTAAGAGGTATTCTATAACAAATAAGTCGGGTAAACAACTTGTTTTTAACAAAAGTGTTTTCATAGGGATGAATTCATTTAATAATGGGGATACTTATTCTTTTATTTATAGTAACAATGGAGGTAGTCCTATATTTATACCTAGCAATACTCCACCAGTATTGGAGCTAGATTCTCAGATTGAGGTTTTTGCAAACACAACTGTAAATCCAGTTTGGAATAAAAAGACCATACTATTCACGGCCAATTGTACCATCACAGTTCCTGCAACTCTTTTATCACAATATGGATTTGTATTTAGAACATTAGCAGGAGTTACAGTAACTTGGGCTATTACAGCGCCATTTACTTGGGAAACAACGCCGTCAACAACACCTGAGAAAACAACAGGTAGTTTTATGAGAAGAGGCAACACAAATACAATTTTATTAGACTTTTAGACTATGCAAACATTAAAAAAATTTTATTTTGGAAGGCAGAAAGAAAATTTTTTGGTTTATGAAGGAGAGCTTTTGCAAAACTTCGGCAGTCAATCGATGGGTTCTACTATGTCTAGAAATGGACTGTTTATGTATAAAATGATACATAATGGAGATTATGTTGATATGTATCAGCTATCGAGACCTTATAGTTTAATAAATCCATTATATATTGGAAGATCATTGAATATAAATCAAGCAGGTGAAACATCACCTAAAGGAATTTATTTAACAGCAGATGGATTAAGAATGTATTGTGGGGGTTCAACATCTGGGAACATATTACAATATACCCTTTCAACTGCTTGGGATGTAAGAACCGCAGTTTTTGTTAAATCATTTAATACAGGGGGGGCGACGCCTGTTGTTCAACTTAGTCAAGATGGTTATTACTTATTTACAGGAAGTGTTAATAGTTTCAAAAAACATACATTGTCGGTGCCGTTTGAAATTGATTCTGTAATATCATCAATTAACTTTTCACTTCCTTTAGGAAATATTTCAAGTAATTTTCACATAACAACAAATGGAAGAGCTATTTTTTGTAATTCAGGCTCATCTAATATTATTAAACATACATTGACAGAACCTTATTCAATGGTAGTCGCTAAAACACAGATTGTAAATATTAGTTCAATTTTTTCTGCTACTAATTTTCAAGGAATAACGGTTTCTGAAGATGGTAAAAAATTAATCACAACTGACTATGGATATAAACATATTATTTTAAACATGCCTACACCATTCAAACTTGGTAAAGGATTGTTAATGAGTGTAATAACGCCTAATGTAGTAACCGGTTTATCAGTAGGACCAATATATAACACAGCAGTACAATTACATTTTACACCTCCAAGTAGTGCAAGAGCTATTGTTTTTTATGAGTGTTATCTTGATGGAGTATTTAAGCAGGAAATCAAAAACAGTGGTGAATTTATCACGGGATTAACTCCTGCTACGAATTACAACATTACCCTAGTAGCGGTGGATGTTTTTTATAATAAATCGGTGGTGAGTAATGTAGTGAATGTGAGTACAAATACAATAGATGCTGATCCATATTTATACATTGATGCCTCAGGAAATCAAGCATACGAAGCAGCAATTGTAAATTTATTTTCGGATTTAAAAGCACAAGGCTTATACAACAAAATCCAAGCCTTTTACCCATTTCTGGGCACAACCCAAGCGCAGCACAAATGGAACGCTAAAAACCCACTAGACACCAATGCGGCCTTTAGATTACAATTCTTTGGTGGAGGAACACATAGTAATTTAGGCTATCAATGTAATGGTACCAACGCTTATGCTAATACTTTTTTTGTACCTAGCACAAATCAGAATGTCAATAGTAATGGTCTAAGTGTTGTTGTTGGGTCTAATATTGCAAATATTCAAAATGATGTTGTTGAAATAGGCTCATTTGTATCACTTACTCAGGCTTCATTAATTCAATGTAGAGGAAACAACACAAGCTACAATAGAAGTACTAGAATTAATGGGAACACTATCAACCAAATAAATCAAAACGATGCTAGAGGTGTTTTTACAAGCGTTAAACAATCAGCAACATTCACAAAATTCATAAGAAACAAAACAGAAATTGCAAGCGGTAATAGCGGTGGTAATCTTCCAAATATAAGTTTATTTGTAGGAAATCTTAATATTAACGGTACTCCTTATGCTGCTGGATGGAGTACACAACGCATCCAATTCACCGCCATACACGAAGGGCTTACGGATGCAGAAGTAGTAGCCTTGCATACAATAATAGATAATTTCGAAGCAGCCATTGGACGTAAAACTTGGTAATATAAAAAAACAATACATCATGATACAATTAAAAACACCCTATCACACATCGAAAGAGCCATTCCAATTACAGGAACGCTACAAATAGAAATAGCCTCATGGAACGTAATGCAGGACGCTACAATATATGAAATAGAAGATTTCATTGTAGACGAGAATGGAGCAAAAAGATTGATTAACACAAGACAAAAAAGAGTAGAAAACTCAGAGATAAATCAACTTGCTCAGATTGTTGAGCTTGATGGCGATTTTGATGGAATGTCAAAAACAGAATCTGATTGGGAAAAAGCTAAAAAAGGATTGTTACTATTCGTGCAAAATGATCTAGTTGATTCTGAACGCACCATTTATGGTCAACTACCTAATGATTGGGAGTTATGCTAGAATTCCTTTTATTCATAATCGCTTACCTCTTGTATCTACCACTTACGCTAATCAATTTCCTTTTGGTACGCAACAAAGGCTATTTCAGAGATTCTGCTGTTACGTTAGACAAATTAGCCAACAGAGAATTTAGAACACTTTGGAACAAAATACTAATCAAATGGGATGGTTATGATTTTGGAAACAGTAATGAAACTATTTCAAGTGTTTTGGGTAAAAATATTCAAAATGAAACCTAACCACAACAGGAAAAGCCCTCGTTTTTATACTAACCAAAAAGCATTGTTTGGATGCGATAGACTGGAAGGTATAGAATTATTTTAAACCCAATAATAGCCTAAACATTACATGGACAACTTATGTAAATAAATGGGGCTGAGGTTAGTGTTAAGCGTTTTTCTGAAACTCGATTTTATTGTCAGAAGGTATTCTTGAAATTCAACTTGATCAATAAAACTCCCAATTTTTCGATAAAAAAGAAAGAGTCACTGTCCTTTAGAATAAAAATCAGCTTAATTATTGGTTGATGGTTTTGTGCAAGCTTGTTTAGAGGCTTAATCAGAATTTATTCTCACTCACGCGACTTATAGGATTTCGCTTTTTCATTCTTCTAACGACACACAGCAATCATCATCTAATTTACTATTGTCCAAAACAATAAAATATTGAATTCGTAGAAATTAATAATTTAAAAACAAACAAAATATGGCATTACAAACATTAAATACAATAAAGGACTGGTTTAAAACCGGTCTAAAACCCAGTCAAACTCAGTTTTGGGACACTTGGGATTCGTTTAGACACAAAAACGACAAAGTGCCTGTGGCAGAGGTTGAAGGATTGGATGAGATAATCGATTCGAAAGCGGATAAGATGATTTTGGATAATCATTTAACAGACGATGCTGCTCACGCTGATTTGTTTAATGATAAAGAAGATAAAACCCAAAAAGGCGCACCCGATGGTTACGCTCCATTGGATGAATTTACCAAATTGGCAGCGCAATATTTGAACATTGTAAACGACTTGGTTACGGGTGGTGCTGAATCGCTTTTGAGCGCTGAACAAGGAAAGGTTTTGCAAATGCAAGTTAACGCCATCAATAACTTGCTTACTTCTGATAACATGAATTTAGACACGCTACAGGAGTTGGTAGACGCTGTCGAAACGGTTCAAGCATCACTAAGTACAATCTTAGTAAACGACCTCACTACTGGTGGAATGACCAAGGCTTTAACGGCTGAAATGGGGAAGCTTTTGCAGACGAATAAGGTCGACAAAGTAGCTGGTGAACGCCTTATTAATGCTGCTGAAATTACCAAGCTTGCGGGCTTAAATAATGTGGTAACAACCGTTAGAACTATTCTTTCTACTGTATTGGCCACGCAAGATATTGCTGGATTTGTAACCTATATCAATACTTTGGCAACCCCCTTGATAATTGGGCCAAATGAAATTGTAGAATATAAAACATCTGACACAGGGCGTGTGTTCAAATTGCTTTTACGTGGTAGAAGCTTTGGCGTTGGTCAACCTGCAATTGTTGCAGCGGATGTAATCGAAACCACCGAGTTCTTAAACAAGGACATTCGCTTGAGTAATTATCCCTCTACTAGAAATGATGGGCAATTACCCACCAATAAAGTGCTTGCGCCTGATGTGAACGGTAATTTGAAATTATACACGATTGCCACAGCACCAGCGCCTTATTTAGATGAAATAAAGCCATATAGTTGTTTGCCAAACAGTACTGGTAATATTGTTTTGAAAGGAGCGTTTTTTACACCAAATATGACCGTACAAATAGTCGGGCAAACTATAAACTACGTAAAATTTATTAACGATAATGAAGTGCATGCAAATGTTACTACCGGAATTGCTGAGGGTAGTTTTGATATTATTTTAAATAATGGGTTAAGTGCGACATTCGACGGTAGAATGTTAATCGTTCTTGGCGAAATCAAAAAAGTATCTTCAGCAGATTGGACAATATTGTCAGGAAACCCCAATGTATCAAATGACGGAAACATTGAATTAACGCTTTATGATATTGCCTGTTCTGGTACTTGCTTTAATATTCCTAATGGTGAAAATTTCAGACTTTACTTTACTTTAACTCGTTCGCCATTAGGCGCAACCATAGGGATGCCTGACCAACCTTCAATTTCTTTGGTATCTGCAGTGGATAACTCCGTAAAATTTGCAGCAAAAGTTTATTTAAACGGTGCAGATATAAACTCCCACATGAGGGTTTATCAAGAATCAACTGGTCTTTCTTATGGTAAAGAACTTGGAAACGTAGAATCCTTTGTAATGAAAACAAATCCTCCTACTTTTTATTTTGAGAGAATTGGCACCGAATATCGCTTTAGAGATTATAATACAAATATCTTATTTACAGATACATTTTCAGGAAATTTAAAAGTGCGGGCTGACATAAGAAAATTTGATATAACTAATATTAGATATGTTAAACTAGCAATATAATAAAAATATGAGCGCACAAATAGTATTAGATCATTATTTAGAAAAATATCAAACATTAGGTAATACCTTAACAGATATTTCATTCGACAATTTGCCTTTTTTGCAAGAAAAAGAGCCGTTGTATAACATGAAAGGACAAAAGGTTTCCAAGTCGTATCACGACACCAAAGGAAAAGAAGCCATACGAATAACTTACGATAGAGTTTTCGGGGACTATGAATACAACGGAACCGTTTACCCCAATGTTTTTTTAGGGCTTCAAAAAACAGTACATTATATGGATTGGGCGGGAGAAATAGCCTATTCGAAGAAAAAGCAATTTTACAGCTTTGATTTACAGCCTGTTTTTTTGGGTGATGGAACTGAAACGATAGTAGGCTTTTCTAGCCAAAAATTGCGTAAAGTGCTAAAAGATGAACGCCTTGCTGCGGATGATTATCTGCAAGCCATGAACCAACAGTTATATGCTGTTTTGTACCAAGCTTACCAAGTTGAGTATAATAACTATCTAACAACAGGTGTAAGTCAACCATTTGTTTCCGCCTTAAACAACGAAACAAATCCGCAAATTTTGGCTATGCTCAGCAAAGAGGTTTTTGGACATGAGCCAATGACTGTAAAGGAACTCGTAATTATGAATTTACAGTAACATAGATTTACTTTTTTTATTGTCCAAAATTGTATTGACAACTTATGTAAATAAATGGGGCTGAGGTTAGTGTTAAGCGTTTTTCTGAAACTCGATTTTATTGTCAGAAGGTATTCTTGAAATTCTACTTGATCAATAAAACTCCCAATTCTTCGATAAAAAAGAAAGAGTCATTGTCCTTTAGAATAAAAACCAGCTTAATTATTGGTTGATGGTTTCGTGCAAGCTTGTTTAGAGGCTTAATCAGAATTTATTCTCACTCACGCGATTTATAGGATTTCGCTTTTTCATTCTTCTAACGACACACAGCAATCATCATCTAATTCACTATTGTCCAAAACAATAAAATATTGAATTCGTAGAAATTAATAATTTAAAAACAAACAAATATGGCATTACAAACATTAAATACAATAAAGGACTGGTTTAAAACTGGTCTAAAACCCAGTCAAACTCAGTTTTGGGATACTTGGGATTCGTTCAGACACAAAAACGACAAAGTGCCTGTGGCAGAGGTTGATGGTATCAATGAGTTGTTAGCTCAGGTGTCGTCTACTATAATATACAAGACTGGCCAGCTATGCGTGTTCAAGAATCCAAGTAACGAAAATGAATCTATTTTGGAAGCTGGCGATATGGTCACGGGAATAGTAGAGGATATGTTTATTAATGCCTCGTATTTAGGTGGCGATAGTACGCTGTTATCTTCCTTTGATATTGTTAATCAAACTGAAATTTAACATGAAACTAAAAAAGAAAATCAAACAATTAAAAGCCGAAATCAAGGCTTTAAAAAAAGTGGTTAAAAGTGATTCTATCACACTAAGCGACCAAAGCAACCCAAACAAAGCAGTTGTTTTAAGTTATGTGGATGGCGTATTGGCCACACAAGAAGTTACTACAGAGGTTGTGGTGACTGTAGACAATATTACTAACTCATTAAATCAATAATCATGGATAAGAAATATAAAATTGAAAGAAGTCTTATTTTAAACGAAGTTAAAGAAGGAGCAGCGGAAGATCGCGTGATGGTTGTCGATGCCAATAATGAAGTTGGTTCGGTTGCTAGAAGTGAGTTTGGTGGTGGAGGTGGAAGTCAGGATTTGCAAAGCGTAGTGGATTCTGGAAACGAAGTTATAGATTCGGAAATACTTTTTATTGGTACTAATATCTCAGGGAAAAATATTGAAGGTACCAAAGGACTCGTTTTTGATGTTCAAGACGGAGGAATTATTTTTAATAATTTTTCTAATGAAACCCTAACTGGTCAGGTGTCTATGCGTGCCGACAATGCTGTTAATGGTGCTTATAGCTTACAATTTCCAGATAAAACACCGGGTTTTTATACTCTAGCAACAACTGACGATATAGCGGCTGTTGGAAGCCAAGATTTGCAAAGTGTTTTGGATAATGGGGGGGTTTATATATCTGATTATGATGCTGGCGAAAGAAGAATATTAGCGTTTAGAGATGCAGATAACAATAAATCCCACTTTTTTTATATTGACTCTAATTCTGAATCAGGACAAAAAGGAGGTAGTATGTTTATAGCAGAAGAACTTGTTAACTTTTCTGGATTTGGAGATAATGGTTGTTTTGGAGATTGTGCAATAAACTCAGGATACATTAATTTAACACAAAAATTTGATTCTTTTGGCACTAGTGTGACAAGACTAGCATTTGCAGAAAATCTAAATGAAATTACAACTCTTTTTTTACCAGCGAAACCTACAGGAGCCTACACCTTAGCAACAACTGACGACATCCCTACTGGCTTGACTCAAAATATAACTATTGGAGCAAACACTTTTACTTTTACCAATGGTATTTTGACAGATTTCGAAACTGTTGAGGGGCCTACTGGGGATGAAGTTTAACTAGATGCCTCAATAGATTAATGGCGATTCTCATGGAGGAAGAGAAGTAAAAAAAGTCCTCCAACAAAATTAATACTTTCTCAGGGAATTAAAATATAACAATAAAGCCACACCGTTGGAGGACATAAGTCTTCTATGGTGTGGCTTTCGTGTGTTTAATAATTATCCTGAGAAGTGCAAAATATAGAATGATCAATCATTAATCAAAAATCAAAATGAACAAGTATCATCAAATCTTAAATAAAATCCTTGATAAAGGTAAAGTTCAAAAAAATAAAGGAACAATATAGAAGGCAAAAAGCAGCTGTTAAACAGCGAATCGGTTAAGCCTGCTTTCAATGTTGGTTAAACCTAATAATAGCCTCAATATTACATTGACAACTTATGTAAATAAAATGTGTGAGGTTCGCGTTAAGAGTTTTTCAAAGCTAACACAGATGCTGATTTATCACTCATACTATTGCGTCAAAGGCTATCAGAGCATTTAGTGCTCTTGTAGGCTTTGGCGCATTTTTATTTAAAAACAGATGTTGTTTAATTAGAAAAATAGTTGTGATCAAAACCCTTGTGGTTGATAGTTTTTATGATTGCTTTTTGCTGGTGTATTTTGTTGTTATACAAGATTTTGTGAAGGTTTTTGTTTTACTGAAACTACTGAAAACAGGTGTCTTGTTTTTCTTTTTTTATGGTTTTCTGCATTATTTTTACACCCTCCAATAGCCACTATTACTACTTAAAAACAGACATGATAGTGCTATTCGTTCTCAGAAGATTTTAGAGAATTATCACCTCAATTTTAGAGGTCTCCCATACTAATCTTAATCAATAACTAAATAGTAAATAATCATGGATATTACACCAAGAGACTTAGGCGAAACACCTAAAACACCAGACATGAGCAACTTTAAAAATCCTTTGGGACAGCCTTTAGAAGGAAACATTTTTATAGAGAGTTTTACGATTACGCCTTTAACTACATCCGAAAAAAATGAAGATTTGGCCGAAGTCATAAAAAGAGAAAGTAGAGATAGTGCGATTTAAAAGTTGACCATCGGCCATTTCTTCCGGTTTTGAGAATAGAACCCGAACAACATAGATTTTAAATGGTTTAAAAAACAAATTTTTATATAAAAACGAGTAAAAATCTCTCCCATCTGTGTTGAATTGTTCGTCTGCTTAGTGGACAGTCGTAATTTAATCGAACTGTCTGTAAATCATACCAATATTCAAAGTGTTGAAAATATACTTTGCGTCTTTGTGACTTTGCGTGAAGTTGTACTCGCAAAGTCTCAGAGTGCAGAAATGCTAAAGTCTGTGAAAAAGAGACAGTCAATTTATGCTATGAAATGGCACAACTAAGGATAATTTCAAAAGCCTAATTTTTAATCATTGTAAAAACACAAAATAAGTAAAGCCTAAAAAAATGCCAAACGAAACAATAGAAAAACTAAAAGAAAAATACGGTAGCGTATTAAAACTTACTTCTGAGGACCAATTAACAAACGTTTATTGCAGAAAACCATCGTTCACTACATTTTTAAACTATCAAGATAAATACAAAGACAATCCACATGAAGCGATATTGTTTTTGTTTCAAGAATGTGTATTGGATAAAGAGATCTATGATGATGAATTCATGCTTTCGGCAGGGAATTCTATTGTATCCATGATAAAAAAAGATAGTGAATTTGCCATTGATTTTACACCTCAGAAGGATGAATTTAAGAAATCTGCAGCGCTTATCAGATATGCTTTTAAGATAGATCCATATCAATTAGCTATGGATGAGTTTTACAAATTACTAGAAGAGGCGCTGTGGTTACAAAAACACAAGGAGACAAGACTAGAAAACACCTTCATAACGGCCTTTGCTAAAACATTTTCAAATTAAAAATAAAAAAATATGAAATTCAATTTTAATGTAAACGAAATTTTAGATACCAAGGACATCGAATACGCTGGGATCAATTATAACGAATCAGAATCGAAAGATTTTATTATAGATAAAACAGGAGGGGAATTTAACCTGCGGGTTTTTGCTCCTTTAGTATTTGAGCCTTTGGTAAAAAGCGATCTTAATCTACCAAGTTTGCGAGTAGATGCTGTTACGGTTAATTTAAATCGTTCAAAAACCATAAAAAAAGAGAGTATAGAAGGGCGAGATTCAACAATCAAAGAGCATATATCAAATGGCGATTTTAGTATTTCGATAGAAGGATTAATTGCCAATGAAACGGGCGATGAGTACCCAAAAGAAAAACTTTTCTTATTGAAACAATTCTTAAATGCACCTTATTCTTTAAGGATAACACATGCAATTTTGAACCGATTTGGAATTTATGAATTAGTTATAGATTCCTATTCAATCCCATCTATTGCTGGAACAAAAAATATTCAAAAATTTACTGCCAGTGCCACATCAGACGAAACGGTAGAGCTAATAATTAGAGACAATGCTTAAACTAAATGCAAAAATCAGAGTTTACGATACGGTAAGAGGTATTCCTTCTCCTAAATTTTATGAATTTACATATGTAAAAAATGTCGAGATAAGCAGTTCTTATAAAACGCTTACAGATACTGCTACTATTGAAATGCCTCAAAAAGTATATACTGACACCAAAGGATTTGATCAGAGTTTATTTGCAAATGCAAGTGGTGCGCAAAAAACAATCCATGATTTCTTTAAACTAGAAAGTTTCATCGAAATATTTTTAGGATATGATGACGATTACAAACCAGCTTTCAGAGGGTATGTCACAGGAGTACAAACGGATGTAAATGTTAGAATATCTTGTGAAGACGTGATGTATGCTTTTAAGAAAGTAAAAGCTGTAAAAGATAATGATGTTCAGGATAAGAATGATATGTACAATGTAGTGTCAACAAATCCAACAACAAATGTTGAAAGTTTTAATCCCAAAATGTTCTTTGAAAAAAGGATAAAAGAACTAAAATTACCTTTTAAAGTAAATGCGCTTGATGAAGAATTGGGGAATGTTATGATTAACAGAGATCAAAGCTTGGCTCAGGTTTTCGAAATGTTGAAAGATAAAGGCATATATACTTATTTTAAAACCGAAGCTTCAGGGCCAGTACTTACAATTACCAATAATCCGCAACAACATACAGCTACAGAACTAGCGGGTTTTATAGATCGGAATTTTATAAAAAGCCCTCTAGCAGGTGCTGTTGTAAAAAAGTTAATTAACCAAGGACTAAGTCTTTTAAAATCTCAATTGAGTAAAATGACTCGATCCGATTCTGATGTCTTCTCGGGTGAAGTGCGTTTTAAATTTCGTTACAATATTATAGAGGATAAATTAACAGTAGTGAATGAATCTACAAAGAATACCCGTGTACGAGTAGAAAAATACTTTAAGAATTCAAACACTCCAGTTTATATCGAATTAGGTGATCCGAATGGGCAATTAATAAAAACTCATGTCCTACATAATGATAATGAAGACTTACCAAAAGACATTGAAGCTTTCGAAAAAGCAACAACGGAAGCGACTTCAGTATTGTATCAATATGGTGCCTTGAGAGCCATGCAGTCTAAACCAAATGGATTTGAAGGTTATTTTTTAACTTTTGGAGAACCCTTTGTAAGGCCTACAGACAAAGTAATTCTGGAAAACGCTAAGGATAAAGAAAAAAACGGCACCTTTCAGGTCGAAAAAGTTGAGCGAAGTTATGGTGAAAACGGTTACAGGCAAAAGATTTACATAGGACGAAGAGTAGAAACAGTTTAAAAATACAAAATGGGAAATATAAAAGATCTAATAAAAGATGTCGCTAGCAAGAATCAACTTGTTGAAACGTTTGCGGCAAAAGTCATTGAAATAAATACAGAAACAGAATCGCTCCATAATCCAGAAGACGCTTATACTGTAAACATTATGAGAGCCGATGGAGCCATCATTAAAAACGTACGTTTGAAAGCTTCTATTCTGGACTTAGAACAAGGAATTATTACCATTCCCAAAAAGGATAGTTGGGTGTTGGCTTCTATTATTGATGGAGTAGAAACAAGGGCGTTTATTTCTCAGTTTTCGGAAGTAGAACGCATTTTTATTCGTTTCAAGGATGATGAAAACCATTATTTGGAAATTGATACAGAAGTGGATAAATTCCAGATTGTATTCAAAGAAAAAGAAGACAATGATTCTTCATCAACCTCAGTACCTACATACAAAAAAATTGCACAACTAGAGTTTAGTGGTAACGAGGATTCAAATATTACCACCTCTTTTTATAATGAAAAGGGAAAAGAAATTTCTAAAAACAGTTTTAATGGAAATCAACAGCAAACCGTTATAAATACTATTAATGGCGAAGATGTTAAAGAGCGTTTAAAGTTTACGCTTTCTTGCGGAGAAAATGCAAATGCTGAAATGCAATTTTTAGATAAAGACAGTAATGAAAAGCAAAGAATAACGTTTGACGAATTACATACAGAAGTAAATCTCAACAAAGGCAATACAATTTTCAATTTAAAAGATAAAGAGTCAAAAATCAGCATAAAAAATGGATTTGAAGCTACAATTTCAGATGCTATGACTTCGTTTAAAAAAGGAGATTTAACTTTTGAAATGGATGACAAATTTAAAATATATGCAAATGAAAAAAATTTGTTAACAGAATTAGAAAGTTTGATTACAGAGATATCAAAAATTGTCGTCGTACAAGGAGTTGGCCCAAATGTAGCAGGCCTACTTTTAATAAAATCGAATTTAAAAACTTTATTAAAAATTTAAAAATGGGATTAAAAATTTCAGCATTAGAAGAAGCGATCTTAGATGTCTTAGTAAAAAGCTCGCAAATATCAGTTGATGTAAATAACGGAAACGATAATAATAATCAAGCACAAAAGGCAAGAGAAAAAGCAGCTGAAAAATTAGCATCAGCTATTGAAGCATTCGTCAAATCAGGAACCGTAACCACAACAGTTACGACAACTGGATCTGCATCAGCCCAAACCGGAACAGGAACGGGATCTATTTCTTAAATAATTTTAGTTAGTGTTGAAAATCCTTCTTACCGTCAAAACAGTAAGAGGGATTTTTTTATTTGAAAATGAACCTCAACTTTTAGAATTTTAATTCAGTTTTTTCTTTAAAGCCTCTTCCATTTCATAAACTTTACTTTCTAGGGCATGAAGTTTTTCATAGATGTTAATAGGATCTGGCATCTGCTTAGAGGCATACATGCTGGCGTACCAAATCTCTAGAATATCCTCGGCATAAATAGAATACATGGGGTAGTTTCCGTCTCTATTGTCGGATTTTAGAATTAATTTGCCACTTTCTCTGATTCTGTTTAAAACTCTTTTTACTACGACACCGTCATTTTTACTTATTACAACATAAATTCTGCCGTCAAGGATATCATCAAAGTTGTCGACATATTTTCCAAAAAGGTAATCCCCATCATGAATTGTAGTCGACATTGAGTTTCCTTTTATTTCAAAGCATCTATAGGTACCGTTTTTTAACATAGGCATGCTAAATGAAGGAAGTGTTTCCATGTATTCTGGGTCAGCATAACCGTCTAAATAACCAGCACGAGCCTTTACTCCAACAAAATTGATGTTTTCTTCACCGTGAGCATCTACCGTGATAATTTTTGGAATGTTCAAACTAACTTGATTGTTTGTTTTATTGACGAAAATTTCATCACTATTTTTAAAAAGGTAGTCAGGATTTACATTACAATGAGTAATTATACTTTGAAGCAAGTCAAATCCTGGTTTGGTTCTTTTTCTTTCACCATCGGCTTGCAATCTGCCAATGGTAATACTATCTATTGTGGTGCTAGTTACCCCTATTACTTTGGCAAATGAGTTATTGTTTAATTTAAGCTCGTCTATAATATGTTTTATCTTAGTATGTATTTCCATAGTATGAATACTTTTTGTGTAATATGTTTTGTTTTTCTTTAAGGGATTCAGCTATATGTTGCAAAGCTAAATAATATAAAGCAAAAAATAGTTTTTATTTGTTTATTTTATTCTAAATTGACTGGTTTTCAGTGTGTTTGTAGCTTCTTTCTTATTGTGTTACTGTAACATAAATGCAAAATAATTAAATCATATTACTGAAACTATTGCATAATTTAATGTAATATGTTGCAATTATTAAAACATATGTTGTATATTTGTAAAAAAATAATCCATCATATGATTTTAAAAGAATTTTATAACGAAAAAAAGAGCGCTATCGAAACGGAGTTTTCTTCTAATGCGCCAATAGTACATCTTTACAGTGATGCAGTTTTTAAAACAGCAGTTACAAGTCCAATCGTAATGTTCAAATATGATACTATTGCTTGGGAAACATCTTCTGAAAAAAACTATAAAGCAGATGTGTCTTTTTGTATTTATGTAGTGCTACCAGTTGGTACCCTTTCTTCAACAAGCTATGAAGATGTATTCGAAATCGCTCATCGCATAGATAAAGCGATATTGACCACTAGTAGTAGTAATGCCAATTTGGACACTAATTCAACGTTTAAGGTAAAAGAAAAGCAATGGAACAATGAGGAAGTGTATTGGGCTAAAAACGACTATTTTATTTGGGAAATGACCTATAAAACAACATTGGTCGAAAATATCTTGAAAAAGAAATACATCCTTTTCAATAATGGATTGAAAGATGAAGAGCTAGAGGCACTTGGCTACGACTTAAAGTCAGGAATAATTGGAATCAACCCAAATCAAGTTGAAGGAACTTTAGATTTAGGCACAGCTTCAGCAACTACTACTTAAAATCTTAGCGCTATTAAATTAAGAGCAGACAACACATACACAAAAGACAACGACCGAATCTAAAAATTATTTATCCTAATACCCTTATTTTAACCCAACCATGAGAAGAAGTAGAACACTATTAGACAAAAGAAGAGAATATGTAATCAATTATTTGAATATGAATCAAGCAAAACAAATGAAAGTTGTTGTATCTGAGCTTTCGGATAGCTTGTTTCTCACAGAGCGTACAATTTATACCATTATAAACGAAGGGCTCGCTACAGAAGCCAGGGCCTAAAACACTGAAACTACTGGTTTTGACAGTCAATAAAATTGGAAAAAGCAAGTTTGAACTTTAAATTTGTACTTGATATCAAAAACAAGTTTATCTCTTGGCCAAGAGTAAAATTCAATTTAAAAACTGTTTTTTGAAAGCTTTCCAAAAATAGTAAACTACTTTTTGGATTCCAGATTACAAATACCTTTTTAAAATTAAAATCATTAAAAATAAAAAGTTTTTAAACTTTTTACAGTCCATCTTTTGCCTCTTTTTAACGCAAAAGTAAAATTTAAACAATTAAAACAATTTATATTATGAGTACATTAAATGATGTTGTGATTAACAAACTATCAGGCGGATTAGGGAGAAGAACACCAGATCAAGACATGGTTTCAGGATTACTTTTTGACGGAGTTCCAACTTCAAAATTAGTTTTTGAAAAAGTAGAACGTTTGGCTTCATTAGAAGATGCAGAAGCCTTAGGAATTACTGCTGATTACGATGTAAACGGGCAATCGGCTTACTATCAAATTCAACAATTTTTCAGGATGAATCCATCGGGAGATTTATACATTATGATTACGGATGGAGAGGCTTATGAACATATAGTTGATAAAGCAATGGCTATGCAGGAACAGGCCAACGGGAATATTCGTCAATTGGCAATTATTTTTTCTGGAGAAGCTACATTTGCCGACACACAAGCTGCTGTAAAAAAAGCACAAACACAAGCAGCCCTTGGTTACAAAGATTACATGCCTTTTGAGGTAATTTTAGAGGGAAAAGGGTTTGATCCTGATACTGCTATGAATCTATCTGAATTGAACGCAGAAAATGTATCTGTTGTAATTGCCATGGATGTTGAGAAAGCTTTTGAGCAAAAATTGTTTATGAAAGGTAGTACAGCAGAGAATGACAAACTCTATACTTTAGCTTATAACGAGAAATTAGTGCCAGTAGAAAATTCTTATAATATTTACAAGGTGCAGAAAATCGATAACAGTAATAATGACGATAGAGAGGGGCTTGAATTCACTTTCAAAGAGGTTTACATAAATACAGCAGCAGTAGGATTGGCATTAGGGGCTATCTCTAAAGCAAAAGTATCTGAGAACATCGCTTGGATCGAAAAATTCAATCTTACTGGCGAGGGTTTTTCCAAAGCTGGTTTTGTAGGCGGAAAAGAAATTAAAACGTTAGGAACTTTAAACGGGCTAAACGAAAAGAGATTCATTTTTGCTAGAACCCACACAGGATTGTCAGGTGTTTATTTTAACGACAGCCACACTTGTACTATGGGTACATCAGACTTTGCTTATGTAGAGAACAACCGTACAATAAATAAAGCAACTCGTTTATTGCGTACTGCTTTATTACCAAAATTAGCTTCTCCAGTTTTGGTAGATATTGATGGAAAATTACCTCAATCCGTTTCAAAAAGCTTTGAAGGCTTATGTAGATCTGCTTTAGAAGGAATGGTGGCCAACCAGGAAGTTTCAGATTTTGATGTATACGTAGATCCAAAACAAAACATTTTGGGAACATCAGAATTAAAAGTGAAAGCAGAAATCACTCCAATTGGTACAGCTCGTAAAATTATGGTTGATTTAGGATTCAAAAATCCTTTCGGAATCGACAAAGCATAATGTATTGAATTCGTTATAATTCACCAACAATAAAAAAATCACAACCACTATCCTTCTAATTGGATTGTGATAAAAAACAAATAAATAAAAGAGTATAGCTCCTGAACGTTATCAGGATAAAAAACAAATAAACGCTAGATATGAATAAATTACCATTAATTAACGGACAACAACACAGCTGGTCATCAATTGAAGTAAGTATTGCAGGCAATATCGTTACCGGTATCACTGCTGTAAACTATAGTGACTCAGTATCTAAAGAAAACCATTATGGAGCTGGAGACATGCCAGTACACAGAGGTAGAGGGAAGTATGAAGCAAAAGCTTCAATTACTTTATACAATTACGAAGTAGAAGCTATTTTGGCGGCTTTGCCAAAAGGACAAAGATTGCAAGATGTGAACCCTTTTAGTATCATCGTAAGTTACCTTGACGATAGTAACGAAGTAATTACACATACTGTAAGAAACTGTGAGTTCAACTCAAACAGCAGAGGAATTAGCCAAGGCGATACCAAAATTGCAGTTTCTTTTGATTTGATTTGCTCTCATATTGAGTGGAACTAATCATCCTGATTAATTCCTAAAATTACAATGCCCTTTTCTATTGCTAAAAACCGACTTAAAAGAGAAACCAAACATTCAATCGCATTACGCAAAACGAATTCAACAGGAATATAATTTTTGCATGCAAACCATTTTACAGACTCTTTATTCGTCCGTTTTAGATTAGGAATCTTCCTCCAGAGGCTGTGTTGAGATTGTTTAACTCAAAACGAATAACTCAAGCAGCCTCTTTTTTAATGAAGTAATTGACATAAACGATCCAAAAGTAAATTAGTTACTATAACAATGACATCGATACCTGTGTCAATAAACAACAGCTGGTATGGCTATTTTGATTAAACCATCAAAATAAAAAGCAAAAGACCCTTTCAACTCAGACAACAAGTACTCAATCATACAACCAATAATTAAGTTTCAACATGGAAACAGTACCCTCAAAAAAAACCGATATTCTTGACGGAAACATTACTCAGGCGCAATTCAATCAATGGAAATACAAGCATAAAAAAGTAGTTAAACTTACCATTGCAGATGATGATGAAACACCACTATTTGCTTATTTCAGAAAACCGGATATGAGCATTCGTTCTGCGGTGCTGCAAGCCTCCAAAATGGATGAATTCAAAGCACTCGAAGTGCTTTTCAAAAACTGTTATTTGGGAGGCGATGGCAAAATAGAGCAAGAAGACGATTTACGCCTTAATATCACCACAGCATTTTCAGACCATATCCAACCCAAACCTGTTACAATAGAGATTTTGTAATAACACTCGGAGTTTTTGTTTTAGATGCTATAAAAAATAATAAGCTATGTTCTACTATTAGCACCCTCTTTTGCGCTCTATAATTATCCATTATAATATACCTATCCAATGATTCGTCAAACACATAACTTAGTTTTAAAAGACACCAGCGAAAGCGAAATGGCTCGATTTAGGCAATTCATGCTTCATGTGGTGCGTATGCAAGTGGAAGAAGGAAAAGCCGCCGCCGAATGGAATCAATTTATTGCATCCGAATATGGCAGCGCTCCCGAAAATAATCAACCTAAACTTAGCACATCAGAGGTTATAAGCAAACCAAAAGTTAGTGTGCCAACAAAATCCCAACTAAAAGCAAAACCTAAAGCTGCGGTAAAAAAACAGGCAAATCTAAAACCAATCAACCAGAGAGGATTTGTAATAGCCGAAAACGGTATTCGTTTGCATGCCACAACTTCTCCATATGATGCTCAGTACAAAGCAAAAAAAGGACGCTATACCACTATTTATAAAAAGATGGACTTTGTAACTATAGTACATGAAGATTTAGATAATAAAGGTTGGTACAAAATAAAAACATTAGATGGTCAATATGGCTATATTGAAAAAAAACATATTGCACTTGTACCTTATGACGAAGTACTGGATAAGTATACGCGCACTTTTTTGTTAGTGAAACCAAACTATACTTTTGAAATAAACATTGCAAATCGTTTATATCCTAATTATAAACATAAAACGGGCGATGATAGAAGAACATTAGCAGAAGCTTTTTATTTATTAAACAAACAGAGTAAGCATAGGCATGGTGTAGTATTGAAAGAGGGAGGCACCTCTACAATTGATAAATTAGACATAGCCGCTAAAGCCTTTGCTGACCCTAATTTTCAAAAAGCAAGAGCTTTATACGACCAATTGCAACTTACAAGTGGATATATAGTGCGTATACCTACCAATGAGTACATTAATTTACAAAAGAAAAAAGGTACTTTAAGTCAACGTTCTGCAATTGAAAATTTCATAATAGAAATGGCTCGTGCCCACCAAGGGTTTTATGAAGGATTTATATATGGTTTGTACAGCCAAATAAAAGACTTAGTAGTTGGATTATGGGATTTACTTAAAGGGATTTTAACAGGTAGTTTATTTAAAAGCATATGGGATTTTGTGGTCAAAATTTGGGAAGGTGGATTAGAGGGTTTGAAAAAATTCTTAAACGGAATAACTGACGCAATAGGTAGAAACTGGAATACTTTTTGGAAAAAATTTAACAGCGGTAACCCAAGACTACAAGCTTATTTAATTGGAGAATTAATTGCTGTTGTTGTTTTTAATATTGTATTAGCTATAGTAACAGCTGGAGCAACTGTATACTTAGCCGCTACTACCAAAGGAGCTGCTTTATTAGCTAAATTTCCTAAAATAGCAAAACTGGTAAATAAAGCAATAGATGCCATTCCTAAAACTCAACGACGTTTAATTGAGAAAACACTAAAGGACAAAGCGGGAAATGTTTTAAAAGATTCAGAAAAACGTATATTAAAAAAGCAAGTTGAATCTCAAGCTAAAAAAGAAGCTTTAGAACGTTTAAATCGATTAAAGAAAAAAAATAATAGTAACCCACAGCAACATGCTGAGTTTATCGATACTCCTGAAAATTTACCGAAAAGTAAGGTGCCTAAAAAAATAGTTAAGAAAAAAACTAAAAAAATAAAATCGACTATTTCCGATAATTGGAGTAACTTTACCCCTAAACTAGATAAAGAATTCGCAAAAAGATTAGAAAAATTTAGAGGAGGTAAAGATAAAACTTTTGACTCTAAACTTAGTGGTGGAGAAGGTCAATTATTTCAAACACCTTATTCGGATAATTTGGTATTAAAAAGATGGTTTTCAAAAAGAGTGGATGACATGCCTAAATCAATTCGTTTGTTAGAGCAAACTAAAAAAATTATAGAATCTAATCCTCAATTAAAAAAAATCATTGAAGTTGTTGACATAAAAGAAAAAGGCAGTGACTGGGTTGTTAGAGGTTTTGATCCAGATTCAATTAAGATTCGTGATTTAGAATTAGATCCTTTTGTAGTTAAATCACGAAAAAAAGCAATAGAATTGTTATCAAAACAGAATGACGAAATATCAAAAAGTATATTAAAAAAGATAGAAAAAAACTCTGCAAATATTCATTGGTCAAGAGAAAAAAAGAAATTATTAATAATAGATATGATGTAAAACATGAAAACATTTGAAGAATTAAAAAAAGAAATTACTTTAAAAATATATATAGAAAGTGAACTTGGAACAATGTATACTCAAAAAGAAGCTTCTATTTTAGATAAATCAATTATTAGACATTTTGATAGTGAGGTTACGCCAGAATTTATCCCGCTTTACGTTCATTTATATAAAGAAGTACAAAATTGGATTGAAAGCAGACCAAGTATTAACGAGTTTGTATTTATGCCTAATTTAATTGAAATAGGAAAAGATTACATAATACGTCCTTTTTATGTAATTTTCATTAGTAATGATAGATATATTGATGGTTATGAACCAATAGCTCCTCCAGCTAATTATTACGGAATGATAAATAATATTTCATATGAATTATCTAACGAGTTACCTGAAGATTACGATGAAGAAAATTATATTTATAACGAAGAAAATATAATTCATCGTATTGTCAGAAAAAGCTTATTAGGATGTACCGCTAAAACATTTTATGAGGACAGTTTAGAAAAATTTATCATTGTAGAACCAAAAATTTCATTAACAGATTTAGAAGAATGGAAAAAAATAGTTGAATCTAAAGAATAGACTATTTTTTATCAATATAATTTCACCTCTATTTGACACCCGTTTTTCTCCTCTAGAAAAACGGGTGTTTTTTTGTTATTGATCTAGATTTCAACCTACAATATAAAATCATAAAAAGAAAAAAATCTTCTACTGAAACTACTGTTTTGCAAAGCCATATTATTTTTTGCACACGCTATTTCGATGTATTTTTACAGTGTTCTTAAAAACTGCTATTGCAATCCAAAAAAGAACATTTTTCAGGAGCTATTGCAGTCATAAATACCTCTCCAAGCAACATAACCTTACCGCCTTTGATTTACACCGTGATTGTTTTCGAACCATCGGGAAAGGCCTTTTATTCTCAAAATCTAAAATCATTATTACATACAAATATGGATCAAACAACAAAAAAACACATTGATTTACTTCATCCTTCGGTTAGGGAAGAAGTTACTAAAATTATCGAGGAATGCAATCTTGCTTTAACAGGAAGAGCAAAAGTGCGCATTACGCAAGGTCTTAGATCTTTTCAGGAACAAGAGGATCTTTATGCTTTTGGAAGAACAAAACCGGGAAAAAAAGTCACCAATGCCAAAGGCGGACAATCGATTCACAACTATGGTTTTGCCGTTGACATTTGTTTAATTATAGACGGGAAAGTAGCCTCATGGGATACGGCAAAAGACTGGGACAATGACCAAATTTCGGACTGGCAGGAATGTGTGAAAATTTTCGCCAAATACAACTGGAACTGGGGCGGTGACTGGAAAACTTTTAAGGATCTTCCGCATTTTGATAAAAAAGGATACAGCGATTGGAAAGTACTAAGCAAGCTAAAACGGGACAAAAAAAACTATGTAATCTTATATAAATAAACAAATGAAACATTTAAAACTAAAACACTTTGCCTTTTTAATCCTTTTTTCTTTGATCTTTTCCTCTTGTAGCCTTACTAGAACGGCTTTTTTTGATCAGTACTCTTACGAAAAAACCATAGAGTTAAAAGTGGCCACCAATAGACTAATAAATAAAGCAGCTACTCCTTATGTGGTTCATAAAGAAGAGGTCGAAAACTTATTCTTAGACATAGAAAAATTGATAGAATATGAGAAGAATAAACCCAACAATGACATCACTTTTGCCATGTGGAAAATGTTGACCGATAAAGAAAAAAATCTTTTGGCTGGATTTTTCAAACGATGGGAAGTAAATGGTATTGTGTCAAAATCATTTTTAGAGGAATTTAAAAAACAAATTTTAGAAGCTTTCGATTTACTTATTCAATATGAAGTAAAAAAAGACAAAGAATCTAAAGAGGCCTTACTAGATCTAATCAACCTCAATACATAAGCCATGAATAACGACAAAGTAATTGAAAACATAAAGGAGGAATTAAAAGTAGTTTTCTTCAATAGTTATGAAGATATTAAGTCACAGCTAGAAAAAGACTTTGATACTTTTTTTGAGATTTCTAAGAGTAAATTAGAACGCTGGATGATTCTTTTTTCTACTGGAGATATAACCAAAGAAGAATTAGAATGGTTGTTAAAAAGTCAGTTGGATATAGTTGTTTTAAAAACACTTCAGGCCAATGGGTTGTCAAAAATAAGACTGAACACTATTAAAAAAAACATAGTAAAAATCATTTTAAAAGTAATTATGGACGTTATTATTCCTAGAACTTAATAATTTAATTCTAAATAAAAATAAAGCACCATAATTTATTGATTAATAGTTTTTTGTTGTAATGTACAACCTGCTGAAACTACTGATTACAAGTCTTCAAAATCTTGGTTAAGGGTAAAGCAAGGCGTATTTTTACAGTATCAAATAAAACAGCATCTTTTGGATATGGCGCGCAAATTCAAAGGTGATATTAACCCACAAAGCAACAGCATATGAAAGATTTCATTATAGAAGACGATTTATTAATTATAAATGGAGATTTTGCCATCAAAGATTCAGATCAGCAAAATATCGAACACCTTTTGCTAAGCCAAAAAGGAAGCTACAAGGAGTTTCCTATACTTGGCGTAGGAATTAAAAAATACATTAACAGCCCAGATGCAACCTCTAGGCTAAGACTAGAAAACGAAATAGATAAACAATTATCGTATGACAACTTTTATATTAAAACATTAGACGTTAACGATTTGCAAAACATTAAAATCGATGGAAACTATTAAACCGCAACAAAACCAGAACATTTTTGACATTTCTTTGCAAGAATATGGAAGCATAGAAAAAGTATTCGACCTGCTAGAAGACAATGAAAAGTTTGACATTACAGATGATCTTTGTGTTTACGAAGATTTAAAAATTGGTAGAGAGGCCTTTAAAAAAGATATTGTAGAATATTACAATTCCAGAAATTTAAAACCTGCGACCGCTCTTACTGAAGAAGAGGGGTATTACTTCTCCGGAATTGATTATATGATTATAGAAGATGATTTTATCATTTATTAATCATTTATCAAAAATTAATCTCAACTTTTAGAAGTCTCTAAAAGAAAACTACAACTCTGTAGTATTTACAAAAAAAAACATAAAAAATTATCTATAAGCATATTACATATGTCTTACAGGCTAAACTATATCTAAAAAATAAAATATGGCACGTACAATTGCTGAAATACAGAATGAAATTCTGAAGGAGAAAGATAATCAATCGGCTTTAAAAGGCTTGACAAGTTCCTCAAAAACAAGTATTTGGAGACTTTGGGTAAACATTGTGGCAACTGCAATTTGGGTACACGAAAAAATAGTCGAAAAAAATGCTTTGGTTTCTAGACCACACACTTTAAACTGGTATAGAGAACAGGCGTTAAACTACATTCATGGGGCAGAACTTGAATGGAAAGACGGTTCTTATCAATTTGATACTACTAGATTTATTGATGATAACGAAATTGACAATGCTAAAATCATTAAGTATTGTGCAGTTAGTGAAGTAGATTTAGAGGAAGTCCTTAAACAATTAAGAGATGATATCACTATAAAAGATGAACAAATATTTTCTGATTATTTTCATAACAAGGTTGGGGTCGTTTTTATGAAAGTTGCCACCGAAAGTGATAATAAAATTTCTAGAATAGATGTTCCTGATCAATTGGCTGGTTTTAAAGAATATATTGCTCGAATTAAGGATGCTGGAAACCAAGTACATATTATTTCAAGTCCAGGAGATATATTAGAACTGAATCTTACTGTTTATGTAGATCCAATGACAATTTTCATTGATCCTAAAGATATTGAAGCTTATAAAAACAAAGTTAAAGATCCTGACTCACTTGTAAATTATGTCTTTAATAAGGACAATGGTTCTTTAATTTTAGACACTTCAACAAAACCTGTGGAAGAAGCTATTAAAAATCATCTAAAGAATATTGAATTTAATGGTGCGTTTATAAGAGCCTTTTTAATAGACTCGGTTCAAAAGGTAAATGGGGTGAAGATTCCTGTACTTAATAAAATTCATACTTCTTTGGCAAAAAATCCTAACAATCAAAATTATCCATCACTAACCGAAGTTACTAAAATGGAATATTTCATTCCTCAAGCGGGATATTTCGATTTAGATCAACTTAAAATTAATGTAAACTACATTCCTTATACCTTCTACCGAGATAAACAATAGTCTAAATTTTATATACCAATGAATAATTA
Source organism: Flavobacterium polysaccharolyticum (assembly GCF_038739875.1). NCBI lineage: Bacteria > Pseudomonadati > Bacteroidota > Flavobacteriia > Flavobacteriales > Flavobacteriaceae > Flavobacterium > Flavobacterium polysaccharolyticum. Next base: position 348,343 of record NZ_JBCGDP010000001.1, read on the forward strand.
CACCGTTTTAAAATGGGGAAAGCTATTGCTATGGCTCATTCCTCCAATTCTTAGAAAGAAAACACATTTTGATTGGCTTGAGGCTGTACTCACTCCTCTTCGAAACATTTACGAGGAAACGTTGTATAAAATGCAACATACAGGTCAAGTTATTTATCTTGAGAAAGTACTCAACGAAGCCTTTAATCAAGTTGCAAAATATAATCCCAATTTAAGTATTGAGGAGAAGCGAGAAAAAGGATTAATTTATATTGATGAGTCTGTCAAGCCTACTTTACAATATCTATATCTCCACAAAGAGTATTATGAACCAAACGGAACGTTAATAATTCCGCAACTAAAAGTATTTAAGCATGATGAATATTATGAAAACAGAGATAATCAACCCATTTATCTAGCCCATCGCGAAGATTATACGTCCGTTGCTTACGCTAATTTTAGAGTATATATACCAGAAACTTTAATCGGAACGGGAGATGATGATATTGTTGTTCAGCCCCAAAATAACGAATTTATGCATACAGAAGCTATAAACGTAGCCACTATTAAGTATCACAGTCTTCTTAATTTTTATAAACTAGCGGGCAAGAGTTATGAAAGTTATTCGTATTTACCAAAAAAACCTTCAGATAAAAAAATAGAAAAAACAACAGACATTTAAATCAATAAAAATGAAACAAGTAAATTTTAGTAATTCGGGAGGATTTCCCCTAGAGCAAGAAACATTAGAGAGGCTTCAAACAGCTTACAGATCTGAGTTGTACGAGGCTTTAAAAAGACATTTTAGTATAGATCTCGCTAACGATTATATTCTGGCTCATGCAACAAGTCAGCAAAAAGGCTGGGCAGTTATCCGTCAGGAAGATCCCGTAAACCCAGGAAATAACGTAGGAATTTTGTATCCTATTACTATTGGAACTCAAAAACCTTATTTAAAAACCACCAGAACAGCTGTAAATTTAATCTACGGAACTAGCGCGTCTCAAACGGCCTATTATGATTATGAAGCTGAATATAGCTCGCAGAAATATAATGATGAGGTTGTGGTTACTAAAAGTGGCGATGTGCAAACGATTAAATATTATGATGTAAGCAATTTGGTACCTGTTACAGATATCAAAACAATCGATGAAATCCTAAAAGCGATAAATTCCAGCATTGATGCAATTCAAGCCAATATCAATACGATTGAAGAAGATATAAATCTAATTAACGAATCGTATCTCCCGATTAACGGGTCAAAAGCCATGCAAGGAGATTTAGATCTTGGGACTCATCAATTGTCAAAATTAGATACAAAACAAACCCTCGAAGCAAATGTAAGATCCAGAGACTTTAGATTGGGTTCAGTAGACAGGAGAGGATTGTTGCATCCTGCGGAACCTTTAGGAAGGGCTTTGGTAGATAGTAGTGACCAATTGAATACAAGTCTTACTTTAAATTATGGGCCAGATTGGACCAATACTTACGTTGGCGGAAAAGTATATTTAAACAATATCAATTCATCTAATTCTACAGGTTCTTTGCTGGTAATAGATGGATTAAATCAGGTCACAAAAAGCGACACACTAATCGACTCTTTACTAAGTCGTATCACGGCTTTAGAAAACAAACCAGCAATCGCCGTGCCTATCGGGATGGTGGCAATTTGGGGTAAACCCGCTCCATTTCCAGAAGGTTGGGAAGAATATAAGCCTTTGAGAGGAAAAATGCCAGTTGGACTTTTTAATCCAACTCTAGACGAAAGAAGTGATATTGAAGACGGAGACGGAGGAAATAATGTTACTTATTATAGGGATAGTATCGGTAGTGTCGTTTACCCTTTTGATACATTTGGAAATACGGGCGGTAGAGTGGGTAAAACATTAAGTACTCAAGAACTACCTCCACACTTTCATCACAAGCCCAACTCTAAATTTAAAAGTTTTGTTGCAGGATCTGGAGACTATGGTAATGATAGTTCTACAGGAACAGGTACAGATGGAGGAGACAATAGTCAGATGGCAATTGGAAATTTAGGTGCTAATTATAATACTAATGGAGATGCTTTAGAACAAACTGTTGGAGATGGTAAGTCTTTTGTTTTGTTAAATCCATACAGAGTTGTTAATTTCATAGAATATACAGGACGTCCAAGTGATAAAACAGCCCCAACAGCGCCAACCTTAATAGCATCAAGCATTGATACTACAAGTGTATCTTTAAACTGGTCAGGAGCAACTGATGAGTTTGGTGTTACTGATTATATTGTATATGGAAACGCTATTTCGCCATTCTCAGTAGGTAATGTTTTCAACCGAACTATTTATGGCTTAGCACCCGGCACATCTTATACTTTTTATGTTAAAGCAAAAGATGAGGCAGGAAATCTATCAGCAGATAGTAATATCGTAAGTGTTACAACAAGTGTTATTGATCTTACTCAGCCCTCAGTTCCAAATTATATAAACGGGTTTATGGAAGATATAAATCAGATATACATTGAATGGGGTGCTGCATTAGCAAATGAAAATGTTGTTAGTTTTGAGGTATGGAGAAGAACATCTGGAGGTATATCTAGTTTAAGATATACTGCTGATGTTTATGAAAACTATTTTTATGATACCGGAGATTACAATACTACTTATTATTATAAAGTAAGAGCTAAAAATAGTATAGGGAATTATTCTGAATTTACTTCTGAGGTTGGTGTTACTACAGGTTCAAACGGTGGGTCTTGTTTCGATGTAGAATCTCTGGTAACCATGGTGTCAGGTCAATCAAAAAAATTGAAGAATGTGGTGGTTGGAGATCAGCTTCAAGGCTTCTCTTTTCCTAACGAAGTCGATGAGTCTGAAGGTGATTATATGTCCTGGAGTGGAAAGTTAAGCGAAGCCACAAAAGTAGAAGTTACGGTAGTTAACAAAATAACAAGTATACAGCCTAATTATTACGAAATTAAAGCGGCAGACACGACTACGGTTAGAGCTACAGCGTTTCATCCTTTATTGGTTACCGAAGATGGCGAAAATGTACAGTGGGTATGTGTTAAAAATATAACACCAAATATGTTGTTAATTGACAAGACTGGAAAAATAAAACCTATTGAATCGATTTTATTTAAAGATGAACCTCTAGAAGTGGCTTTATTGGATGTGGAATCTGTAGATAGCTATGTGATTTCGGGAATTGTTGCGCACAATTTAAAACCTATAGAAGAAATTGTATAAACAGTAGTTAATAGTAATTAATAGTAATCTTTTGGGGTATATATCCCAAAAGATTACTTAATCAAAAAATCAATGGTACAAAAAATTTCAGAATATTTAAACGAGATAAAATTATTGCTTTATGGGATTTTTATGTACTTGGAAATGGATACGGGAATAGTTAAAGTATTGTTTTACTTAATGGTAATGGATACTTTTTTAGGAGTAATCAAAACCATAGTATTAAATGACCAATTTAGTTTTAAAAAATTAGTCATAGGATTTGTATCCAAGTTAGCGGTGTTATTGGTGCCAACGGCATTGGCATTAATGAGTAAAGGCTTAAATTACAACTTTAAGTGGTTTGTTACTATTGTGATGGATTTACTTATTGTGAGTGATGGGATATCAATAATTAGTAATAGTATTGCTATTAAGACAAAAAAAGAAGTAGAGAATTTTGATGCTATGACATTGATGCTGAAATTGATAAGAAATCGATTGGTGCAATTATTTAAAAGACTTTTAGTTATAATTGATCCAAAGTATCACATAGAAAAATAATAGTAGTAGAGGCTCTATAATATAGTGGAGTAAGTTTTTGTTTGAATTTAAAAATAGGAGATACAAGCGTAGCGTATCTTAGACTCCACTAAAAGTATAAACTCGTGAAAAAAATGCTTGGTTTTGAAGAAAAATTTATTTGTAGTAGATTTCTAATGCGGAATTTTGGGGTAAGGGCTTATAGAAAAACTGTTGATGTAAAGTAACCATAATAATTGTTTTTCTAACTGATAATCATCAGGTTTCTTGCTTTTTTTTTACTTTAAATTTGGGTATATTTAAAAGCAAGGGTTATGAAAAGCAATGTCCCCGTTTCAAAAATAATGTCCAAACATTTGGTAAAATTGCATCTGAATGATGATTTGACTAAAGCTGAATCACTATTCAAACACCATAAAATTAGACATATTCCAGTTGTTAATGGAAATAAGATTTTAGGTATTTTGAGCTATACTGATTTGTTGCGCATCTCATTCGCAGATGCAATAGATGATGAAGAAGAAGTGATTGATACTACTGTCTATAATATGTTTTCCGTAGAGCAAGTTATGGTTAAAAAAGTGACCACAATTGCGCCAGAAACCACCATAAAAGAAGCGGCTGAGATTTTGACTCACAATCATTTTCATGCATTGCCTGTTTGTGAAGGTGAATTGCTTGTCGGAATCGTAACTACAACCGATTTGATTCAGTATTTAATTGATCAGTATTAAAAAAGAAAGAGGCTGTATCTTTTAAAATGATATAGCCTCTTTTTTGTTTTTTAGATAGTAGTGATTTGTTTCAAATCTTCGATAGTAGCTGTTGGGTTTTCGGCTTTAAAAACGAAGCTTCCAGCAACCAATACATCAGCTCCAGCTTCTACTAATGCTCTTGCATTTTTATTCGTAACCCCACCATCAATTTCAATTATGGTGTTGGCTCCTTTCTGAATAATTAAATCTTTTAATTTGGTTACTTTATTGTACGTGTTCTCAATAAATGATTGTCCACCAAATCCAGGATTTACACTCATGATGCAAACCAAATCAATATCATTGATTACATCTTCTAATAAATCAATAGAAGTGTGCGGGTTGATAGCTACACCAGCAAGCATTCCTTCAGCTTTAATCGCTTGTAAAGTTCTATGAAGGTGATTACAAGCCTCATAATGAACGGTTAGAATATTTGCACCTAAATCTGCAAACGTTTTGATGTAGCGATCAGGATCAACAATCATTAAATGTACATCTATCGTTTTGGTCGCATGTTTTGCAATAGCTTCAAGTACAGGCATACCAAATGAAATGTTGGGTACAAATACGCCATCCATGATATCAATGTGGAACCAATCGGCTTGACTGGCATTGATCATCTCTATATCACGCTGTAAATTTGCAAAATCGGCAGCAAGAACCGATGGTGCTATAATTGTGTTTTTGCTCATTGTTGTGTTGTGTTATTTTTTTTGGCAAAGATAATTTTTTTAATGGCATAGTTCACAAAGAATTTATTCGATAACCAACACGAATTAGTTTCCCCAAAATCAGTAATAAAATCTATGAATTTTTTATAGTTATTCTGAATCGAATCCTTAGATTTTAAAAGTATTTAATTGTTCAAAAGAGGTGTTTTCAGATCCTTTGTAATAGGTATTAGTAAGCCAGACGTATTAGTCCGAGTTGATCTTTAATTTTATAAGTTAGAGTTTTTGTTTTGGAGGGAATTAGTGGCAAAATCAATTTAAGCGTTTGCCCTGCAAAAAACAAAACTCCGGATACTCGAGCGAAGCGAACTGACCGGAGTTTTGTTTGCCCTGCAAAAAACAAAACTCCGGTAATCAGCCGGAGTTTTCAATCATCAATCAAAAAACGAACAGTTAATCAGGCTGTCGTTACTTTTAAAATTCCAATCATATGAAATTCCAAACCCCAAAAATAATAAAATTGTAATTTGAAATTTGTTTTTTTGGAATTTATCCTAAATAGGTTTTTAATATTTTACTTCTAGAAGTATGTTTTAATCTACGGATGGCTTTCTCTTTAATTTGACGTACACGTTCACGCGTTAAGTCAAATGTTTCGCCAATTTCCTCTAAGGTCATGGGGTGTTGATCGCCTAAACCAAAATACAAACGAACTACATCGGCTTCTCTTGGGGTAAGTGTTTCTAAAGAACGCTCAATTTCTGTACGTAACGACTCGTGGATTAATTCTCTGTCTGGATTTGGAGATTCTCCTGAACGTAAAACGTCATAAAGGTTAGAATCTTCTCCTTCAACTAAAGGAGCATCCATTGATAAGTGACGACCAGAGTTTTTCATAGACTCTTTAACATCATTTACAGTCATGTCTAACTCTTTTGCAATTTCTTCAGCAGAAGGTGGACGCTCATTAGATTGTTCCAATAACGCATACATTTTGTTGATTTTATTGATAGAGCCAATTTTGTTTAATGGCAAACGAACGATACGAGATTGTTCAGCCAATGCTTGAAGAATTGATTGACGAATCCACCATACCGCATATGAAATGAATTTGAAACCACGAGTTTCATCAAAACGTTGTGCTGCTTTAATCAATCCTAAGTTTCCTTCATTGATCAAATCCGGTAATGTTAATCCTTGGTTTTGATATTGTTTAGCAACAGATACTACGAAACGTAAATTAGCTTTAGTTAATTTTTCTAAGGCTCTTTGATCACCGGCTTTAATTTTTTGTGCTAATTCTACTTCTTCATCGGCAGTAATTAAATCTACCTTTCCAATTTCTTGTAAGTACTTGTCTAATGATGCAGTTTCACGATTGGTTACCTGCTTGGTGATTTTAAGTTGTCTCATGGTATTTGTCTCCTTATTGTTTAAGTGTACAAATGTTTATACGAGTCGTGTTTCAAAAAAGTTACATAATTATCATTTTTTTTCGATAAAAAAATAAAATACCCCAACTTTACTCTGAAAGATGGGGTTGGTTATAGATAAAATGAAATCTTTTATTTGCTGTAAATATTTGGCTTATAGGTCATCAGGGGGTTTTTAGCATCTCGTCAAAAAGATTTTTCAAAGATTTGACATACAGAGGAAAACCTATGGCCAAAAAAAGATATTCCTTTCTTAAAACGGTTACATCATCTAGAATTTGATACAAACTGGGTACTATGATCAGTAATGAAACTAGAATTCCAATCCATGGATTTAGTTTGGCAGTTAAAATTTGTTTCAAGAGTTTCATTTCAAATTGGTTTTTGGCTGCTATACTCATTTTAGTTACTTTATTAATTATGGTGTAAAAATATCTTTGTTGTAAAGATATTTGAAAGCCGATGTCATGAAGCTTCTTTTTTTTGTCATAAAAGCATTTTTTTGAGTTGAAGTCAAAAAAAAAATCTCCTTTTGGAGACTTATTTGTTTGGTTTGTATTGTTTTAAGACAAAATATTCATTTTCTTAATGAAGTCTTTATAGGTATCGCTAAGGTTGACTTTATGCCCACCTTGCATGATGATTAAATTGTCTGCGAGGATGATTTCTTCGATTTTGTTTACATTGACCAAATAATTGCGATGGGTTTTTATGAATTCATTGGGGTTGAGTAACCCACTAATTTTGGTAAGCGAAATCAGAATCACAAATTTTTCTTTTTCGGTAATGATGTTGCAATAACGTTCTTCAACTTCGATGTAGAGAATGTCTTTTAGGGCTACTTTTTTTAAGGCATTTTTTTTCTTGATGAACAAATACTCATTGCTTACCACGGTATCTTGTTCTTCGCTTTGAAAGACTTGGTTTTGGGCGTAAAATTTTTCTACAGCCATTTCAATAGCATACAAAATTTCTAATGCATTGAAAGGTTTCATTAAGAAACTAAACGGTTTAGTAAGTTTGGCTCTTTCGAAGATTTGACGGTCTTGTGAACTGGTCAAAAAAACAAATGGCTTTACAGTATTGGGAACTATGCTGATCGCTTCAGCAAAAGCGATGCCGTCGGGTTTTCCATCCAAAAAAACATCTATAATGGCAATATCTATCTTTTCATTATAAAACAGCGTTAAGGCTTCTTTAAATGTTCTTGCTACCCCAACGATGTTGTAGTTGTTTTCTAAAAGTACTTTGCTTAGGGCGTTGCTTTCTTCTGGCGTATCTTCTATGATTAGAATGTTGATGGTATCCATGTTATATTGTTTTTGGGAATGATAGTATCATCTTAGTGCCTTTGTTGAGTTCGCTTTCTATGGCCAGTGTACCGCTATTTTTTTTAATCATTTGTTTGCATAATTGCATTCCTAGTCCTGTTCCTATGATTTCTGAATTGCTTTTCTTGGCCAATAGTTCGTTGTCTTGTAATAACTCGGCTATGGTTTCTGGACGCATCCCGATGCCTTGATCTTCAATGATGAATTGATGGAACTCGGATGGGGTGTCTAGGCTATAAAAACGAATTTTGCTGTTCTCTGGAGAGAATTTAATAGCATTGTCCAACAAGTTGCGCAAAATTATTTTTAACGAATCGAGATCTACGAAGATAAAACAGTTTTTGGATACTTCATTTTCAAAGGCAATTGTTTTTTCTAACAGTAAGGGTTTGTAGCTGTATTCTATTTGCTGTACAATAGAAAACAAATGCACCGAATCTTTATGAAAATACAATTGTTGGGTTTGTAGTAACGCCCAATGCAACAAATTGTCTAATAGGCTATAGGCGCCATTGGCAATCGCACTGTTTTGATGCAGGAGTTTGTCGAGTTCGTCGTAGTTTTTGGATTCTAGGGAACTGGTGAGTTTGGTGTTGCTAGTTTTGAGTGCATTGACTGACGAACGCAAATCGTGGCTAACAATAGAAAACAATTGGTCTTTGGTTGCGTTGAGCTCGTCTAGTTTTTCTTTTTGGCTTAAAATGATTTTAGCATTTTTCACCTTTTGTCCATAAACATAAACACCACCGGTTAAAAGAAGCAGTAAACCTATGGTAGAAAAAAACATGGTATTGCGTTGGGTATTTTTTAATTCATTTTCTATTTTGAGTACCGAGATTTGTTTTTGTTTTTGAGCTACAGCATATTTTTTTTCATAATCTGCGAGAGCCCAGACTTTGTTTTGATTATTAAGAGAATCTTGCCATTGCTCCGATTCTTTTCTATAAACTAGAGCTTTTTTGAAATTGCCTCTGTTTTCTTCGACTACGGCCATGTTAAATGAAGCAAGGTGTTTTTTATCAAAATCTTTTACTTTTTTGGATAAAATATATCCTTTTTCAAAATAGGGAATAGCTTGTGCATCTTTGTATTGATCATAATACAATGTTGCAATACTCCCATACAAAAAAATTAAAGAGCCAGTATCATTTTCTTTTTCTTGAAGTTGGAGGCTTTTAAGTAGGTATGCTTCGGCTTCGGGAAATTGTTTGAGATGTAAATAACAAATGCCTAAATTTTGATAAATAATACTTATTTTATAGCCTTGTTGGTTTGGAATTGGAATTTTTTCTACTTCTTTGAAATAGTAGATAGCTTTTTTAAACTCTTTTAGTTCTAAAAAATTTTCTCCAAGATCTTTATTTGATAAAGGATAAAATTCAAAATTTTTAGAAACTAAATTTAATTCTGTAATGGCTTCTTTGAATAGTTTTTTTTCTCTAAAACTACTTCCTCTAAAATAATGACAATAATCGGCTAATTCTTTGTTATTACTTGAATGCAATTGTTTCATTGAGTTGACCAATGTTGAATCCCAATTCTTTTTAATAAAAAAAGATTGTGCTTTTTTAAAGTTGTATTCAGTACTAAATTCTTTTGTTTTTTTCTCAAGTGTTTTTACAAAAATATCATTTTCTAAAAGTCTTTGAGAGAATAAAAGAGATGGAATCATTAAATATAATATAACTAGAATAAGTATAGATTTAGCCATTTCAAATGATACATATTTAAATATAATAAAAAGTACACATTGTTTGTTTTTGTTAAACGATGTGTACTGAATTTTAAATTAATTTTGTAGTTAATGCCCTACTCCTGTTTTAGTTCCTCTAGAACCTTCTGGATCTAGGTTTATCATATAAGAATCAATTTCAGTTATATTCGCAACAGTATCTGAAGTATAATCTACTTCTATATAATACACATCGCAAGTTTCAGGCGTTGCTTCCGAGAAATTATAATCGTAATTCATGGTTAGTACATTGCCAGATTCTATTGGTGTTTGCACAGTTGGAGCCACGGTATCCTCAGAGTTCATATATAAAGTAGCTCTAATTTTTATTGTTAAGGGACCACCTTCTGGGGTGTAGAATTTTGCTGAAACCAAAGGAGCAACAGGATAGGTTACGGTTTGAGGACTAGTAAAAGTAAAAGGGGTTGTGTTAATTTTTGTGTTTTGAATAACTGTAAATGCCATGTCTAATACTTGTTAATTAATGTTAATAAGGTTAAAGGTATTTTTTTTATATGAATTAAATGTAAAGTCGTTTAACTTTTTTTAATTTTTATTGACAAATTCATAAATAACTGTAGGATAGTACAGTTTTTTATACAAAAAAAAGCCCTTATTCATAAGAGTAAGGGGCTTTTGAAAATTAACCTTTATTGAAATAATTATTCTTTTTTCTCTTCGCGTGGAGGTCTCGGTAACAATGCTTTTTTAGATACCTTTTCTTTGCGCGTTTTAGGGTCTAAACCTAAGTATTTTACTTGGAAAACATCGCCCATTTTCACTACATCGGCTACGTTTTCAGTTCTTTCCCAAGCTAATTCAGAAACGTGTAATAATACTTCGTTTCCTGGAGCAGCGGTATATTCGACCACAGCACCAAAGTCAAGCATTTTGATTACTTTCACTTCATACGCTTCTCCCATTTGTGGTTTGAAAGTAATAGAAGCAATTTTTGCTAATACTGCTTCGATTCCAGCAGGATCCGTTCCTAAAATTTCGATAACTCCTTGCTCGTCTACTTCGTTGATTACGATGGTAGTTCCTGTAGCTTTTTGTAATTCTTGAATTACTTTTCCACCAGGTCCGATCAAGGCGCCAATATAAGTGCCAGGAATAGTTCTAGTAATGATTTTTGGAGCGTGTGCTTTAACATCAGCTCTAGGTGTAGCGATAGTTTCAGTCAATTTGCCTAAAATATGCATACGTCCTTCGCGAGCTTGGTTAAGTGCTTGTTCCATGATGTCATAACGCAATCCATCAATTTTGATGTCCATTTGGCAAGCTGTGATTCCGTCAGCAGTTCCAGTTACTTTAAAGTCCATATCTCCTAAGTGATCTTCGTCACCTAAAATATCAGACAATACAGCAAATTTCTCTCCGTCAGTAATCAATCCCATAGCAATTCCAGAAACTGGTTTTACCATTTGAACTCCAGCATCCATTAACGCCATTGTACCTGCACAAACGGTTGCCATTGAAGAAGAACCATTTGATTCTAATACTTCAGAAACAATACGAATAGTGTAAGGACAATCAGCAGGAATCATGTTTTTTAACGCACGTTGTGCTAAGTTTCCGTGACCTACTTCTCTTCTTGAAGTTCCTCTTAATGGTTTTGCTTCACCAGTAGAGAAAGGAGGGAAGTTGTAGTGTAAATAGAATTTTTCTTCACCTTGTTCTGATGGAGAGTCGATTTGGTTCGCTTCTCTAGAAGTTCCTAAAGTTACAGTAGCCAAAGCTTGTGTTTCTCCACGAGTAAACAATGAAGAACCGTGAACTCTTGGTAAATAATCCGTTTCACACCAGATAGGTCGGATGTCAGTAGTTTTTCTACCATCTAGACGAACACCTAATTCTAACACTACATTACGAACGGCTTCTTTGTTGGTTTTGTAGAAATATTTTGAAACTAAATCACCGTCAGCAGCCAATTCTTCTTCAGTAAATAAAGCTTTTACTTCTTCTTTTACTTCAGCGAATGCAGCACTTCTTTCGTGTTTAGCAGATCCCACTTTTGCGATAGCATAAATTTTATCGTAAGCAGCGGCTTTTACTTTTTTATAAATTTCTTCGTTTTCTTTTTCTCCTTCGTAAGTACGAGTTTCTTTTTTGCCAAATGCAGCTTGTAAACGATATTGTGCTTCAATTTGAACTTTAATAGCTTCGTGTGCAAATTTGATTGCTTCTACCATTTCAGCTTCTGAAATTTCTTTCATCTCACCTTCAACCATTGCTACAGAGTCCATAGAAGCACCAATCATCATATCGATGTCTGATTTTGCTAAGTCTTCTCTACTTGGGTTGATTACAAATTTACCATCAATACGTGCAACACGTACTTCTGAAATCAAATTGTAAAAAGGAATATCAGATACTGCTAATGCTGCAGATGCTGCTAAACCAGCCAATGCATCAGGCATCACTTCTTCATCATGAGACATCAACTGAATCATAACTTGTGTTTCAGCATGGTAATCGTCTGGGAATAGTGGACGTAATACACGGTCTACTAAACGCATCGTCAATACTTCGCTGTCGCTAGGACGTGCTTCTCTTTTGAAGAAACCACCTGGAAAACGACCTGCTGCTGCAAATTTTTCGCGGTAATCTACTGTTAATGGTAAGAAATCTACCGCTGGGTTAGCGCTACGAGCTGAAACTGCTGTGGCAAGTATCATCGTGTCGCCCATTCTAACTACTACAGAACCATCCGCTTGTTTGGCTAAACGTCCTGTCTCGATTGTGATGCTTCTGCCATCACCTAAATCGATTTTTTCTACAAATAATTGTGGAATCATAAATTTTTCCTTAATTGGTTATACAATGGGTTTTAGTTGTGTTGTAGTTGTTGTAGTAGTTGTTGTAGTAGTTGTTGTTTCTAAAACCCAATGAAAAACCAAACTTTTTTCTTGTAAATGCTTGAAATGTAAAAACAAAAAGAGGCACTTTCGCACCTCTTTTTTATATTGATTATTTTCTAATATTCAATACTTTGATAATCTCACGGTATCTGTTGATTTCTTTTTTCTTCAAGTAATCCAACAAAGCTCTTCTTTTACCTACTAATAGTACCAAAGAACGCTCAGTGTTATAATCGTGACGATTTTTTTTCAAGTGCTCAGTAAGGTGGCTAATTCTGTGTGTGAATAAAGCGATTTGTCCTTCTGCAGATCCAGTGTTTTCTGCTTTTCCTCCGTGTTTAGCGAAAATTTCCGCTTTTACTTCTTTAGTTAAATACATGCTAATATTATTTAAATGATTTTTATGTATGACTTACAGCTCTTGTAAGACGGGTGCAAAAGTATAAAATAAATTTGACTAGAACAAAAGAAACGTTTTTTTCTTTTTGGAATTGACTAGCATTTAGATGTTGCGAGCTGTTTAAATTATTACAATGATTTATTGAAACACAATTGGGAGTGTGAGATGTGTCTTAACGTTTACACCTCGATGTTTTCCAGGTATCCAATTTTCATATTGAGAAATTAATTGAATTGCATTCTCTGTAATTCCATATTGGTCTCCTATATATGCAGAAACATTTTCTAATTTACCGTTTTCGTTAATGTCAATGTTGATGATTATTTTGCCTGTAATTTTACCATTGATGTTTTTTGGAATGATGTCGTTTTTTTTTAAATAATTATAAAAATCATTCATTCCTTTTTTGGGATGGGCCCTTTCGTTAACGACATTGTAAGTAAATTTGTTATTCAAAGAGTCAAGACTATGGCCCACAACTAATTTGCCTTTATTGTATTGTTCGGTAAAACTGACTTTTTTCCCTATTAAATGTCCTCTCCAAATACCTTCTTTCAAAAAGTTTTTTATTGTGCCAGTTGAGGTTTGATCGTTCCAGCCCTCTTCTACATATTCTCCCTCGCCATTGGTTACTTTTTGCACATTATTTTCATCAAAATAGTTAAGAATTTTTAGGGTAGACTCTTTTTTGTTTTTGCTTACTTCGAATTCTGATTCTAATTTGAGAACTCCATTTTCATGATAATAATACTGTTTGTTGATAAGGATGTTGTTTTCGTAATTAGCTAGTCGTTTCCTTTTACCATTTTCATAGTAATATAAGCAATTACCGTCTAGGATAACTTTGTCCTTATTTAAAGTAGTTCCTATTAGATATATTTTGCCTGATTTGTAGTATATCTTTATTGGATATTTTTTTTTATCGGAGTCATAATCTTCGATTTCTTTAATGTATTCAAAATTTTTTCCGTTGGATGTTACTAGATATTTATCGATGTGAAATAATTTCTTGGTGCTGTTTTGAGAATAAATCTTTGAGGAAACTAATAGAAAAAATAAGATAAAACAGTTTTTTATACTCATAAAAAATGATTTAAAAAAGTTTAGCAATTTCTTTATTCACAAACTCCAAGAAGCGTTCGTCTGCTTCAGTGAAAGGGTCGATAACATGACTATCAATATCGATTTGGCCAATGTTTACGCCGTTTACAAATAGCGGCACCACAATTTCTGATTTTACGGTAAAGCTGCATGCGATGTAGTTGTCTTGTGCAGACACATCAGGAACTACAAAGTTGGCATTCGATTCGGCTACTTGTCCGCAAATTCCTTTTCCGAAGGGAATAGCAGTATGGTCTGTTTCAGCTCCTACATAAGGACCTAAGTGTAAGGTTTTGGTATCGTGGTTGGCGAAGTAAAATCCTACCCAATTGTAGTAGTCAACAGATTCGTTCAGCAGTTGGCAAATGGCTAATAATTTCTCGTCTCTAGTACTAGTGGCGCTGCTTGTAATGGCAATTACCTTTGGTTGTAATTCTTTAAATGTCATTTTATAATTGTTTTTATACAAAAGTATTTAATGCTAGTCTTATAAATTACATAAATTTGAAAAAAAATCAATTTTGAAAAACTATTGGACACTTTACAAGCCTTTTTTGAAATTCATTGGGGCATTTTTATTCGCTTATATCTTGCTTACTTTTTTATACCAGTGGTATCTGTCAGGATATGAAAATAATCAATTGGATGGTATCACGCGTCTTGTAGCAAGTCACGTTGAAAAAGTCTTGCAAGTATTCGATTCCAATTCGGCTGTAGTGTATCATCAAAATACTAAAATCAGTATTTTGATGCATCAAAAAGAAGTGGCTACCGTAATTGAGGGATGCAATGCAATAAGTATTATGATACTTTTTGTTTCTTTTGTGATTGCTTTTGCTGGAAAGTTTAAGGCTACTTTGTTGTATTTGATTGGAGGTAATGTCTTGATTTATTTGCTCAACGTGATTAGAATTGCAGTTTTGAGCCTACTCTTGTATCGTTTTCCAGCCTATGAACATCTTTTGCATGGTGTGATTTTTCCTCTGTTTATTTATGGGGTCGTTTTTATCTTATGGTTTATTTGGGTTAACTACTTTTCTATCTATGCTAAAAAACCTACCTCAAAATAAAGGCAAAATCGTTCTTGGGTTGTTGCTTGTTTTTCTTTTAGTGTTAATTCGCGAATTTGAAACACAACTGTTTTATGATCCTTTTTTGCCTTTTTTTAAAAGTGATTATGCTGGTCAACCTTTGCCAATATATGAACCCATTCCATTGTTTTTAGGATTGCTTTTGAGATACGGATTGAATTCCTTGTTATCCTTGGCTTTGTTGTATGTTATTTTTGAAGATAAGGATATGCTTCAGTTTTCGGGTGTACTGTTTGCTGTTTTCTTTGTGGTTTTACTATTGACTTTTTTTTACATCCTTTCTTTTCAGAATCAAAATTATTTGCTTCTTTTTTATGTGCGTAGGTTTTTGATTCAACCTATTTTTATCCTGCTCTTTATTCCTGGATTTTATTATCAAAAACACCTTTAATAGCTAATTTATACGTACCTTTAGTTGGATTTCTGCATATAGAATATGTAAACTAAAGCGTGATGAAAGTTGTCAAATATTCAGGGGATACAGTTGATTTTAATTCCAATAAGTTATTGAAATCACTACTAAAAGCAGGTGCCAATCCTGAGCAAGGCCAACAAATCATTTCGACGATAAGTGCACAACTTTTTGATGGGATGGCGACCAAGCAAATTTACAAGATGGCTTTTGCCTTGCTAAAGAAAAATTCAAATGCACACGCAGCGCGTTACAACTTGCGTGAAGCCATACGAATGTTAGGTCCAGCTGGTTTTTATTTTGAAAAATATATTGCACGCCTTTTTGAATCGGAAGGCTATCTGACGAAAACCAATTTAGTTTTACAAGGAAAATGCGTCACGCATGAAATAGATGTTTTGATTCAAAAAGACTCGGAAATGGGAATGGTGGAATGCAAGTTTCATGTGGGTAGAGAAGTGGCTTCGGATGTAAAAGTGCCGATGTACATTTTGTCTAGATTTAATGATTTAAAAACAAAATCGCATCCTTTTTTTGATTCCAAAAGTCCTCTGACTTCGTGTTGGATAGTAACCAATAATCGATTTACGACAGATGCCATCACTTTTGCTAATTGTTCAGGATTGCAACTTTTGAGTTGGAATTATCCTGAAAACAATAGTTTGAAGTCCAAAACGGACCAGAATAAATTATATCCCATTACGTGTTTGACCACTTTGTCTCTGGCAGAAAAGGAGCATTTATTGCAAAAAGATTTACTATTGGTTAAAGATATTTTGACCCATTCATCGGTTTTGAATACGATTGGTTTGAGTCCAAATAGAATACAAAATGTACTCAAAGAAGCAAGAGAATTATGTAGCACTTAGTGTTGTTAATTTAAAAAATATTCCTAATGAAAATTACATGCATTGGAGGGGCAGGAACCGTTACAGGTTCTAAAACCCTTATAGAAAGTAACGGAATTCGGATTTTGATTGATTGTGGACAGTTTCAAGGTATCAAGCCCTTGCGAGAATTGAATTGGGAGCCTTTACCTATTTTGCCCTCTACCATTGATTTTGTTTTGCTGACTCACGGGCATTTAGATCATTGTGGCTGGTTGCCAAGGTTGGTCGATCAAGGTTTTAAGGGAAAAATTTATTGCACGAGCCCCACTGCAGCTATTGCCAAATTAATTTTACTAGATAGCGCCAAAATTCAAGAGGAAGAAGCAAACAAAGCGAATGAAGGCCAGTATTCGAAACATCAAATCGCTGAACCGCTTTATACTGTGGCTCAAGCAGAACAAGTGTTTTCTCATTTTAGAGTGATTCAAACCAAAACGCCTATCGCTTTGGATGCCGAAATTGAAGCGGTTTTTAGTAATGCTGGGCATATTCTTGGGGCCTGTAGTATCGAATTGCATTTAGAAAATCAGTATTTGGTTTTCTCGGGTGATATTGGGCGAGATAATGATGTATTGCTATTTCCACCAACCATACCAACACGAGGGGATTATTTGTTTTTGGAAAGTACGTATGGAAACAGATTGCACCCCGACACCGACCCCAAACTTGAGTTGGAAATGTATATCAACAACACTATTACCAAAGGCGGAACGGTAATTTTGCCCAGTTTTGCAGTCGAAAGAGCTCAGAGTGTGATGTTTTTGTTATGGCAACTAAAACAAGAAGGGCGAATTCCTTCGGTTCCTTATGTCATTGATACGCCTATGGGAATTAGTATGCTGGACCTTTTTGAAAACAATAGAAAATGGCACAAATTAACACAAGAACAGTATGTTGGAATGTGTAAAATGTTTACTATGGTTTCAGATTATAAAGAAACCATTGAAATGATTTACAATAAACAGCCAAAAGTCGTTATTGCTGCGAGTGGAATGATAACAGGAGGAAGGGTTTTAAGTTATTTAGAGCGCTATATTGGTTTGCCAGAAACAACAGTAATTATTATTGGGTATCAAGCCGAAGGAACTCGTGGAAGAAAATTATTAGAAGGCGCTCAGGATATTAAGATTCGTGGGAAATATTATGAAGTCAAAGCTAATGTTGTGGAGATAGAAGGCTTGTCTGCCCACGGCGATCAAAAGGACTTATTGCATTGGTTATCGGCTTTAGAAAAAAAACCTAAGAAAGTGTTTTTGGTGCACGGCGAGAATCAAGCGGCTGATGAATTGCGCATTAAGATACAAGAGCTATATGGCTATGATTGTGTGGTTCCAATGATGGGACAAACGTTTGATTTGTAATTTTAACAAATATTTTAATTGTTACAAGAATCCAATGACTAATTTCGCAGTATGAATGTAAAGAAGAGCACTAGTTTATTTTTGGCACTCCTGTTATTGGTTTCCAATATAGGGATGGCTTTTAATGTGCATTATTGTGGCGACTCTATTGCTGCGATAAGTTTGCATTCTGAACTTTTATCTTTGACAGAGCCAGATGGTTGTTGTGAGAAAACGGCAGTTGTTGAAAAGGATTCTTGCTGTAAAGATAAAGTGGTGCATTTTGAAAAAAAGTCGGATAATGCGACTGTGAAGATTGTACTGTTTGACATTTCGGCTCCTTTCTTAGTGCCTGTTCAGCAAGTTCCAGTTTTTGCTACAACACCTCATTTTCAAAAAGCGATAGTCAACGATTTTTATGTTGCTATCAATGCGCCTCCGCTCTACCAATTATACCATCAATACATTTTTTACGCCTGATTTTTGTTTATTTAATTTCTTGAAAATTTTATAAACAGTTGTCGTTTGAGCACTTTTTTCCTTATGTGCAGGTTTGCGTAAGGGATAGCAGCCAATGTCATTAAGTTAAGGAATTACTCTTTTTGTTTTCACGCAGATTTCGCAGATTTACGCAGAAAAATCAGTTAAAATCTATTGAATCTGCGTGCTATTTTTTCTTTTTCCCCTTAACTAAATGGGGTTACGCCCAAAATAAGCTGAAACGACTGCATAAATCAGAGTAAACAATGCAGAAAAAAATAGTGCTTTTGGCCGCCATTTTACTCGCTTTTCCAGTTTTTTCACAAGAAAATCTAGACGAAGTAAAGGTGACCAAAAAGCGAAAAGGATTGCAAAAGTCCTTCACGGTTACCGCCAACACTACCTTGGTAACCAGCAAAGAGTTGCTTAAAGCGGCTTGTTGTAATTTGGCCGAAAGTTTCGAGACTAATCCATCTATCGATGTGAATTTTTCGGATGCTTTGACGGGCACGAAACAAATCAAAATGTTAGGCTTGACGAGTCCGTACCTAATGATTACGGAAGAAAATGTACCCTCCGTTCGTGGGGCATCCCAAGCGTATGGACTGTCGTTTACTCCGGGAACTTGGGTCGAAAGTATTCAAATTACCAAAGGCGCGGGAAGTGTAGTGAATGGGTATGAGAGCATTTCGGGACAAATAAACACCGAATTAATCAAGCCTATCAACGATATTCCTTTCTTTTTGAATGCCTACGGTTCTACTGATTCTCGATTTGAGTTGAACACGCATTTTAATACGCAATTGTCTCAAAAGTGGAGTAGTAGTTTGTTTGTACACGGTAACACTCGTGTGTCTAAAATGGACCAGAACAACGATGGTTTTATGGATAATCCGTTGGCCAAGCAAATCAATGTTATGAATCGCTACCAGTATTATGATGCCGAAAACGGACTAGTAAGTTTTATCAATTTCAGGTATATGAATGATAAAAAACAAGCTGGTGAGGTTGGTTTTGATCCCGATACAGACCGAGGTACTACTAATCGTTGGGGTTCTGAAATCAATACGCAACGATTGGATTTGGCAACGAAAGTGGGGTATGTCTTCAAAGATATGCCGTTTCAAAGTATAGGTTTTCAAAATGCTTTTACATTACACGATCAAAATTCGTATTATGGTTTGAATGTGTACGATATTAAGCAAAGTAGTTTTTATTCGAATTTGATTTTCAACTCCATCATTAACAATACAAAGCATAAGTTTGCAACTGGAATCAACTTTGCGTACGACAATTACAATGAGTTTGTGGGGTTGACAGATTATGGAAGAGTAGATAATTCGGTTGGTGCTTTTTTTGAATATACGTATGATAACGACGATAATTTTAGTTTGGTTTTAGGTGGAAGAGTCGATAATCACAATCGATTGGGGACTTTTGTAACGCCACGTTTGCATCTTCGTTACAATCCTTGGGAGAAATCGGTGATTCGTTTTTCGGCAGGAAGAGGAAAACGCGCGGCGAATATTTTTGCCGAAAATCAATCGTTGTTTGCTAGCTCTAGAACGCTTTCTATTTTGGATACCGATGGAAAAATCTATGGCTTAAATCCAGAAATTGCTTGGAATTATGGTTTAAGTTTTAATCAAAAATTTCAATTGTTTGGTCGCAATGGTGATGCCGGATTTGATCTTTACAGAACCGATTTTCAAAATCAAACGGTAGTTGATGTTATGCAATCGCCACAGCAGGTTTTGTTTTACAATCTAAAAGGGAAATCCTATGCGACGAGTTTGCAAATCGAATTCAATTATGAACTAGCGAATCGTTTTAGTTTGCGTTCTGCATATAAGTATTATGACATTCAAACGCAATACTTGTCAGGTGTTTACCAAAGACCCTTGCAGGCAAAACATCGTTTTTTTGGTAATTTAGAATATGAAACAGGACGAAGTGAATCTGGAAGCCAATGGCGTTTTGATGCGACTTATAATTGGTTAGGCAAACAGCAATTGCCTGTAACTACCTCGAATCCTGCTCAAGATCGTTTACCTGATTTTTCTCCGTCTTATAACTTGATTAATGCTCAAGTTACGCATGTGTTTTCTTCTAATTTCGAAGTGTATGTGGGAGGAGAAAATATTGGTAATTATAAGCAAAGTAAAGCTATACTTGGAGCAGAAACTCCTTTTGGGTCTGCTTTTGATGCCTCAATTGTATATGCGCCAATTTTTGGTCAAATGTATTATGCAGGCCTACGTTTTAAAATAAAATAAACTTTAAATAAATAGAAATTATGAAAAAAATAGTTTTAGTTGTATTAGTTGCTTTAGTAGGTTTTGTTGCTCAAGCACAAGCCAAAAAAAATAAAAACGCAAAATATGTAACCGAGGTAAATGGTAATTGCGGGTTGTGTCAAAAACGTATTCAAAAAGCAGCTCTTTCGGTAGAAGGGGTGAAGTCAGCTACTTGGGATATTCCTTCGCATCAATTATCTTTAATTCTCAATGAAGAAAAGTGTTCTCTTCTAGATGTTAAAAAAGCAATTGCAAAAGTGGGGCATGATACCGATGAGGTTAAAGCAACAAAAGAAGATTACGACAAGTTACATGCATGTTGTTTGTATGAGAGAAAAGAATAATTTTTTAGAACACCCAAGACTGTTGTTTTGGGTGTTTTTTTAAACCGTTAATAAAAGTTTAAAATAAGGGTTTATTTTGCGCCTTTGTTAAAAAATCCCTAATTTCACACCTTATAAACCCAAATTTAAGCCCGAGTATGAATAATTTTGAATGGACCCAATTATTAAATCCTGAGTTTTATATCACATTAAGTATTGGTGGCGTTCAAATTGGGTTGTATGTGGTTTTGTTTATCGTATTTGCCGAGACAGGACTTTTTGCAGGTTTTTTTCTTCCAGGGGATAGTTTACTTTTTCTTTCAGGAATTTATAGTCGTAGTTTAGTTGAAAATCTTTTCGTGGTTGAAAGTGATTTTATCAACGTAACTTTTTTGTCAATAATGGTTGCTATAGCTGGAGTATTAGGGAATACAGTTGGCTATTGGTTTGGTGCGAAAAGCGGGTATTATTTATTCAAAAAAGAAGATACATTTTGGTTTAAGAAAAAGTATTTGTTGCAATCGAAAGATTTCTTTGAAAAGTATGGCGGAAAAGCGATTATCTATGCTAGATTCTTGCCTATTTTTAGGACGTTTGCTCCTATAGTGGCAGGTATTGTTTCAATGGATAAAAAGAAATTTATGTTCTTTAATATTTTAAGTTCGTTTATGTGGGCGTTTCTTTTAATTTTTGCGGGTCATTATCTGTATGGGATTTTTCTTGAATATGATATCGACTTGAAAAAACACATTGAATATATTGTAATTGGGATTATTTTGGTTTCTACTTTTCCAGTTTTTATGAAAATGTTGAAAAAGAGACCTGAATAATTTAGTCCATAGTAAATAGTGATTAGTCCTTGGCTGATTTATACAAACAAAAAATCCGAAGCTTTGAAACTTCGGATTTTTTTAGTAATATATCAACGTTTTTTGACTTTCGTATTCTTTCTATTGCTATAAGTCGCATTAATGCAATTTAGAGCTGACCCAATATGTTTAATTCAAGTTTACAATCTGAGATGTTGAGATTAACTGCCCATCATTACTTATTCCCTCAATAATAAGTTTTACTTTTTTGGATGCTGTATTCGGAATGTCAAAATTTACTATTCCATTAGCGCTGCTTTCTATATAATCTTGCCAGTAGATGTAATTAAGATTTTTATGGTTGACATCATTAATGACTAAAGTATCTTCGGGAGTAAATGCTCTTGAGTGGCTGTATCCATTGGCAATGATAACTGAGTTTATGCTTTTTCTATTATCTTGGGGGACTTTTGAATACAGTTTGATTACACCAAGGCTACCTTCAATAATATTAGGTCTATTGTCTGTATAAATTTCATCGAGGTCTTCCATAAAAAAATTGAAAAGCCTGTCTAAGTCCATTAAGGGGAGGTTATCTAAATATACCGGTGTTCTATTGGTTAAAACGGATCCTGTGGGTCTATCTGATGGGTTTATTTGCATTAGCATTGGATCAAAGAGTTTTCTTGCTTGTCTATTGGCTGTAATCATTACGGGAATTGTGTTGCTTGTAACAAAGCCATTTGAATTCAAATAAGAAAGAACCGTACGGCCTAGATCGGAAGGTTTTACTTTGTATGCTTTGCGCATGTTTTGATTATAAGTTAATCCACCTAATTCATATTGGTGTTTTAAACTACTGTTTTTGGCAAGCACTTCTTTTAATTTTACCGCTCTTTTTTCTGTTATTAAAGGAGGTAAGCTGTTGGCAATTATTACAACCGGAGCGTCATTTTGATTTGGTGTAAAGCTATGGCGGAATGGTCTAGTTTCTGTTTTGATTTTGGTGTTGTATTTAAAATTTACCTCGTCAAGATTCTTTTTTTTATAAAAAGTGAAATGCACCGGAATGGAATCAGGTAAAAATAAATTATTGAATTCAAAGTGACCCTTTTTATTGATGTCAGCGAATTCCATTAAGAAGTTATTAATGGAATAAATGCGTACTTTGTAATCTTCGTAATTTTTTAATGACTCATTTATATTCCCAACTATAGTTAATCCATGTTCATTGGTATACATTTTTTTAGGAGGGTTTGCCATTATGTTTTTCCATTCGTATTTGTGCTTGTTTTGATTTAGTAAAACTAAATCAAGGTTGTGTTTCTCCTTGAGCGTAGCTTGATTAGAAATGGATTGCGTTTCGAATGTTATAGGCGTTGTTAAATATGAGTTTAATAACAAGTCGCCGATTATACTTCTTGAAGGGACCTCAGGACTATTATATTCTGGTTGAACCGCCACACTTAAGTTATAGCTATTTTGTGTTGTTTTTGCTGCTAAGGTTGTTGTGCTTTTATCTTGAGTAATCTCCTTAAATTCAAAAGTATTCGTTATTGTCTGTATGTTATTGTAGACCATTCTTTCTGCATATTGTTTTCCAGTACCGTCAATAATTCGTAAATAGTTTACACCATTAAACAGTATATTGTTAGGGATTTCAAATGTATCCTCGATTTTGCTTTTGGATAATTTGAGGTCAAGGATGTGCGATTTGTCGTCTTTGTGAATGACTAAATAGAGCATTTGATTTTGAAGTTTTTCGATAGTTTCACTATTGGTCATGGCTGAAACAATAGTTTTTTTATCATAAAAATAGTTGTTGACTGTAAGTGCTATTCCAGTAGTACTGGCTTGAGGTAATTGTTTCTCAACTACTTTGCTTCCACTTTCTACTAAAATGAAGAAATCTTCTGTTGTAGGAACAAAATCAAAACGACCATTTCCGGAGTCATTTAAGGAAAGCTGCATTAGTTTTTCTTTTTTGGAGTTGACCAACCAAGCTTCGGTATCAGGTATTGCTTTTCCATTGCCATTACTTACATTTATACCAATGGAGTTTTTCGTGTCGGTAACTAGCATTCCCCCTTCTGGAAAAATAGTAGTGTTGATACTATTTGGTTTAGTAGTAGTAATTAATTTAGTGTTTTCTTCAATGTTTGTGATTATAATAGGGTAGGTGGAGGATTCGTCTTCCGTGAAATTATTCATCCAATTGGTATACACTTGGAGGTAGTATTTTCCAGTAGGATATTTTCTGTTCAAATTAATATTTCCTGAAAAGCTATTGTTATTGGCGTAAAATAGATGATCTTGTATTTTTTCTCCTTTTTCATTCAGTAAAGCTATCTGTATGTTTGTAGTTTTTATGGTCGCATTAGTTTGTTTTCTATTAGCGATATAGCCTTTAAACCAAATGTTTTCTGAGGTTAAGAATTCATTTTTGTTTAGATGTAGGTGTATGTTTTCTCTATCTAAGCTAAAATAATTCTCGAGCGATTTTTTAATATATTCTTTATCAATTGATGAAGAAGTATTGGATTGGGACCGAGCATTTTGAAAAACCAGAATGCTGATAAGTGTGATGATTGTGTAGTAATTTTTCATAAATTTTGGCTTTTAGGTTGAAGATTTTACAATTATCAAAGTATATGCCAATTTTTTATTTTTTATAACAGGTTCTTCTGTTATATGCTTGGTTTTTTGTTGTGTTTCTAGTTTAAAATTAGATATATCTTATTGTTTGTGGGCTTTCATAATGATAAATATTTATTTTAAAATTAACAAGAATTATTTCCTTTTAAACATAAACAAAAAATCCGAAGCTTTTAAACTTCGGATTTTTTTTATGGTTTCCAAATTGGAGTTTGGAATTTTTGTATTGGAATTTTAATGCTTATTACATCATTCCTGGCATTCCGCCTCCCATTGGCATTCCGCCTCCAGCATTTTCTTCTTTAATATCGATCAAAGCACATTCTGTAGTTAAGATCATTCCTGAAACAGAAGCTGCGTTTTCTAAAGCCACACGGGTTACTTTTTTAGGATCGATAATACCTGCTTTTAGCATATCAGTATATTCGTCAGTTTTGGCATTGTAACCAAAATCTCCAGTTGCTTCAGCTACTTTGGCTACTACAACAGAGCCTTCTAATCCAGCGTTTTCTACGATAGTTCTCAAAGGAGCTTCTACCGCACGAGATACGATTTGGATACCAGTTGCTTCATCAGCGTTGTCTGCTTTTAGTGTGCTTAGAACAGTTTTTGCTCTCAATAAAGCTACACCACCACCAGCAACAATACCTTCTTCTACAGCGGCACGAGTAGCGTGTAAAGCATCGTCAACTCTGTCTTTTTTCTCTTTCATTTCTACTTCAGAAGCAGCACCTACATAAAGAACAGCAACACCTCCAGCTAGTTTAGCCAAACGCTCTTGTAATTTTTCTTTATCATAATCAGAAGTCGTAGTTTCCATTTGACCTTTGATTTGGTTCACACGGTTTTTGATCAATTCTGTATCTCCAGCACCATTTACAATAGTAGTATTGTCTTTGTCGATAGTTACTCTGTTAGCAGTTCCTAACATATCGATGGTAGTATTTTCTAGTGTATAGCCTCTTTCTTCAGAGATTACAGTTCCTCCTGTTAAGATAGCGATATCTTCTAACATTGCTTTTCTTCTGTCTCCAAAACCTGGTGCTTTTACAGCAGCAATTTTCAAGGCACCACGTAATTTGTTTACTACCAATGTTGATAAAGCTTCGCCATCAACATCTTCTGCAATAATCAATAAAGGTTTTCCTGATTGGGCTACCGGTTCTAAAACAGGCAATAATTCTTTTAATGAAGAAACTTTTTTATCGTATAAAAGGATGAATGGATTCTCTAATTCAGCTTCCATTTTTTCTGGATTCGTTACGAAGTAAGGAGATAAATATCCTCTATCGAATTGCATTCCTTCAACTACATCTACAAAGGTTTCGGTTCCTTTGGCTTCTTCAACAGTAATTACACCTTCTTTTCCAACTTTTGCGAAAGCAGTAGCGATTAATTCACCAATTACTTCGTCATTGTTAGCAGAAATAGAAGCAATTTGTTTGATTTTTTCAGAATCGCTTCCTACTACTTTAGCTTGTTTTGCTAAGTCGGCAACGATAGCTTCAACAGCTTTATCGATTCCTCTTTTTAAATCCATTGGATTGGCTCCAGCGGCAACGTTTTTTAAACCTTCTTTCACGATGGCTTGCGCTAAAACAGTTGCAGTTGTAGTTCCATCACCAGCTAAGTCGTTGGTTTTTGAAGCTACTTCTTTTACCATTTGAGCTCCCATATTTTCTAATGGGTCTTTCAATTCGATTTCTTTAGCTACCGTTACACCGTCTTTCGTTACATTTGGTCCTCCAAAAGCTTTTCCAATAATAACATTACGTCCTTTTGGGCCAAGTGTTACTTTTACTGCATTAGCTAATGCGTCTACCCCACGTTTTAAACCGTCACGTGCTTCAATATCAAATTTAATATCTTTTGCCATTTTTTTTATTTTTTTAGAATAATTAATAAATTGAAGGGATAAGTAGTGACTTATCCGTACTGTTTAATTTTTTAGATTATTGCAAGAATGTCATCCTCGCGCATAATCAAATAATCGGTTCCTTCTAATTTTAATTCTGTACCCGCATATTTACCGTAAAGTACGGTATCGCCTACTTTTACTGTCATTGCGTGGTCTTTGGTTCCATTACCAACAGCAATTACAGTTCCTTTTTGAGGTTTTTCTTTTGCGGTATCAGGAATAAAAATCCCTGAAGCTGTTTTTGTTTCAGCGGCAACAGGTTCGATAAGAACTCTATCCGATAGGGGTTTAATGTTTAATGCCATGGTTTTTATTTTTTATTTTGAATTAATTTTTTATTGTTTTTTTGAATTTCAGAAATTGTGCCAACCCTTGTAAACTGACAATTTTTCCTAAAAAAAATGCCAGCTTTGACAGGCTGGCATTTTATATTCTGTATATTTTTCTTATTTTGTAGCTGGTGCAGCAGGTGTTGCTGGTGTATTTTGAGCTGGTGCAGTTTTAGGAGCAGCAGTTTCAGTTTTTTCTATAATTTTAGAATCTGAATCACTCATAGAGCCTGTGAAACTTAAACTTGAAAGCAAAATTAAAGCAATCAAGATTGTAGCTAATGTCCAAGTACTTTTGTCTAAAAAGTCAGTCGTTTTTTGAACACCACCCAACATTTGTGATCCTCCTATTGATGATGATAATCCGCCACCTTTAGGGTTTTGAACCATAATTACTACGATTAGTAAAAAACAAACTATAGTTATTAAAACTAAAAAAATTGAAAATGTGCTCATTGTTTAATTATTGTTATTTTGTAAATTCCTTATTTCTGATATATGGTCTGCAAAGAAACTACTTTTTTCTGGATATTTCAAAATTAATATTTCATAGGCTTGTATCGCTTTTTGATATTTTTTTTGTTCCAAGTAAACTCTTGCTAAAGTTTCGGTCATTAAGTGTGTATTGTCTGAAGAATTAAGTTCAAATTGCGGAGCTGGAGCAGAGCCTGGTTTGATTGGCGCAATTTTAGGATTGGTTTCTATGAACTTATCAATCAATGCTGCTTTTTTCTTTCTTTCTTCTTCCATACTATCTTCGAAGGTTTTTGAATTGTTCTCTATACTTCGGTCGATAGGCTGTGTTCTCGATAATTGTAACCATTCCTGAAATGAGTGCTTTTCATTTGGAGTAAAGTCAATAGGTTTTCCGAGTTCAATAATCGATTCCGGTTCATTTTCATAAGTAGTATCGTTATTGTTAGTCGCTTCTTTTATAGACGTGAGTATAGATAATTCTAGTGCTTTTTGTTGTTGTTCCAAAATAGTTTTTGGATGTACGATTTCACTATCTACCACTTCCATATTCATAAGCTCGAGATTTTTTTTGTCGTACAAGTCATTTTGAAGAGTATCAAAATGCTCTGAGGTAATGAAATCAAATAGTATCGAACGGTCTGTGGTATGCGCAGCTGTAACCTTTAATGCATAATTGTATTTGAAACTATTTTGGATGAAAAGACCTTTTAGACGTAAGGCTCTTGCGCTTTGAAAGTATGGGAATTCATTTAGAATATTGCCAAGTGCATCCGTATAGACACTATTAATAGTGTCTGGTTTGTTTATCAAAAAGGTATAATCAGTAACGTTCATTTTATAGTCAAGATAGGATTAATTGTTTTACCACTTTGCCAGTGATTCATTAAAAATGTCTTGCGAAATTCTATCAAAAATTTCTTTTAGACCAGCGCTTAATGTTGAACCCGTTAATTGTTGATCGGCAGGATAATCATAGAAAAACTCAAATGATTTTTCAAAGTTATCGGTTTCTTTGTTTTTATTAGTAAAACGAACATTAATTCTGATTTTCAAACGGTTTTGTGCTGCACGCTGATCTGCCGTTGCAGTCATTGGGCTGATTCTGTAATCGGTAATTTCTCCTTCGTATACTAAATCTCCTCCGTTTTTTACCAAGTTCAAATTGGTTTGATTTTGAATTAAATCTTGTAATTGTAAGGTGAAAGTTCTGTCTATTCCTGGTTCAATCAATTCGGCATTGTTTTGGAAAAAATTCACTTGAAATGTTTTAGCATCAATTTCACCAGAGCCAGTAAAGTTGTATACGCCACAGCTATTCAGTGTGAAAAGGCAAATGATTGCAAATAAAAAAAATAATTTTCTCATAAAGTTGTGGTGAAACGAACACCATTTTAAGTTCTCAATTCCAATTGTATTCAAATATAGTAATTTGGAATTGTATTCATTTTTATAAATCAAATTGTTTGATTTTTCTATACAGAGTACGTTCTGAAATGCCTAGTTCATCGGCGGCTGCCTTTCGTTTTCCTTTGTTTTTCTCTAACGACTTTTTAATTAACTCAATTTCTTTTTGTTCTAGTTTGAGAATTTCTTCTTCTTCAATAGTTTCGGCAAAAAGATAGTTTTCCTCAGGTTCTTGATAATTGTTATCAATATTTTGAGTCGTAATTACGGCTGTTCTTGGTTCTTCTTCGAATTCAATTTCGCTATCTGATTTTGACCCATAAATTTTTTGAATCAAATTCTGGTTGGTTTCTTGTACTTTTGAACTTCCGTTTTGCATTAATTCCAACGTTAGCTTTTTTAAATCATGCAAGTCGCTTTTCATATCAAAAAGAACTTTGTATAAAATTTCTCTTTCGGTATTAAAATCACTATCGTTTTTCTTGTCTTTGATTACAGAAGGCAAGTTACTACTCTCCATTGGGAGATACGATTGTAAAGTAGCCGCATTTATATCGCGATTGGTTTCTAAAACAGAAATTTGCTCTGCAACGTTTCTTAGCTGTCTGATATTTCCATTCCATCGAAATTTTTGCAATACATGAATGGCGTTATCATCTAGCTTTAATGGAGGCATTTTATATTTATGAGCAAAATCAGCAGCAAATTTTCTAAACAATAAATGAATATCATCTTTACGATCACGAAGAGGTGGCAAAGTAATATCTACTGTACTTAAACGATAGTATAAATCTTCTCTGAATTTTCCTTTTTCAATGGCATCAAAAAGATTAACATTGGTTGCTGCTACAATTCGAACGTTCGTTTTTTGTACTTGAGACGAACCTACTTTTAAAAATTCACCATTTTCAAGGATACGTAATAAACGTACCTGAGTAGTTAACGGTAGTTCTCCTACTTCATCTAGAAAAATGGTTCCGCCATCGGCAACTTCAAAATAGCCCTCTCTAGTATTAGTTGCTCCAGTAAAAGCGCCTTTTTCGTGACCAAAAAGTTCACTGTCAATAGTTCCTTCAGGGATTGCACCACAGTTTACAGCAATGTATTTGCCGTGTTTTCTATGAGAAAGAGAATGGATGATTCTTGGAATGTTTTCTTTTCCTACACCACTTTCGCCAGAAACCAGCACCGAAATGTCTGTTGGAGCCACTTGGATGGCTTTTTCAATGGCGCGATTGAGTTTGGGATCATTCCCAATAATTTCAAATCGTTGTTTTATTGCTTGAACTGTTTCCATATTGTTTTGTTTAAAGGTTTAAGTGTTTAATGGTTTGAAGTTGTTTGGTGAACGCTTTTAAACCATTTTAAACTATTAAACTTTTTCTTAATTCATCTCGCTTAGCCCAATTGCTTTGCCGATAAGTGTCGCACCAGTTGTTCGTTCTACTAGTACATTAACAAAATCACCAATTTTATAGTTTTCTTTAGGAAAAACAACAGTGATGCTTTGTGAATTTCTTCCAGAGAATTCGTTTGGCGATTTTTTAGACACCTTTTCAACTAAGACTTCTACAGTTTTACCGATGTATTGTTCTGTTCTATATCTAGCATGCGTTTGCTGTAAATCTACAATTTCTTGTAATCTTCTTGCTTTTGTTTCTTCCGGAACGTCATCTTCCATTTTTCTTCCTGCTAAAGTTCCTGGTCGTTCAGAGTAGCTGTACATGTACCCAAAACTATATTTAACATAGTCCATCAGTTTCAATGTATCTTGATGGTCCTGCTCGGTTTCGGTAGGGAATCCAGCAATCATATCTTGAGAAATCGCACAATTTGGAATAATTGCATTGATTTTGTCGATAAGTGCCATGTATTCTTCTCGAGTGTGCAAACGATTCATTTCTTTTAGAATTCGGTTACTTCCAGATTGAACTGGTAAATGAATATGTTTACAAATATTTGGGTACTTTGCTATTACGTGCAAAATGCTTTCATGCATGTCTTGCGGATTGGAAGTCGAAAAACGAATTCTCATTTTTGGAAACCCTACAGCAACCATTTCGAGTAGTTGGTCAAAATCGACAGCTGTAGCTTTTTGCATTTCAGAAGCATTGACAAAATCTTTTTTCAATCCGCCACCGTACCATAAATAACTGTCTACGTTTTGACCTAAAAGAGTAACTTCTTTATATCCGTTGTTTTGTAATTCTTGAATCTCATTCATTATACTTTGAGGTTCTCGACTTCTTTCTCGACCTCGGGTAAATGGGACAACACAAAACGTACACATATTGTCGCAACCACGTGTTATAGAAACTAAAGCAGTAACCCCATTACTCATTAATCGAACGGGAGCTATGTCACCATAGGTTTCTTCTTTAGAAAGAATAACATTAATGGCGTCACGACCTTCTTCTACTTCGTTTAATAAATTTGGTAAGTCTTTGTAAGCATCAGGACCAACAACTAGATCTACAATTTTTTCTTCTTCTAAAAATTGACTTTTTAAACGTTCAGCCATACATCCTAAAACGCCAACTTTCATTCTTGGATTAATCCGTTTTACAGCGTTGTATTTTTCTAATCGCTTTCTAATTGTTTGTTCGGCTTTGTCTCTAATTGAACAAGTATTTACTAAAACTAAATCAGCTTCTTCTAGTTTTTGAGTGGTGTTGTATCCATTAGTAGATAATATCGATGCGACAACCTCACTGTCAGAAAAATTCATAGCACATCCGTAACTTTCTATAAAAAGCTTTTTTGTGTTTTCGGGCTTATTTTCTAAAACAAGACTTTCACCTTGTTTGCTTTCTTCAATAATCTTTTCCATGGGAATTTTAAAAGCGCAAATATAAGCGAAATTTGGTAAAGATGACAAGATGTCAGATTAAGAATTAACATTGTTTTTAGAGTTTTCTTAATGTTATGGAGGAAGATATAATTAGGGTAAGAAGGGGCTGACTGACAGTGTTTTTTATTTCTTTGGTTAAGGTGAAAAAAGAGTTTTTTTGTTTTTTGAAAGCCCTAAAAGGGGACTTTTGATAGTTTGAAGAACATACAATTCAATTATAAAATGTACTTTTAAAGTGTAATAATCTTTAAATTTAAAAAAATCATATACTTTTGCCGATACAAACAAACGGGATATGGCAAAGAATTTAGTTATAGTGGAGTCACCTGCAAAGGCCAAAACAATCGAAAAATTTCTAGGAAGTGAGTTTCAGGTAGAGTCAAGTTATGGTCATATTGCCGACTTGCCTTCAAAAGAAATAGGGGTAGATGTTGAAAATGGATTTAAACCCAAGTATGAAGTTTCTTCGGATAAAAAGGCTTTGGTGAGTAAACTAAGAACACTTTCTAAGAATGCAGAAATGGTTTGGTTAGCAAGCGATGAGGACCGCGAGGGAGAAGCCATCTCTTGGCACTTGGCGGAAGAATTGAAATTAGATGCTAAAAAAACCAAACGTATCGTTTTTCATGAAATCACTAAGAATGCAATATTAAAAGCCATTGATAATCCTCGTGAGATTGATTATAATTTAGTGAATGCTCAGCAGGCTCGTCGTGTTTTGGATCGATTAGTAGGATATGAGTTGTCTCCTGTACTTTGGAGAAAAATCAAAGGAGGTCTTTCTGCGGGACGTGTGCAATCTGTTTCAGTTCGCTTGATTGTTGAACGTGAAAGAGAAATTCAAAATTTCGCACCTGTAGCTAGTTATTCCGTTGTTGCCGAGTTCACAAACGAAGCAGGTAAAACAGTAAAAGCTAAGTTGCCTAAAAATTTTGCCACGAAACAAGAAGCGCAAGATTTTTTAAATAAAAATACCAACTCTTTATATAAGGTCTCAGATTTAGAAACGAAACCGACTAAAAAATCACCTACCGCACCTTTTACCACTTCAACTTTACAACAAGAAGCGGCTCGTAAATTGTATTTACCAGTTGGAATTACAATGCAGTTAGCGCAACGATTGTATGAGGCGGGATTGATTACTTATATGAGAACGGATAGTGTGAATCTATCTAAAGAAGCAATGGAAGCGGCACAAGCCGAAATTATAAAATCATACGGAAAGGAATTTTCTAAGCCACGAACTTTCGCTAATAAAAGCAAAGGAGCACAAGAAGCACATGAGGCGATTCGTCCAACGGATATGTCTTTGCATACCGTAAATGTAGATAGAGACCAAGCGCGTTTGTATGATTTGATTTGGAAAAGAACTTTGGCTTCTCAAATGAGTGATGCAGAATTAGAACGTACTAATGTTAAAATTGAAGCGAATAATCACAGTGAGGTTTTTGTGGCCTCAGGTGAAGTGTTGCTTTTTGAAGGTTTTCTAAAAGTATATTTGGAAGGGCATGATGATGATGAGGAAGAACAAGAAGGTATGTTACCCGCTTTAAAGGTAAATGAGCCATTGGTCAACTCATTCATTACTGCAACGGAACGTTATTCTCGACCTGCTGCAAGATATACAGAGGCTTCTTTAGTAAAGAAATTAGAAGAGCTTGGTATTGGTCGTCCGTCTACCTATGCGCCAACAATTTCTACTATTATTAATAGAAATTATGTAGAAAAAGGAACTCTAGAAGGGCAAGAACGTAATTATACACAGCTTACGCTTAAAGCTGGAAAAATAGCTGAAAAAGTCTTAAAAGAAAATACAGGTTCTGATAAAGGAAAATTAGTGCCAACAGATATTGGGACTATAGTTACCGATTTCTTGGTGAAAAATTTTGGATCTATTTTGGATTATAATTTTACTGCAAAAGTGGAACAAGACTTCGATGAGATTGCTGAAGGTAACATCGAATGGGCTAAAATGATGCAAGAGTTCTACGATAAATTCCATCCAAATGTAAAAGATGTTGAGGCAAATGCTGATAGAGAAAGTGGAGAACGTATTTTAGGAACAGATCCGGTTTCAGGGAAACCAGTTTCAGTTCGTTTGGGTAAGTTTGGGCCAATGGCTCAAATAGGAGATGCTGAGGATGAAGACAAAAAGTTTGCTAGTTTGCGAAACGAACAAAATATCGGAAACATTACTTTAGAAGAAGCACTGAATTTATTTTTATTGCCAAAAAATTTAGGTACATATAAAGGAGAAGAGGTTGAGGTAAGTAACGGGCGTTTTGGACCTTATGTGCGTCACGGAGCAGTTTTTATTTCTTTACCAAGAGGTGAAGATCCATTGGACGTTTCGTTGGTACGCGCTCAAGAGTTGATTGATGAAAAGGCATTGGCTGATGCTCCAATTGCTGTCTACAAAGGAGAAAGTGTTCAAAAAGGAACTGGAAGATTTGGTCCTTTTATTAAATGGAATGGTATTTTTATCAATGTTTCTAAGAAATTTGATTTTGATAATTTGTCTCAAGCTGATATTGAGTTTTTAATTGAGGATAAATTACAAAAGAATATTGACAAGGTTATTCATAATTGGGAAGCTGAAGGAATTTTGGTTGAAAAAGCACGCTGGGGACGTTCGGTTATTACTAAAGGTAAGATAAAAATCGAATTAAGTAAAGATGTTGATGCGTCTAAACTGACTTTAGCTGAAGTACAGGAAATGATTGCAAAGAAAACACCTGCGAAAAAAGCTCCTGCAAAAAAGGCAGCAGCAAAGAAATCTACACCTGCAAAAAAAGCAGTAGCTAAAAAAAAGTAAACTATGGAGTTTGATTTTCTTGTGCCCATTGATAAAGAAATCATAGATTTTAGGAATGAATTGTCCTCTCAACATATTGGAGGAATTATTTCTTTGCATACAGATGATATATTTCCAGATTTAAACAAGGTTAAGATAGCTTTAGTTGGAGTGCTTGAGAATAGAGGATCAGATAACGTTCAATCTGTGGTTGATTTGAGTGCGGTTCGTAAATCATTTTATGGGTTGTTCTTGGGTAATTGGAAAATTGGAATTGCGGATTTAGGAGATATTTTACCTGGGAATTCGGCTATGGATACTTATTTTGCAGTCAAAAAAGTAGTCGCTAGTTTGATTAAAAAAGGGATAGTTCCCATTGTTATTGGTGGTTCTCAAGATCTTACTTATGCATTGTATAGGGCTTATGACGAGTTGGAACAAATGGTTAATTTGGTGGCGATAGATAATAGATTTGATTTCGGAAAAGAAACAGATAGTTTGTCTAACAGCTCTTACTTGACTAAAATGGTAATCGATGCCCCTAATAATCTTTTTAACTATTGTAATGTTGGTTATCAAACGTATTATAATTCTCAGGAAGAGATCGATATCATAGAAAAATTATATTTTGATGCCTATCGATTAGGGGAAATTTCTAATAATATTGCCCTAGCAGAGCCCGTTTTTAGAGATGCTGATATAGTAAGTTTAGATTTAACGGCTGTAAAGTCTTCTGATTCGGGAAATTTTAATACTTTCGCACCGAATGGATTTAATGGAAAGGAAATATGTTCTTTGTCTCGATACGCAGGAATAAGTGATAAAGTGTCTTTGTTTGGTATTTTTAATCATTACAATACTGTACAAGAAGCAGTTTTGATTGCTCAAATTATATGGTATTTTATTGAAGGATATCAATTTCGATCGGGGGAGTATCCTTTTGGAACTAAAGATAATTATCTTAAATATATAGTGCCATTAGAAGAAGAAGAGTTAGTTTTTTATAAAAGTAATAAAACTGATAGATGGTGGATAGAGATTCCTTTTTTAACCAATAGTAATAATAAATTAAAAAGAAACACGTTGTTACCCTGTTCTTATGAGGAGTATTTGATTGCATGTAATCAAGAATTACCCGAAAGATGGTGGAAAGCACAGCGTAAAAATAGTGTTTAAAAGTTATTAAAAAAAATATCGATTTGTTCCTTGTAAAAATTGTTTATTTAAAAAATAATAAATAGGTTTACAGACTTTAAATAATGAATAGTTAACCCCCAAATTTATATGAAGAAAATCATTGTGTTTACGGCATTTTTAACTCTGTTAATAAGCTGTGGTAAATCAAGCGATAAAGGAGAATTAGTAGGAGTTGAAGGAGGTAAGTGGCACCCAGAAAAACCTTTCGGAATGACATTGGTTCCAGGAGGTTCTTTTATTATGGGTAAATCAGAGCATGATATAGCTGCTATCGACGATGCGCCAACTAAAACCGTTACCGTGCGTTCATTTTATATGGACGAAACCGAAATTACAAATAGCGAATACCGTTCTTTTGTAGAATGGGTAAAAGATTCTACTATTAGAGTTCGTTTAGCAATTCTTGCGGAAGATAGTGGGCAAAAAGGTGCTGCTACTGGCAAGGGTAAAAATGCTGGAAGTATCGGAGATTTTGCTTTCAATGATTCCGATCCTGCCAAGATGACTGCCTACGATAAGTATATGTATGATAATTATTATAGCGTTGGGACGGAAAAAGATCCTTATGCTACAAGAAAATTGAATCGTAAGGTGAAATTGATAAAAGACACAAAAAAATATCCAGACGAGTATTATGCTGAAGTAATGGATTCAATGTATTTGCCAATAGACCAATCCTACAACGGTCTTAGAACAATAGATGTAAATAAATTGAAATATAAATATACTTGGATGGACATTCAAGCAGCAGCAAAAGCTAAAAAGGGTTCTAGAAAAGATTTTATAAGAACCGAAGAAATTAATGTATATCCTGATACTACAGTTTGGATTAAGGATTATGCATATTCCTACAATGAGCCAATGCATAATGATTATTTCTGGCACAAGGCTTATGGTGAATATCCTGTAGTTGGTGTGAAATGGACACAAGCCAAAGCTTTTTGTGCATGGAGAACTCAAAATAAAAATACATACATCAAGTCAAAACAAAAAGGGCGAGATTTAGTAAATTCTTTCCGTTTACCTACTGAAGCGGAATGGGAATATTCAGCTAGAGGAGGTTTGGAATCAGGTACTTATCCATGGGGAGGTCCTTATACTAAAAATGATAGAGGATGCTTTTTGGCTAATTTTAAGCCAAGTCGTGGAGATTATGCAGCAGACAATGCTTTGTATACTGTAGAAGCAAAATCTTACGAGCCTAATGGTTACAATTTATATAACATGGCTGGTAACGTAGCAGAATGGACTAATGATGCATATGATCCAAACGGTTTCGAGTATGTTTCTACAATGAATCCAAACGTTTCAGATGCTTCTAATAAACGTAAAGTTGTTCGTGGAGGTTCATGGAAAGATGTTGCCTACTTCTTACAAGTAAGTACTAGAGATTTTGAATATGCTGATTCAGCTAGAAGTTTTATCGGATTTAGAACTGTTCAAGATTATATGGGTACACAAGTTACTGGGAACAAAGGATCAAAATAGTATTAAACCAAATCTAAATATTTTTAAATTAACCTAAATCAAATTATCATGGCATTATTAAGCAAAAAAACAATGAACTTCGCTTACGGTATGGGAGCGGCAGTAGTAATTATCGGAGCATTATTCAAAATTACTCACTTTGAGATTGGACCACTTACAGGAACTCTGATGTTGTCACTTGGTCTAGTAACTGAGGCTTTAATTTTTGCTTTATCTGCATTCGAACCAGTTGAAGACGAATTAGATTGGACCTTGGTTTATCCTGAATTAGCTAATGGTCAAGCTAAATCACAAGTTAAAAAAGAAGAGAAAGTTGATGCTCAAGGAGTTTTATCTCAAAAATTAGATGCAATGTTGAAAGAAGCTAAAATTGACTCTGAATTGATGGCAAGTTTAGGGAATAGTATCAAAAATTTTGAAGGGGCTGCAAAAGCTATCTCTCCAACAGTTGATTCTATTGCTTCTACCAAAAAATACAGCGAAGAACTTTCTATGGCTGCTAGTCAAATGGAATCATTAAATAGTTTGTATAAAGTTCAATTAGAAAGTGCTTCAAAAAATGCTGAAGCTAACAAAGAAATCGCAGAAAATGCTAGTAAATTGAAAGAACAAATGGCTTCAATGACCGCTAATATCGCTTCATTAAACAATGTTTATGGAGGAATGCTTTCTGCAATGAACAACAAAGGATAATTAGTTTTTAGACTAAAATTATTATTTATTAAACTAATTATTTAGAAAAAATGGCAGGAGGAAAACTAACCCCTAGACAGAAGATGATTAACCTGATGTATCTGGTTTTTATCGCGATGTTAGCAATGAATATGTCCAAAGAAGTTTTATCTGCTTTTGGATTAATGAATGAAAAATTTGAAAATGCAAACGCTGCTTCTACACAAAACAATCAAGCTTTATTGATGTCTTTAGACACGAAGGCTGCTGAAGCAAAAGGAGACTTCGTTGCTGCTGCAGCTACAGCTCACAAAGTAGAAGTAATTACAAAAGAATTTGACGCTTACATCGCTACTTTAAAAACTGATGTTCTTAAAGGTTTTACTGTAGATACAGAAACAGGCAAATTACCATATGAGAATATGGACAAAGGTGACAACATTGATAACTGGTTTATTGGTGAAGGATACACTAAGAAAGGAAATGAAATTATTGCGAAAATTGAAAAGTATAAATCAGATATAAAAGCAGCCTTAGGAGCTGATAAAAAATATGCTGCAATTGCTAAAGAAGTTGATGCAAAGTTTGATTTAAGTGAGGTTAAAGATAAAGATGGTAATAAAATTAAATACCTATCTTATCATTTTAAAGGTTTTCCAGCTGTAGCTTCTGTTGCAAAATTATCAGCTTGGCAAAATGATGTTAAAAAAGTAGAAGGAGATGTTTACAATTCTGCTTTAGGAAAAGCAGCTGTTGAAGCAGCTTCTTATAGTAATTATCAAGCTATCGTAGTATTAGAAAAGAATGCTTACTTTCAAGGAGAGAACGTAAAAGGTAAAGTAGTTTTAGGTCGTTATGACGAAAATACTAAACCAACTTCTTTCCAAGGTCCGGGTAAATTAGAGAACGGTCAAGCGGTTATCTCTCTTACTGCGGGTGGTGTAGGAGAACAAAATATTAATGGTCAGTTTTCATTCTTAGAAGATGGTAAAACTATTCCATTGAAGTTTGAAGGGAAGTATGTTGTGGTTCCAAGACCAAATTCTGCTACTATTTCTGCTGATAAAATGAATGTAGTTTATCGTGGTGTTGTGAATCCGATGTCTATTTCTTTTGCTGGAATTTCAGACAAAGATGTTACGGCTTCAGCTCCTGGTTTGACAAAAGTTGGTAATGGTAAATACAATATGAGTCCAGGTACTGGTACAGAAGTTGTTATTAATGTTACGGGTAAAATGTCTGACGGGAAAGTTGCATCAGATAAAAAAGTATATAGAATTAAAGGTATTCCTGGTCCATCTGGGACAATTAGAGGTGAAATGGGTGTAGTAAAAGGACCTAAATCTAACCTTCAAGTTGCTACAATTGGGGCTAAGTTAGTAGACTTTGATTTTGAAGTAGGATTAGACGTTGTTGGATTCAACTTTAAAATTGCTGGTCAACCAACTGTTGTAGTTTCAGGAAATCGTTTAAATTCACAATGTATCACTGCTTTATCAAAAGCGGGAAGAGGAGATCAAGTTACAATCTCTGAAATCAAAACTAAATTAGTAGGTGCTGGTAGTTATTTATTGCCTAGAACAGCTCCAGTAATTTACGAAATACAATAATAGTACGTTTGTAAAAAACTACTCCAATATTTTATAAGGACACCATGATGAATGTAAGATTTTTTTTAATAGCTATTGTCACTGTATTAGGTAGTGTGGCTGGATTTTCTCAATCCAATCTTTTGAACGCCAAAAAACCTAGTGAAATTGGACTAAAGACTAAAGCACAACTTATTTCTGATAATGACAGGCCATTAGCTTACGGTTATGTTCATGATAGAGATATTTTGATGGGGAAAACTACATGGGAAATTATTGATTTGAGTGAGAAAATCAATTTTCCTTTATATTTTCCGATTGATACTGCTAACATTGGGACAGACAGACGTTCTTTATATGACGTTTTAACAAAAGCAATGAAGTCTGGAAAGATTACCGAAGTATATACTGATAGTTATTTTAATACAAAAAAATCACTGAAAGATATACAAGGTTCTTTATCTCGTATTGATACTACTGATGCTGGTCGAGAACTAATAAATCAAGATCCAGATGCCTACAGAAGTAGAGTTGTTAAGAAAAAAGTGGTAACTGGAACTGGTAAAAAGAAAGTTGTTACCTATGTTGACGAAACAGTTGGTCCAACTAAATCAATTCCTGCTGAATATATCTTGAAACAAGATCTTAGTGCCCAAGATGTAAGTCAATACAAGATTAAAGGTTTTTGGTATTTTGACAAACGTCAGAGTGAGTTGAAGTATCGTTTACTTGGAATTTGTCCTGTAACTCCAGATGTTTATACGATGAATAGTGAAGAAAAAGATTATATCGAATTGTTTTGGATCTTTTTCCCTGCTGCTAGAGAAGTATTTCATGAGGCAAAAACATTTAATGAGAAAAACTCATCTATGCCAATTTCCTATGATCAAATTTTGAATTCTAGAAGATTTAATGCGGTTGTTTATAAAGAGGAAAACATTTACGGTGATCGTGCAATTGAAGATTACATGAAGGATAATTCTCAAAACCAACTTTTGGAATCAGAAAGAATTAAAGAAAAAATTCGTAATTTCGAACAAGATATGTGGAACTACTAATTCATTTAGTTCATATACGAAAAAAACTCTTACTGTTAAGTAAGAGTTTTTTGTTTTTAAATCTTATTTATATGATTGATTATATAATCGTTGGTGCTGGTTTAGCTGGAATTTCTTTTGCAGAATTGGCTTTGAAAAATGATAAAAAAGTGATTGTTTTTGATAATGATTCACAAAATTCTTCCCGCATAGCAGGGGGGCTCTACAATCCAGTTATTCTTAAACGATTTACAGAAGTTTGGGATGCCGAAAATCAGCTAAAAGAGATGGCTGATTTTTATGATTCCTTAAAAGATAATTTTTCAGTCACGTTCGATAATAGATTGCCTATTTACAGGAAGTTTTTTTCTATCGAAGAACAGAATAATTGGTTTTTAGCTTCTGATAAAAAGCTACTCTCTCCTTTTTTGTCAACTACAATAAAATTTTCTAATTACAAAGGTATAAACGCACCATATGGATATGGTGAAGTGTTACAAACTGGTTATGTTGATACAGCGCTTCTGCTACAGTATTATCGTGAATTTTTACGAAAATCAGGGATGTTTTGTAATGAAGTATTTAATTATTCTGCTTTGTCATTTACAACTGATGAGGTTGAATATAATGGAGCTAAAGCAAAACACATAATTTTTGCTGAAGGTTTTGGATTACATAATAATCCTTATTTTAATTTTTTACCTCTTGATGGCACCAAAGGGGAATTATTTATCATAAAAGCTCCTGACTTAGCTATTGATGTTATTGTTAATACTAGCGTCTTTATTCTTCCTTTAGGTGATGGTTTATTTAAAGTTGGAGCTACGTATAATTGGAAGGATAAAACGGATTTGCCTACTGAAGGAGGTAGAATGGAATTATTAGAACGTATTCAAGAAATTATTAATTGTGACTTTGAAGTTATAGAACATTTTGCTGGAGTTAGGCCTACTGTGCGAGATCGCAGACCTCTTGTTGGAACTCATGATGTGTATCCCCAACTGCATATTTTGAATGGATTAGGAACTAGAGGTGTTATGCTAGGGCCATCAATGGCAAAGACATTGTATAATCATATAGAATATAAAATGCCTTTACAGCCCGAAATTAATTGGGTTAGATTTTTAAAGAAATTCAAAAAATGATTTATTTTTTTGTGCTACTTGGGTCATAACTTACAAATAAGTTGATATAGATATTCCTTGACCATCTTAAAACCCAAGGGAATAAAAGTAGTAATGTACCTAGTATCACAAAAAAAGAATTTTTGATACTTGTACCCAGGAATACATAGGATATGATAAATGCTGCTAAACCTACTGCTACATTTAAGGCATAGCTTACATACATTGAGCCATAAAAAAAAGATGGTTCAATTTGATATCTCAATCCACAATGGCTGCAGGTTTCATTCATTTTTAGTACTTTATTGAGATTAAGTGGGTTTTTATCCTCATACATACTTTCATTCTGGCATTTCGGACAACTTCCTGTTAAAATGCTATTTAGTTTGGATCCTTTTTTTAACATTTGCAAAAATTTTCATCAAAGGTACAATTTTAGATTGCTACCGATGTAACATTAGTCACATTCTATGCTTAATATACACAATTTATCAGTTTCTTTTGGGGGTTCGTATTTGTTTGAAGAAGTTACTTTTCGTTTAGGAGCAGGCGATAGAGTTGGACTTGTAGGCAAAAATGGAGCGGGAAAATCTACAATGCTTAAGATTTTAGCTCGTGATTTTGCTCCAGACTCAGGAAGTATTGCTCAAGAAAAAGAAGTACGGATGGGGTTTCTTCGTCAGGATATTGATTTTGAAGCTGGACGTACGGTTCTTGAGGAGGCTTACGAAGCTTTTACCGAAATCAAAATTGTTGAAAAAAAGCTAGACGAGATTAATCATCAATTGGTTAGTAGGACTGATTATGAGAGTGATGAATATAGTCAAATCATTGAGGATTTGTCTGATTACACCCATCGTTTCGAGCTTTTAGGCGGGTATAACTATGTAGGTGATACTGAAAAAATTCTTTTAGGCTTAGGTTTCAAACGTGAAGTTTTTGATAATCAAACAGACACTTTTTCTGGGGGATGGAGAATGCGTATTGAGCTTGCTAAATTATTGCTTCAATCTAATGATATTCTTTTATTGGATGAGCCAACTAACCACTTGGATATTGAAAGTATCATTTGGTTAGAAGGTTTTTTAAGAAATTTTCCTGGGGTAGTAGTTATTGTCTCTCACGATAAAATGTTCCTAGATAATGTTACCAATAGAACTATTGAGATATCATTAGGCAAAGCCTACGATTTTAA
The DNA here is from genome assembly GCF_038739875.1 of Flavobacterium polysaccharolyticum. NCBI lineage: Bacteria > Pseudomonadati > Bacteroidota > Flavobacteriia > Flavobacteriales > Flavobacteriaceae > Flavobacterium > Flavobacterium polysaccharolyticum. Next base: position 390,733 of record NZ_JBCGDP010000001.1, read on the forward strand.
CAAGCCTTACTCTCAATATCTAGAGTTAAGACACGAAATACGAGAAAAACAGTTGGCTACTCAAAAGAATCAAGCCAAAAAAATTGAAGAAACGGAGAAATTAATTGAAAAGTTTAGAGCTAAAGCTTCTAAAGCTTCGATGGCTCAATCACTCATCAAAAAGCTTGATAAAGTAGAGCGAATTGAAGTGGATGAGGATGATAATTCTGTTATGAGTATTTCTTTTCCTGTTTCAAAAGAACCTGGGAAAGTAGTTATTGAAGCAGAAAATGTCACCAAATCGTACGGTGATAAGACCATTTTAAAAGATATCAATCTCTTGGTTGAACGAGGAAGTAAAATTGCTTTCGTTGGACAAAACGGCCAAGGGAAATCCACATTTATTAAAGCGATAGTAAATGAATTTAAATATGATGGTTCAATAAAGTTAGGTCATAACGTTCAACTGGGTTATTTTGCCCAAAATCAAGCAGAGTATTTGGATGGTGAGATTACACTTTTGGAAACTATGGAAAATGCTGCTACTGATACGAATCGCATGAAAGTTAGGGATATGTTAGGGGCTTTTTTGTTCCGTGGCGATGATGTTGAAAAGAAGGTGAAAGTACTCTCTGGTGGAGAACGTAACCGTCTGGCGCTCTGTAAGCTTTTGTTACAACCAATAAACGTTCTTTTGATGGATGAGCCAACGAATCACCTTGATATTAAATCTAAGAATGTTTTGAAAGCTGCGTTGCAAAAATTTGGTGGTACTTTATTATTGGTATCTCATGACCGTGATTTTTTGCAAGGAATGTCTAATATAGTCTATGAATTCAAAGATCAAAAAATTAAGGAATATCTTGGAGATATTAACTTTTTCTTAGAGCAACGCAATTTGGAGAATATGCGAGAAGTTGAGAAAAAAGATATAGAAAAGCATGTGGCTCCAAAGGATAATGCAAAATCAAAATCTTCCTATGAAGACCAAAAAAAGAATAAAGCGTTACATAATAAATTGAGTAAAATAGAAAGTCAGATAAAACAGTTGGAGCAAGATATTCAGCATGATGACAAAATGCTAGCTTCTAATTATGATAAGCATATTGAAGATGCTAATTTTTTTATTGCTTATAACAAAAAGAAAGAAGAATTGGATCAACTGCTCATGGATTGGGAGATTGTTCAAGAGGAAATAGATCAGTTGTTATAGCCTAAATTATAACTTTATTTTACTGTCAATAATTTTTTTTGATTCTATTTTAAAAAAAACTAGAGCTTGTGTTTATAAGTTAGCCCAATTTTTAACAAAAAAGCAACTTGATTAAAAGTTTTTTATTTGAAATATATCAGACGGTTGTGTATTCATAAAAAGCATTATATGTAAGCTTAAACTTATTTTTTTTAAAAATTAACCTAATTATTCTTTCTTTTTTCATTTTTTCATTTTTAAATGTGCTTAAAGTAAATGTTAATAAGGTGTATTTCGTCGGTTTTTTTATACGTTTCATCGATTTGTCTTATTCGATTTAACATAAATTGATTGTTTGCAAGGAAGTTATGAATCTAATTTTATATTTTCGCGCTCAAATATGTGTTTTTTGCATTTTGTTAACAGATGAGTACTAAGGTGCTATTCTGTTTTTGAAATATTAAAAAAAACTATTTGTTTATTCCAAAGACTAAATACCACATTTATGCCCAAATCTACTTTTCTCTTCAGGAAAAAAGCAATTTTTTCTATGCTTTTATTTTTGCTAATTTTTACAAGCAATAAAACATTATCCCAAACAAATATTTCAGGAATTGTTAATTCATACACTTCTGTAACAAGTTTGAATCTTCCAAGCTGTGCAGCATGCTCTTTGAGTTGTATTCATACAATCACTGTTACTGATGCTTCAAATCTTGCTGTAGGAGATAAAGCTCTTATCATTCAAATGAAAGGAGCAACTATTAGCACGGCAAATACAGCGGCTGGTGGAAGTATTACTGCTATTAATGATGCTGGTAATTACGAATTTTTTGAGATTGCAAGTATTGTAGGTAATGTAATAACACCCCGCTATCCATTGATTCGAAGCTACAATGTAGCAGGAAAAGTGCAAGTGGTTAGAATTCCTAATTACACTTCTGCAAATATTAATGGGACTTTAACTTCTTTAGATTGGAATGATGCATTAGGTATTGGTGGTGTTGTAGCGATAAGCGCTAGGACACTTACATTCAATGCTGATATAGATGTAAATGGACGAGGATTTAGGGGCATTCAGATGCCAATTAATGGAACGCCTAATAACTGTAGTGCTGATCCTTCTTTACAATTTGTCTTACCTGACACTAATAATTCATCCTATACTAGAGGAGAAGGTATTGCGTTATTTAATTCAGCATCAGATAGGGGTAGAGCGCCAAGGGCAAATGGTGGAGGATCTGGTGCTTCGGGAGATTCAGGAGGAGGAGGAGGAGCCAATTATGGTGCTGGCGGTGAAGGAGGAAAACGTTGGTGTGATGTAAGTGGAGCGAATGCAGGAGGATTTGGTGGATATGCAATGACAACTTATCTCGCACAAGATAAAGCCTTTTTGGGTGGAGCAGGGGGACCAGGTTGGGTTTCAACCAATAATCCTTCTACCGCCGCTGATGGAGGAGGGATTGTGATTATTTTTGCAGATGAAATAATTGGTAATGGTCATTTTATAAATGCAAATGGGTTATCACCTTTGGCAGTCAATCCTGTCGGTGCTCCTGATGGAGGTGGAGGTGGTGGTGCTGGAGGGTCAGTTGTGTTAAAAGTGAATAGGTATACAACTAATCTTACGGTTAATATCAATGGCGGTGATGGTCAAGATTTAAATATAGATCTGAATACAAATGTGGCTCATGGTCCTGGAGGAGGAGGAGGAGGAGGAGTGTTACTTTACTCAAAAGCCACACTTCCAGCAAATCTTTCTTTAAATACAACAGGAGGAATAGGTGGACAGCATTTAAATGGTTTTAGAAATGATTCTCGTGACGGTCAATCTGGAGGTTCAGTATCATTGTATATTCCGATTGAAAATCCAAACTATGTTGGAAACACAGATACCGATAGTGTTCCTCAAAATTGTGATTTAGATGATGATAATGATGGAATTTTAGATACTGTTGAATATGGAGTTTTACCAGACCCTTTTGGAGATGCTGATTCGGATAGAATTCCTAATTATTTTGATCCTTCAGCTCCAGGTTTTGTTGATACAAATACCGACGGAATAGATGATAGATATGATACGGACCTTGATGGTGTTTTAAATCAACTTGATTTAGATTCTGATAATGATGGTTGTTCTGATGCAAATGAATATTATAATTCTATTGCTGCCGATGGAGGTGATGGTGGTGTTTATGGAACGGGCATTCCAACGGTTGATACTTCAGGAAGGGTAAATGGACCTGTTGCTGCGCCATACTCAGGTACCTATACCAATGTAACAAGTTTAGGTTCAGCAAGTGTGCTAAATCCATCAACTCCTTCAAATCAGTCTACAGCAGTAGGAGGTAATGTGTCATTTACTACAACTATAACTACATCAGGTTCAGGAACTACACAGCATCAATGGCAGGTAAGTACTGATAATGGGGCTTCGTGGTCTAATATCGCTAACGGTGGTGTTTATTCTGGAGCTACAACAGCTACGTTAAGCATTACAGCAGCAGTTGTATCGATGAATGGATATGATTATAGAGATATAGTAACGCAAAGTAATTATGTTTGTGGAACGGTAACTTCTGCAGGAGCTAATTTGTGTGTAGTTGCGGCTACCTTATCATCTAATTCACCAGTCTGTTCTGGTTCTGATGCGATATTTACCATAACAGGCACGCCAGGCAATACAGTTACCTATTCAGGAGCAGCTTCGGGTACCGTTACCATCGGAGCAGGTGGAACAGTTGCTGTTACGGTAACAGGTGTAACTGCTAACACCACTTTAAACATAACCAATGTAAGCAACGGAACCTGTAATCCTACTTTAAACGCTACGGCAACGGTAACTGTAAATGCTTTACCCGTTGCGGCTACCTTATCATCTAATTCACCAGTTTGTTCTGGTTCTAATGCGATATTTACCATAACAGGCACAGCAGGCAATATAGTTACCTATTCAGGAGCAGCTTCGGGCATAGCTACCATAGGAGCAGGCGGAACAGTTGCTGTTACGGTAACAGGCGTAACTGCTAACACCACTTTAAACTTAACCAATGTAAGCAACGGGACCTGTAATCGTACCTTAACAGCTACGGAAACGGTAACGGTAAATGCTTTACCAGCTGTTCCGACAATTAGTTCGACAGCAGCGTCTTGTTCGTCAGCAGAAACCAGTACGATTAGCAATTACAATGCATCGAATACATATACTTTTGACCCAGCTACACCAGGAATTACAATCAACACCACCACAGGATTAATTAGTGGATTGATCGTTGGAACAGATTATACAGTAACATCAGGCAATGGAAGTTGTACCTCAGTAGCATCAGCCA